>CAXTBQ010000014.1:0-1975 GCA_964242065.1 uncultured Terriglobus sp. | reverse complement strand
ATGCACACGCTGCATTGACGCTTGCCCCACAGACGCTCTGATCGCTCCGCGGCAGATGGATGCAGGCCGCTGCATTTCATACCTGACGATTGAGAAAAAAGGCAGCATTGTTGACGAGCTGCGGGCGAAGATGGGCCGTCAGGTCTTTGGCTGTGACATTTGCCAGGACGTGTGTCCGTGGAACAAGCGAGCACCAGTGGGTTCGCACACGGGCATGCAGCCGCGCACTGAACTGGTAAATCCCCCGCTCGAATGGCTCGCCGGCATGGATAATCAAGCGTTCATGTTGGCTTTCCGCGGGTCCCCGCTGGAACGCACCGGACGCAAACGGCTGCAGCGCAACGTGGCAATCGCCATGGGCAACAGCCGCGATGAACGCTATCGCGAGCGGCTGTTGACGTGGGTCCAAGGTGATGATCCGGTACTGCAGGAAACCGCCGCGTGGGCGCTCCGCCAGCTTGACGCAGCGAGCGAAACGGGGCAGAAAGCACGGGATGCTCTGCTAGCATCAATGCATTCGGAGTAGCCTTTCCACGCCTGCACTATGCCCCTCTTCTTAGCCGAGAACCAGCCCGATCCAGCCGTTCCCAGCCAGGTTGCGGAGGCTCCCGGAGAACGTGAGCTCTGGCCGGAGCCGGTGGAAGGCGGCTCCGGAAAGCAGTTGCTCGCACTGCTTCGCTACCTGATGCAGACAGACGTGCACACCTACGCCTTTTCAGTGGCAGCCAACGTTATCCTGTCGCTATTTCCCTTCATTGTCCTGCTGCTCACGGTCACCCAGCGCGTCTTCCACTCGCCAGCCATGTTCGCCGTGGTGGGAGAGCTGATGCACAGCTACCTGCCGACGGGGCAGGACTTTGTCATGCGCAACATGAACCTTCTGGTGCATCCCCGCAGGGGCGTACAAGTGTTCTCAGTGGTCATGCTGCTTATCAGCAGCACCGGTGTCTTTCTACCCCTTGAGGTGGCGCTGAACAACGTGTGGCGCGCGAAGAAGAACCGCAACTATCTCCACAACCAGGCAGTTTCCCTCGGTCTGGCATCGGCAGCCGGGCTACTGGCCATGTTTTCGGTCGCAGTGTCCACCGCGCAGCAGACGGTCCTGGGATTTGTGTTCTTCGGGCACGTACATAACGTGTTCTACACAGTCCTTTCGCGTGGATTTTTGGCGGTGCTCGCCACGTTTAGCAGCATCGCGCTGTTCTTCCTCATTTATTGGATCCTGCCGAACCGAAAGGTGCCCGCACGTGCGGTTCTGCCCACTGCCGTAGTCACGGGCCTGCTGTGGGAGGCTGCCAAGCACCTATACATCGTCGTGCTGCCTCACCTCGACTTCGCCAACACCTACGGTCCATTCCAAATTTCAGTGGGACTTATGCTGTGGGCCTTCCTCTCTGGATTGATGCTGCTCGCCGGCGCGCACTTTTCCGCAACACGCCATGCCATTCGCCTGGCAGCGGCAGAGGAGCGATAAGTGGCTTCTTCGTTACTGCGGCCTCGCAGGCAAAACAACGTGTCAGACCCGCTCTACGCCTCGGCCTCTCCGCCAATGCATGGTGCAAGGACAAAGGTGCCTGATTACCTCTATGCGCTTTGGGTGCTCACGTTAGCAGCGTTCGTGCTGGCGTATTTGCCCGGCAACATCGGCAGCGTTGCTTCAACGCTGCGCTGGATGGCGCTACCAGTTGCTGCGATAGCGTCTGTTCCTTTTCTCTACCGTTCCATTCGCGAGGGACTGCTCTGGCGTCTGCGGAACAAGCTGATCCTTACGTACCTTCTGATAGGCCTTACGCCGGTGGTGCTGTTCTTCACGCTGGTTTTTCTCTCGGCGTATGTGGCAGCGGGACAATTCGCGATCCATCTGGCAGCATCGCACCTGCAGCTCCGGCTGGACAGCATGGGAACCAGCGACGCGGGTCTGGCGTTTGCTCTTGCCCGTCGCTGACGACGGGTGACGATCAGGCCAGGATGTTCA
>CAXTBQ010000013.1:35055-49299 GCA_964242065.1 uncultured Terriglobus sp. | reverse complement strand
ACACCGGCGCGAAGCAGGTGCTCAGGGCGGCTCGGCTGGTAGCGCAACTCACACAAGCCGGCTGACGAACCGCAATCCACGACGCAGTTGCAAGTGGCGGCGCGGAGCTTCGCAATGAGGAAGGCTCTGGTGCCGGCGGAAAACCCTCGAGCACCACAGTTGTCGCTGCCGACACGCTGCACGCGTTCACAGCGCTGGCCAGTGGAATTCGCTACATCAACGCAGTGGATGGCAACGGCCTGACCCGGCTGTACCAGCGAGACACCGCCGGCAACGTGCGCACCAGCAGCGGCGACGCGCTGCACATGACCCTGCTTCCGAAGGCCAGGGCTCCCAGGCAAGGTGCCTCTGGCGCACTTGAGTCTGCTGTACAGACGGGCCATGTCGTTGTGACGCAGCACTCCGTTGCGATCGCCAAATCAGGCAGCCCTGCCAGTCAGCCGCAGGACAGCCATGCCACCGCCGAGCGCGCAGCGTACGACGCGGTGACGGAGCGGCTCGTCCTCACAGGTTCGCCCGTGGTCACGGCACCGGGCCTCCAACTCGCTGCGGAGCGTATTGATCTGCTCCGGGCCACGGAAGACGCAGAAGCACAAGGTTCGGTCAAGGGCACGCTTGTTCAGGGCAGCGCGGCGGAAGCTGTGCATGTCATTGCCGCGCACGCAACCGTGATGAATAGCACCGGGGCCGTTCGTTTCTCCGGTGGGGACCGTCAGGTCCGGATGTGGAGCAGCACAGCGCAGTTGCAGGCACCGGAGATCCTGCTCGACCGCGCCAAGGGTACGCTGTTGGCGCACGCTGCGGTCGCAGGCAAAGGGACTGCGCAGCTGTTGCTTCCCGCATCGGCTAGGAGCGGCCAGGCATCAGGTAAGGGGCAGGGCAGCGGCACTCTGGTCGTGACAGGCGAAGAGCTGCTGATGACAGCCGCTACTGCACAAGCACCCGGCAAAGTGGATATGTCCGGCAATGTTCACATTGCTGACTCGGTTTCCGATCTCCGCGCTAGACGCGCCGTAGCAACGCTAAAACCCGCAGCCGCAAAGCAAGCGAACACCGCGACATCGGTCGCGACCGGTGTGTTCAGCGGCGGCAGTGTGCAATCCATCCTCGCCACCGGGGACGTTCATCTGCAGCAGCCAAGCAGAACAGGCACCGGCGAGCGCCTGCTCTATACAGAGGCCGACAGCCGCTACGAACTCACCGGGACCGCAGCCGCGCCTCCCGCCATCGCTGACAGCCTCCGCGGTAACATCACAGGCACCACGTTGATCTTCCACGGCGGCGATGATAGCGTCGAAGTCGCTGGAGAGACCGGCAGGCGTGTCCACACCGAGACGCATGCTGCGCGTCCCGTCCGGAGTCGTTGAATGCCGATACAACCAGCCGAGTTGCAGACGAACGGAAACTTGGAGCCCCCGCTGATTTCTGCTGAACCCGGTCCTGTGTCAGGCGGCGGCCGCCGCACGCTCCAGACGGACAACATTGCCAAAAGCTACGGTGGCCGCGAGGTCGTGCGCGGTGTGAGCCTGTCCATCGCCCAGGGCGAGGTGGTGGGCCTGCTGGGACCGAATGGCGCGGGCAAAACGACCAGCTTCTACATGATTGTCGGCCTGGTCCGGCCCGACGCCGGCAGCATCTCGGTCGGTGGCGAAGACATCACGCGCACACCGATGTATCTGCGGGCCCGCAACTTCGGCATCAGCTATCTGCCACAGGAGCCTTCAGTATTCCGCAAGCTCACGGTGGAAGAAAACATCCTCGCCATCCTGGAAACGCAGCCGCTCAACTGGGAGACGCGCCGGACGCGGGCCGCAGCGCTCATCGACCAGCTAAACCTCCAGCACGTGCGCAAAACGCAGGGCTACGCACTGTCTGGCGGTGAGCGGCGTCGCGTGGAGATCGCACGCTGCCTGTGTATCCGGCCGTCGTTCATCCTGCTGGACGAGCCTTTTAGCGGCATCGACCCGATTGCCGTGCTCGACCTGCAGCAGATTATTTATGGACTAAAGGCGAGCAGCATTGGCGTTCTCATCACGGATCACAACGTTCGTGAAACGCTGAGCGTCACCGATCGTGCGTACATCATGGCAGAGGGCCGCATTTTCCGCAGCGGGACGCCCGGCGATCTGGGCCGCGACCCCGAAGTCAAGCGGATCTACCTGGGCGACAACTTCCGGCTGTAAGGGGCGCATTCCTGATTGGAACGTGTGGCTCGCCTGCAGATGTTGGCTTCTGTGCGCCGTTCCGGCCAGCGGAGTAGACTTCGAGGTGTTCGGCGAGCAACGCGGACACTCCTCCGGGCAGGGTCACGCAATGCAATTTTCCGGAGGAAGCGCACGCATTGCTGCTGCAGCCCAAGCTGAATCTGCGAGTCTCCCAACGCCAGGTGCTTACACCTGGTCTGGTGCAGATGGTGAGTGTCCTTGCGCTCAATAAGCTTGAGTTGAAGGACATGATCAACGCGGAAGTCATCGAAAACCCCGTGCTGGAGGAAATCGACGAGAGCACAGCAAGTTTTGAGGAACTCGCAGGCCGCGAAGGAGACCGCGAGCTTTCTGCCGAACAGAAGGCAGCAGAAGCAGACCGCTCCGAAAAAGATCCGTTCGATGAAATCGATTTCGGCAGCTACTTTCAGGACTACCTTGATCCTGGCTTCCGTTCTGGCGGTAGTAGCAGCTTCGAAGATGTGGATGCGCCATCGTTCGAGAATTTCCTGTCGAAGCCCGGCACCCTAAGCGATCACCTGCTTTGGCAACTCGGTTCCATGTCGCTCCGGCCGGAGTTACGAGCTGCGGCGGAAGTGATCGTAGGCAATTTGGACGAGAGCGGCTACCTGCCGCTTTCAGACGAAGAGCTTGCGGCGCAGGCAGACGACGAGCGCAGCACGCCGGGGCTCATGGCCGAGGCCCGCAGCGCGGTGCAGTCGCTTGACCCTGTCGGCGTGGGTGCATGCGACCTTCGCGAATGCCTCCTTTTGCAGTTGCGCGCGGAACTTCGCGAGGTGCGGAGAGCTCTAAGGGTAGGTGTTCCCAGGGTTGAAGCCGTACAGCAACTCCAAACTCGCGTGGCGCGCCTGAAGCTTGCTTCGCGCGTGGTGGAGCAGCACCTTACGCTGTTGCAGAAGCGCGATCTGCGCGAACTTGTGCGGCTGTTAGCAACAACGCCGGACGAGCTTGCCGTTGCGCTTGAGATTATTCGATCGCTCGATCCCCGGCCTGGACAACGCTACAACCAGCAGGAAACGCGGCTGCTTGAGCCGGATGTCGCATTCGTGAAGCGCGACGGCGAATGGCGTGTCGTAATGAACGAGGAAGACCTTCCGGCTCTGCGGCTGAACGCGGGCTACCGTCGCATGCTGCGTCAGAAGGACACGGAACGCGAGGTCAAGGAGTACGTCAAGGAGCGTTACCGTTCAGCGATCCAGCTCCTACGGAATATCGAGCAGCGGAAGAACACCATTGTGCGGACGTGCGAGGCCATTCTCCGCCGCCAGGGCGACTTCCTTGAGCGCGGCGTGGACGCGCTGCATCCGATGATGATCAAGGAGGTGGCGCAGGAGATCGGCGTGCACCCGTCCACGGTGAGCCGCGCAGTCGCGAACAAATACGTCCATACCCCACAGGGCGTGTATGAATTACGCTTCTTTTTCTCCGAGGGCGTGAACGGGCCGGAGGGCGGTGACTTGCCGCTCATGATCCTCAAGAAGAAGGTGCGCAAACTCATCGAGGAAGAAAACGCCGCACGCCCGCTCACGGATGACGCACTAGCGGCGGAACTGCAGCGCCAGGGCATCCAGGTCACCCGGCGCACCGTGGCAAAGTACCGTGAAGACATGAACATACCCAGTACGCATCAGCGTCGCAGTCGCACCTGAGTGCAGGCTGCGCGTGCCTGTGCACCTGCATCCTATGGGCAAGTCCGAGGAGGTAGTTCATGGATCTTGAAATCACCGGCAGAGGCACGACGGTTACAGTAAAGCTGCGTCAGCAGGCAGAAGAAGGCCTGGGCCGCATCGAGAAGGTGCTTGGGCCCAAGTGCATGGCCAAGGTTGTGCTCATCTGCGAGAAGAACCGCTGCGAGGCGGAAGTGACAGTGCGCAATACGATCGGCGATTACTCTTCGCACACCTCCGCAAAGGAGATTGATATTGCTCTTAAAGACGCGCTCGATAAGGTGGAACTGCAGGCTGTAAAGGCGCGCAAAAAGGTGGTGACCACGCGGCACCATCCCGAGCAAACCGCCACAGGGTCCATCCGCCTGCAGACTGATGATATCGATGTAAAAGAACAGACAGATCCTGAGTCAAAGCGCCTTTCGCAAAGCAAGACGGCGGTAGGAAAAGTGATAGCAGGCATTGACGATGGTGAGTTGCACGAAGAGCAAGGCGTAGATGCAGCCTGACTCAACTCCTCTAGCGCCATGCGGCGGTGCTAGCATTAGCCGCATGGCTGTCCGCCGCACCCCCTCCGTCTTGTCCACAGATCCAATGTCTGAGAGCACCACCGCAGAAAGCCAACTCGACTCTTCTCTGCGCGACAACACTGCGGGTGCGGCTGAGAAAGCCCCCATCATTCACGGTGAGCTGGTTATACTTACCGGTCTTTCGGGCGCGGGCAAGCTTTCAGCACTGAAGTCTTTCGAAGACCTAGGCTATTACGCGGTGGACAACCTGCCCCTTGAGCTTGTGCCGCAGTTCGCGGAACTCGTACGCGGCTCCAGTGAAATCACCCGAGCTGTGTTGGGCGTCGATGCACGCGAAGGGTCAATTTCCCGCTTCCCGCAGATCCTCCAACAAGTCAGGCGCAACCTGCCGACGCGAGTCGTTTACCTGGAGGCTTCTGATGAGGTCCTTGTAAGGCGCTACTCTGAGACCCGGCGTCCGCACCCGCTGCGTCGTGACGAACTGGTGAGCGAAAGCATCGCAGACGAACGCAACCGCATGGAGCCGGTTCGCAACCTGGCCGATGTGGTTCTGGACACGTCAAAATTCAACGTGCATGAGCTTCGCGCTCACATCAACGCACAGTTCAGCAGAAAAGAAGGCGAGCAGCCCTTACTCGTTTCAGCCATGAGCTTTGGCTTCAAGAACGGCGTGCCGCCAGAAGCTGACCTGGTGTTTGACGTGCGATTCCTGCCCAATCCACACTTCATCCCAGAGTTCCGTCCGCTGACTGGGCGTGATCCGCAGGTTTCCGCCTACGTGATGGACTTCCCACAGACCCGCGAGTTCCTCGACCGCACCACGGACATGCTCCAGTTCCTGTTGCCGTACTACGTCAAGGAAGGCAAGAGTTACCTGACGATCGCGTTCGGCTGCACCGGTGGTCAGCACCGTTCCGTCGCCATTGCGGAAGAGATGAAGAAGCGCCTGAACAATGCAGGCTATCGGCTGAAAGTGTCGCATCGCGACATGCCGAGGTGACAGGCATGTCCGGAGATCTGAAGCAGGCTGGCGTTCGTGTTTTGTTGGCTTCTTTGTTCGGCGGTGTGCTGTATGTGTTCGGCAGCCTGGCCCTGCTGGTGTTTACCGCCCACATGTACTGCGCTATGCGAGTGCCGTTCCTCATCTATGGGGTGCTCGGGTTTCTTTTGACCGCGCTGGTTCTTCGCAGCGGCTGGCACCAGGGCGGACAAGCCAGGGCGGTGTTTCTGCTGCCCGCCGTGTTCTTTCTGCTGGGCACTCTCATTCCCCTATGGCGGTTTGTGGATGCTGTGCGGGTATGCGCGGCTCAGGCGGGTAGATAGAATCGAAGCAGTGGAACCGCAGCCCGCGAGCGACCAGGCAGGGGATCGATGAGACGCATTCTGCGCCTGGTGAAATATCTCCGCCCCTACTCGGGCTACGCGCTTCTTTCGGTCCTGCTGATGGCCCTGGTGGGTGCCATGGCGGCACTCCGTGTCCTGCTGGTCAAGCCAATTCTCGACAACGTGTTACAGGCTGACATGCAGCCCGTACACATTCTTGTGTTCCACGTGGCCCATACCGGCTGGACCATCGATCTGCAGCGCTTTGTGCCGCACACCATGCACAATGCCTGGACAATCGTGGCTTTCGCTCTGATCGTGTCTGCGATTGTGAAAGCAGTGTGCGACTACGCTGGCACGTATCTGGTGAACTACGCCGGCTTCGGCATGATCACCGACCTACGCAATGACCTGTACTATGCCGTGCTGCGGCGGTCTGTGCCGTTTTTTCAGCGTTACACTACGGGTTCGCTGCTGTCGACGCTCATCAACGACATTGAGCGCGTGCAGATTGCGATGTCCACCGTGCTCAGCGACTTTCTTCAGCAGTTCTTTACGCTCATCTTTACGGCCCTGGTTGTGGTCATCGCGGGCGGCCGGCTGGCATGGGTGCTGCTTGGATTTGTTCTGGTAATCTTCCTTTCCGCACGCAAGATCGGCCGCGGCGTGCGGCGCACTACGCGTGGCGGCCAGGACAAGCTTTCCGACATCCAGAACATCCTGCATGAGACGTTGACGGGCAATCGCATCGTCAAAGCCTTCAGCATGGAAGGGTGGGAGATGCAGCGCTTCCGGCGTGCGGCACGCCGATTGCTGCGCGCGAACATGCGTTCCATTGGGGTGCAGGCCATCTCGTCGCCGCTCATGGATGCGCTGGGTGCGGCTGCCATTGCGATGTTGCTGTTTGTAGGACGCATCCGCATCGTGCACCACCAGATGACTGCGGGTTCATTTATAACTTTCCTGATCGCAGTGTTCGCACTGTACGATCCCGTTCGAAAGTTCGCGCTTTTCTACAACAGCTTTCAACAGGCGCTTGGTGCCAGTGACAAGATTTTCCTGTTCCTCGATGAGCAGGACGAGGTGCCCGAGAAGAAAGAAGCGGTTGAGCTGGGTAGCTTTGCAGAGGGGATACGCTTTCAGGATGTCAGCTTTTCCTACCGCGACGATGAAGACGAAGACCGCTACAAGCAGGTACTGCACAGCGTCAGCCTGTACGTGCAGCGCGGTGAGGTGGTGGCGCTTGTGGGACCGAGCGGAGCGGGCAAGTCCACGTTAGTTAACCTGATTCCGCGCTTCTTTGATCCCACCCGTGGCGTCATCACCATCGATGGGACTGACCTGCGGGACGTAAAGGTGAGTAGCCTTAGGCGTGAGATAGGTACAGTGACCCAGGAAACCGTCCTTTTCAATGACACTGTGCGGAACAACATTGCCTATGGTCAGCCGGATGTGACAAGGGAGCGCGTGGAGCATGCGGCTCGTGCTGCCCTGGCGCACGACTTCATCATGCGTCTGCCCGATGGCTATGACACTGTCATTGGGGAGCGCGGCTTTCGCTTGTCCGGAGGCGAGCGCCAGCGTTTGGCCATTGCACGCGCCATCCTCAAGAACGCGCCGATCCTGATCCTGGATGAGGCCACTTCCGCACTGGACGCTGAGAGCGAATCGCTGGTACAGACGGCGCTTTCAAACCTGATGAGCGACCGCACCGTGCTGGTGATTGCACATCGGCTGTCAACGGTGCGCCGGGCCGATCGCATCCTGGTGGTGGAAGGCGGCCGCGTCACGGAAAGCGGATCGCACGCGGAACTGTTGCAACACGGCGGCACTTACCACCGGCTCTACAGCATGCAGTTTCAGGATGGCGAGCCGATAGAGGACACTGAGATGACACTGCCGGTAGGCGGGGCATAAAGCGGCTGAGGACAGGAATGGCGGGCATTCTCTTCATCATTTCGGCACCCAGCGGTTCGGGCAAATCAACATTGGTCAACGAGCTGCGCAAGTTTGTTGAGGGCCTCGAGTTTTCGGTCTCGTACACCACTCGGGCACCACGCGGTTCTGAGGAGGACGGCCGGGAGTATCACTTCACCACACGCGCGGAGTTTGAGCGCATGATCGGGGCGGACGCTTTCCTGGAGTGGGCGCAGGTCTTCGGCAATTATTACGGTACGGCACGCTCCGCGCTGTCGCTTGCGGCGGAACACGGCCGCGATCTCCTGCTGGACATTGACGTACAGGGTGCGATGCAGGTGATAGAGCGAATGCCGGAAGCTGTCTCCATTTTCATCATGCCCCCTGGACCTGCGGTATTGGAAACGCGGCTGCGCAATCGCAGCGCGGCCGAGCACATGACGGATGAGGCAGTGATCGAGCGGAGATTGCGCCAGGCGCGCAGCGAACTCAGCTACGTTGCGCAATACCAGTACGCGATTGTGAATGATGTGCTGGACACCGCCGCCGCGGAGTTGCGCGCTATCGTGCTACAGGCGCGCGGAGAAGCGCAATCGATTTCACTCGCGGCCTGCTGCAGAACCGAGAGCATGCCAGGCCGGTTGACGGCGGTGCTGCAGCAGTTCGCCTAACCGTACCACGGGTTTCGGTGCGAAATCGAAGCTCGTCACCGCCATTGTCTGCCGGATTGGAGTAGATTGTAACCATCCGCATAAACCGCAGGAGGCTGTTGATGAACCAGCAGGATCCGCTTCAGAACAAATACAGCCTGGTCAAAGGCGCAGCACGCCGTGCGCGCCAGTTGCAATCAGGCGCTGTTCCCCTCGTATCTTCTCCCAGCATGAAAGCCTGCCGTGTGGCGCAGGATGAGATACGTACCGGGCTGGTGCGCTACGTGGTGACACCGGCTCCGAAGTTCGTAGCTCCTTCCGCAATCTAGTATCCCCGTAGCAGCGGCTTCTACAATCAACAGATGGGGTTGACTGCAGAGGCGCTGCGCGGGTACCTGGACTACCTTCGGGATCTCGGCGTGTACGACTTGTACCAACGCGGCGATGCGGTGGACATGGCAGCGCGATCCGTCCTGGCAGCTCTTTCGGAAAGCTCTTCGAGCCGTGCTCCTTTGCCGCTCTCCGAGACGCAGGTCCGGCGCTCAGTACCTTCGCGTCCCGCTCCCACTCCGCCACCAGAACCGGAGCGCAGGCAAGCTGTTCCGTATGCTTCCATGCGGCCAGCTTCCGGGCCCCAGATTGTCCTCTCACCTTTTTCCGCAGGTGCCGCAGCGCCCGATTTGCCCGGGCCTGACGATTCTCCTGACATCCAAGACACATCCTTCGCGCCTCCAGCCATGCCCCTCATCAGTTTCGACCAGCTTGCTCCCTTGCCTGCCGAGCACGTCCCTGCTTCCGCAAAGGTGGCCGCGCTAGCGACGCTTCGCGCGCGTATCGGCGATTGCACCCGCTGCCCGCTGGCCTATGCGGGCCGGCACAACATTGTGTTTGCTGATGGTGACCCAAACGCCCACTTGATGTTTGTGGGCGAGGGCCCGGGAGCGGACGAAGATGCCAGCGGCCTTCCCTTCGTTGGCAAGGCGGGGCAGTTGCTCAACAATATGATCGGTGCCATGGGGCTGCGGCGCGAAGCTGTCTACATTGCAAATGTAGTCATGTGCCGCCCGCCCAAAAACCGGCCGCCGGAGCCTATAGAAGCAAACACCTGCTCACGTTTCCTTCTGGAGCAAATCGATATCGTGCAGCCAAGGGTGATTGTTGCGCTGGGTGCCACGGCCGCCACCTACCTGCTTGGAGTACGGCAGCCGCTCAGCGCGCTGCGCGGGCGGTGGCACAACGTCCGTGGCGCAAAGTGCGCGGTAACGTACCATCCTGCGTTTCTGTTGCGAGACCCGCGCCAAAAGGCCGAGGCGTGGAAAGACCTGCAGCGTGTCATGGCTGAGATGCAGTTGAAGCCTGCCGCCAGGACCTAGTTCCCTCAATCATTCTTGCTGGTGGACAGCGGCCTGGCTCACTTTTAGCCTGAGCGTATGGAAGATAGTGCCGTCACATTCCGTACCATGCAATCGCAGAGCGATGCGGATGCGTTCCGAACTCTGAATGAAGAGTGGATCTCCCGGCTGTTTCAACTGGAGGACAAAGATCGGGAAACGCTTGGCGATCCTTTTGGCAAAATTGTCGCCCCTGGAGGACAGGTGTACCTGGCCATCAGAGGGCAAGCCGTCGTGGGTTGCGCTGCGCTCATCCACTTCTACGAGGGCGTGTATGAACTCTCAAAGATGGCGGTGGCTCCGGAAGCGCGTGGACTGGGCATTGGGCGCCAATTGCTCTCCTTCGTGATCGCCGCAGCGCGCGAACAGACTGCGCAAACCATTTTTCTCGGCAGCAGCACCAAGCTGCAGAATGCCGTTCACCTGTATGAGAGCCTCGGTTTCCTTCATGTTCCGCCGTCGGATCTGCCGCACATGAACTATCAGCGTGCTGACGTGTGGATGAAGCTGCAACTCCGATGAAGCGAGACGTAAGCCTCTTTAGACTAAAAACGTGGCCCTGTTTGTCGACGTCGCTTTGCCTGTCCCGCTGGAGCGTTCTTTCACGTACGCTCTGGCTGGCGGAGAAGCGCACGTAGGAGCACGCGTGCTGGTACCGTTCAGCGGCCAGCGCCTGCTTGGCGTAGTGGTGCGGGTGCACTCCCAGGCTCCGTCAGAGGACATCAAGATCAAACCGGTTCAGCAGGTGCTTGACGAGGAGTCGCTCGTGCCCGCCGATCTGATGAAGCTTGCTGAGTGGATCGCGCAGTACTACGTGGCACCGCTGGGTGAAGTGCTGCGAGGGATGCTGCCACTGAATGCAGAGGTTCGGCGAGTCCTGTTCTACCGCATCGCTGAGGCTGGGCGCCGGGTCTTGCACGAAGGCGCTGAGAAGGGGTCGTCACGACGATCGCGCTTGTCCGCAGAGGATCAGAACCGCGAATACGCCGTGCTCAACGCACTGGAGCGTGGCGAGGCTGTCAAGCTGATCGCGCTGCGAGGCACGGGTGCCTCCAAGGCGTTGCTGGAAGGAATGGTGCGCAAGCGGTGGCTGACGCGGGAGGTGGAAGCGAGCGATCGGGAAACACGCCGCGTGGAGCGGTATGCGGTGCTGGTGGAAAGCGTGCGCCTGCCGAAGTTGAACAGCAACCAGACAGCGATCCTTGCGGAGCTAAGCGGAGTGGGCGGCCGCATGCGTGTGCGGGATCTGCGTTCGCTTGCCGTGCCCGCGTCCACCCTTACAACGCTGGTGAAGCGTGGATTGGTCACGCTGGAAGAAGCTACCCGGCCTTTCCATCTCGGTGGGGTGCAAGGCCCCGGCCTTGACAGGGCACACGAGCACGCACTGAATGAGGCGCAGACGGAGTCACTGGCCAGCGTAGCCGCCGCAATGGCCGCGGGTGGCTTTCAGCCGCACCTGCTGTACGGCATCACCGGCAGCGGCAAGACCGCGGTTTATCTGGCGGCCATGCGCCGGGCGCTGGATGCAGGCGGTTCGGCGCTGCTGCTGGTCCCCGAAATCGGCCTAACCCCGGCGATGGCTGGACAGATGCACCAGGCTTTCGGGCGGGAAGTGGCGCTGCTGCACTCCCAATTGACACCCGGGGAGCGTGCCGAGCAGTGGCAACGCATCCGGCGCGGTGACGCGCGCATTGTGGTGGGCACCCGGTCGGCGGTCTTCGCGCCGCTGCAGGCAATGGCCTTGATCATCGTGGATGAGGAGCATGATGCCAGCTACAAACAAGAAGAAACGCCTCGCTATCACGGCAGGGATGTCGCGGTCATGCGGGCAAAGCTGCTGGGGATTTCTGTTGTGCTGGGCTCTGCCACGCCGTCGCTGGAAAGCTGGAACAACGCGCAAACCGGGCGCTACACGCTGCTACGCATGGAAGGGCGTGTAAAGAACCGGCCGCTGCCTGCAGTGGAACTTGTCGACATGCGCACGGAGTTTCGCGATGCGGGTGTGGAGCACCTGTTCAGCCGTCGATTGATCGAAGAAACGCAGGCCACCCTGGACCGGGAGGAACAGGCAGTCATCCTGATCAACCGCCGCGGTTACAGCGTGGTGGCCATGTGCCGTGCGTGCGGCGAAAAGATCGAGTGCGAGAACTGCGCCATAGCCATGACGCTGCACCGGCACCTGCCGTCCGGTAGCCTGCATGCCGAGCCGGGAGAACGACTGGAGTGCCACTACTGTGGAGCTCGACGAACCGTTCCGGAGCGCTGCCCAACATGCGGTAGCCAGCACCTCTACTATCTGGGTGCAGGCTCGCAGCAGGGAGAGGAGCGTCTGAGCGAGATCTTTCCAGGTGCGCGTATTGGCCGCATGGATCGCGACACGGTGCGCAATCGTGGGGACATGGAGCGATTGCTGCAGCGCCTCCACTCCGGCGAAATCAATCTGCTTGTCGGCACGCAGATGATCGCCAAGGGGCATGACATCCACGGCATCACCACCGTTGGAGTGGTGGGCTGCGACCATGCGCTCGGCCTGCCGGACTTCCGGGCAGCGGAACGTGTCTTTCAACTCCTGACGCAAGTGAGTGGGCGGGCAGGCCGCGGGAGCGCGCCCGGCCGCGTCCTGGTGCAGACGTACCATCCGGACCACTACGCCGTTCGCTACGCTGCGGATCATGATTACCACGGCTTTGTGCGCAGGGAGTTGCAGTTCCGCCGGCCTTTCTTCTATCCGCCTTTCGGGGTGCTGGCGAATGTGCTGGTGCAGTCAGAGGAACTTGGAGAGGCGGCAGCCTGGTCGGCAGCTCTTGGCAGTTGGTTCGCCAACGGCTCTGCTCCGGGTATCCGGCTGCTCGGCCCGGCGGCGGCACCCGTGGCCCGGCTCAAACGGATCTACCGCTTTCACCTCTTGCTGAAGGCACAGCGCAGGAGTGAGTTACAGGCTGCTTTGCGGGGCATGCTTGCGCACGCCGAAAGTTCTGGCGTACCCCGTACAGCGATTCTTGTCGATGTGGATGCAATCAGCCTGATGTAGCGTTCCGGCTTAGCTTTCGGTCGTCGCCGAACTGCCCCCTAAGGACTGGAGGTCCTTACCCGGCTTAAAACGGATGCCCCTGCCCGGCTCGATGCTGACTTCTTTGCCCGTGCGAGGATTGCGTCCGATGCCAGTCTTGCGCGGCTTGACGGTAAAAACACCAAAACCGCGCAGCTCGATGCGATCCCCTGTAGTCAGGGCGCGCTTGATGCCCTTCAGAATCTGTTCGACAGCCTGTTCCGCGCGGGTACGTGGCAGGCCGGTGCGGTCCACGACGCGTTGAATCAGATCTTGTTTGATCAAGCTGTTCCCCCTGCCGGTTTGTGTTGCACTGGAGTGCCTGGCATCGCTTGGCGAAGCATCTGCTTGCGCTGCCGCTGCTCCACTCACTCAGATGTCGGGCTTACAGCGATTGTAAGCGCGATGTCTTGTCGTAATATGACACGAATGCGCCGTTTTCGTGGGCGGGGAGATGGATGTCAATCAAGAGCGACAAGTGGATTCGCGAACAGGCTGCGCGGAAAGGCATGATTGAGCCTTTTAGCGAGAAGCAGGTGAGCACCGGCTGCATCTCGTACGGCCTCTCGTCTTACGGTTACGACTTGCGCGTTTCCAACGAGTTCAAGATCTTCACGAACGTGAACAGCCCCATCATCGATCCCAAGGCTTTTGACGAGCGCTCGTTTGTCAGCGTCGAAGCGGAAAGTGTCATTGTTCCGCCCAATTCCTTCGCACTGGCGCGATCCATTGAGTACTTCCGCATCCCACGCGATGTTCTTACGATTTGTGTGGGGAAATCCACATACGCGCGCTGTGGAATCATCGTGAACGTAACACCATTTGAGCCGGAGTGGCAGGGCTTTGTGACCCTGGAAATCTCAAACACCACTCCGTTGCCCGCACGCGTCTACGCTAACGAAGGCCTTTGCCAGATCCTCTTTTTCCAATCGGACGAGCCCTGCGAAACGAGTTACGCGGATCGTTCCGGCAAGTACCAGGGGCAGCAGGGAATCGTGCTGCCAAAGCTCTAGGCCGGTATGGCAAAGCAGGCTCCAGCGGCGGAACCAACGCGTACCAGGATCGGCGTGGTTTCCGGTGATCCGTTGCGCATTGAGGGCCTTCGGGAGGTTCTTGGCAGCAGCTACGATCTGATCCCGCTGACAGCACCGGATACACTCCGCGAGGAAGATCTCCGAATGGTGCTGATTGATACCCGGGAGGAGGATCTGCTCACCATGATGGCGGCGTTTCGGCGAGCGCGCCCGGGACTGCGGCTTATCGTTTTGGGTCAACGGAACGACCCTGCCTATATCCAGCGAGTTGTTGGCAGCGGAGCCAAAGGTTACCTGCTATACACCGCCAGCGAGCGCGAAATTCTCATGGCCGTGGCCGTGGTGGCGGACGGCTCCATCTGGGCACCGCGTAAGGTGCTCGCCAGCCTCATCGATACCTACTCCACAGCCGACCCGCGGCCGCCGGAAATTCGCTTGACGCCCCGGGAGCAGGAAGT
>CAXTBQ010000013.1:0-35045 GCA_964242065.1 uncultured Terriglobus sp. | reverse complement strand
GCTGATCGCCGGACGTGCAAACCGCGAGATAGCCTCCACCTTGGGCATGGAACTGAAGACGGTCAAAACGCATGTGGGAAAACTCCTGCAGAAGTTTGGCGTTCCTAACCGCGTGGCGCTCACCGTACGTGCACTGGAAATGCAGGTCGGCGGCTCACATTGACCCTATGCAAGGCACCTTCGTACCATAAAGGTTACATATGGTCCTAAGTCCTACGTAACTTGTTGCTGCCGCATCGACGCGGCATATTGGTACTACGTAACACAGACCTGGGAGAAGAGGGGTTGTGGTGCCGGCATCGCTGGCGTCCACAACCCCATTTTTTATCTCCAGGAATCTCGTAGGCGGAGCCTTGTGCAACGGGATCGCGCTACTCTCCGTCGAACCGGTTGGCGGAGGCATTGCATCCGCACTGAGGAGCGTATGAACGGGATCAAGAAAGTTGTTTGTGCCATGGCGCTATTCGCGTTGTCAGTTCCTGCTTTGGCAGCCGACAAGGAGAAGCTGGAGGGTCGCCTCGCCGATGCGCAGAGCGTGCTGGACGAGATCATGGCAACGCCTGACAAGTCCGTCCCGACGCAGATACTGTCTGGCGCGAACTGCGTCGTTGTGATCCCGGCCTTCAAGAAGGGTGCCTTTGTGGTGGGTGCGCAGTACGGGCAGGGCGTGGCTACCTGCCGAACAGGACACGGGTGGAGCGCACCGGTCTTTGTGCAGCTGACGGGGGGCAGTTTCGGCTTCCAGATTGGCGGGCAATCCACAGACCTGGTCCTGGTGGCAATGAACCGGGGAGGTTTGCAGCACATGCTGCAGAACAAATTCAAGATCGGCGGCGATGCGGCAGCCTCGGCCGGTCCTGTGGGAAGGAACGCGCAGGCGGGTACGGACTGGAAGCTGAATGCTGAGTTCCTGACCTATTCCCGCTCCAAGGGCCTCTTCGCAGGCATCGATCTGGACGGCACCGTGATGTCGCAGAACCAGGACGATACCCGTACGTTTTATGGAACGGCGCAGCCCTTCAAGACCATCCTGGGGGGCAACATAGGCACCCCGGAGGATGCCAGACCCTTTGTTGGAACGGTAGCGAAGTACTTTATCGGCGCGCAGGCTCAGCAGTAGACGCGCATGTTCAGCAGTAGACGCGCATGTTCCGGAGGGGAGCTGTTCCCTGCGGAAGAATACAATGGGAGCTTGGGTCTTAGCCGTCAACAGCGGAGTATTGCAGCCACGCCGATGCAGTGGCTGCAATACTTTTTCTTAAAGACCTTTGTGGGCGTGCTTGGCATCTTGCCGCGACCTCTCGCGAGGTCCGCGGGTCGTTGCATGGGCAGCGCCTGTTACCTGCTGGCCGGAAAGCTGCGCAGGGTAGGCGAAACGAATCTCCTGCTGGCCATGCCGGACCTAACCGACAGGGAGCGGCGGCGTATCTTGCGCTGTGTGTTCCAAAATCTGGGCCACCAACTGGCCGAGTTTTGCCTCATGCGTCATTACTCGGCAGAGTTTGTTCAGCGTGACCTGATGCGTTACGAGGGCCTGGAAAACTTCCTCGCCGCCGAGAGGGCCGGAAAAGGGGTGCTGGTACTCACGGGACACTTGGGTGCGTGGGAGCTGTCCAGCTTTGTCCACGCTCTGCTCGGTTATCCCATGGGTATGGTGATTCGCCGCCTCGATAACCCTCTCGTTGATGAGTTTGTGAACGCCATCCGGTGCCGCCACGGCAACCGGGTTCTCCATAAGGACGACTTTGCGCGAGGTCTGCTCCACAGCATGGCGCGTGGCGAGACCGTGGGCATCCTTATGGACACAAACATGACGCCGCCGCAGGGTCTTTTTGTGCCGTTTTTCGGCCAGGAGGCCTGTACTGCCTCCGGGCTGGCGAGAGTGGCCCGCAAAACCGCGGCCAAGGTCGTCCCAGGATTCCTGCTGTGGGAGCAGACGGAAGGTCGCTACGTCCTCCACTTCGGCGAAGCGCTGGAACTGCAGCGAACGGGCGACGCCGAAGCGGATGCATGGGCAAACACCGCACTGTTCGCCCGGGTCACTGAGGCCTACATTCGCCGCTATCCGGACCAGTGGCTCTGGCTGCACCGTCGATGGAAGACTCGTCCGCCGGGGCAGCCGGAGCTGTACAACGGCGTGAGTGGCAACAACGCAGCTGCTCACGCATAATCGCAGGAGGATACGGGTGTGGCGACGGGGCAGCAAGTAGCGGAATGGGTTGGCGGAGAAGGTGCGTGTACCGCCTCTGACCTGCTCCGTGTTGCCGCCGCGCAAGATGCCGGGTCCGATGCGATTGTCTTTGCCACCGCCGCGGCTGCGCTCCACGACGCGCTCTCTTCGGATGCCGGTATGATCCTGGCAGACCACAAGCTCGAAATCTCGGATGACCCGCGAATCGTGCGTGTTCGCGATGCGCGCCTGGCGTTTGCCACGGTGGCTGACAGGCTTCAGCCGTGCTCAGCGGCAGAGATACACCCCTCGGCTGTGGTGGCGGCCTCGGCCAGAGTCGGCCTCGGCACATCGATCGGTCCAGGCGCTATTGTTGGGGAAGGAGCGTGCATCGGCGACGCATGCAGCATCGGTGCACGCGCGGTCATAGAAGCGGGCGTGCTGGTCGGAAATCGGGTGCGTGTACAGGCCGGTGCGGTCCTTGGTTCGCTCGGCTTCGGTTATGCGCGCCGCGCTGATGGCTCGTACCTTCTGTTTCCCCAGCAGGGCACGCTGGTGATCGAGGACGATGTCGAGATTGGCGCCAACACCACCATCGACCGCGGAGCGCTCGGCGAAACGCGCATCGGCGCGGGCAGCAAGCTCGATAATCTGGTGCACATCGGTCACAACTGCCGCATCGGCCGGAATGTGATCATTGCCGCGCAAACCGGCATCAGCGGATCCAGCGTTGTGGAGGATGGAGCGATTCTCGGTGGCCAGGTGGGCATGGGAGAACATGCACTGGTGGGGCAGGGCGTCATCCTGGGCGGGGGTGCCGGCGTGCTGAGCGGGAAAAAGCTGCGCGGACCCGGCCAGGTGTTCTGGGGCAGGCCGGCGCGACCACTCAAGCAGTACCTTCGTGATCTGGCTCGGCTCAGCAGAGGCCGTTAGTCTTGGCTGTCGTTGTGGTGGGCGGACACACCCGGAATATCGGGAAGACCACGCTGGCGGCGCAGGTGCTTGCTGCCACCGCTACCCTGCGGTGGACGGCCATGAAGATCACGCAGTACGGTCATAACGTCTGCTCGGCCAACGGACAGGCGTGTGACTGTGCCTCGGCGGACCATGCCGTGGCCATTAGCGAGGAGCGCAATCGCGCGTCAGGTACAGACACGTCGCGGATGCTGGTTGCCGGTGCGGCGCGAGTGCTTTGGGTGCGGACGCAGCAAGGTTCGCTGCTTGCTGCCATGCCGCGTATCCGCAAAGAAATCGACTCCGCGAAGAACGTGCTCATCGAATCGAACAGCGTGCTGCGCTTCCTGCGGACGGACCTGTACCTCGCCGTTCTGAACCCGGCAGTGCAGGACTTCAAGCCGTCGGCGCTGCGTTACCTGGACCGCGCCAGCGCGCTGTTTGTTCCCGAAGGCACCGCGCTCGATCACCCCGCGTGGCAGGGAGTGAACCCGGCGATCCTGCGGCGTAAACCGGTATTCTCCCTGCAGGAGCACGCGCTGAGTTCCGAAGCAAAGCATTGGCTACTACGCGAACTCGCCGCAGTAGCAAATCCACCTGTGAAGCTGCCGGCTTAGTCCGCGACATTGGTTGAAGCGTCGATGTACGCAACATCGTTGACGGTGCCCTGCACTGTGATGTTGGTGTTGTCGATCTCGGAACCATCTGCCGTGTTGAACGCGTGCACCTGGCCGCCGTACGCCGTGTAGACCTTGTTCAAACCTTCCACCCAGCACAGTCCTGTGAGACTGCCGTAGTAGTACGAATCGAGATTCTCGTTAGGGTACGGAACCTTCTGGCTGCCGCCAAGCGTCACGTTGGGCACAATGCCGGCAGTCTTGCCGGTGATGTCGTAGCGGGTCAGACAGTTGGGGTTGCCGCTGTGCGCGGCGCGCTCACCGCTGCTGCAGTTGGTGGCACCAATCCAGAGCGTGTTGTTGTCCGCAAAGAGCAGCTTGGTGTGGGTACCGTCAGAAATTGGGTAGGTGGCCGACACGGCCTTTGTTGCAAGCGGGATGAGCGACAGGTTGCCCGTGTAGAGATTGTCTGCCTGCAGCGACTGCCCGGCCACGTAGACTGTCGTGCCGTCTGAAATTGCCGTGGTGGCTCCGCCGGGTACGTTCGTGGTGCTGACCACGGGTGAGACGTAGTTGGCGCTTGACGGGTAGTAGTCCGTCCGGAGAAGGTTCAGGTTGGCAAAGTTGAGGCCGGGCGTGTCATCACCGCCTGCAGCCGTGCCGCCGCACTCGCGCCCGCAACTCAGGAAGTACACCTGCGCGCCGTCTGGCGAGAAGTAGGCATCCACGGGGCGGTGGAAGGCGGGCTCGCGCACGCTGCCGTCCGCCTGCGTGGCACCCACCGGCAGGATGCAGTACACCGGCTTGTTCACCGGCTGGCACGTGAGGGAATTGGGCGGGGGTGCCTGGTCGCTGTTCAGTTGCAACAGGCGATACACCATGTCCGAGTTGCGCAGCATGAGCAGAACGACACTGTGCCCGGGGTTTGCGACCACTTTATACACGCTGGGTACTGGGAACACGTAGGTCGCGCCGATGGAAGCAGACGTTGCCGAACCCGCCGCCGGGGCCGACATGACAAAGGTGCCATTCCGCTCGATCGCCATGTATACCGTCTGCGTATCCTGCGGGACAAAGAAGGACGTGGCAATGCCGGCATTCGTCGTGGTGGTGCCGAGCGAGGCTTCCGTGGAGTAGTTGATCGTCTGCACGGATCCGTCGCTGCTGTAGACAAATCCGCGCAGTTGCTCCGGATAGTTGACAATCTGCTGCGCGTTGCCGGCAAAGCCGCTGATGGTAAACGTGCTGTTGGCCTGGTAGACGTTGGAGCGGATGTCGCGCTTCGCGTCAAGAATTTCCAGTTGGCCGCTGGAGATGCCGGTCTGCGACGCGGCAGCCATGACGCGCTGCGTCAGCTTCGATGGGGGCACTGGACGGCCTGCGAATTGATTCTCAGTCGTTTTGTAGGGACGGGAGCCGCAGCCTGTCAGCATAAGAGCGGCGGTAGCGAGCAGAAGGGCAGTTGCCGACCGCGCAACGGAGATACTTTTCAACATAAACCTCAACGGTGGCGCGGGAATCTGGCCTTCCGCGATCCCTTGAAGTATAGCAAAGCAGGTCGACGACACGGCCAGACGTGCACGGCGCGGCCAGCAGGATACGATAGCGGGAAAGCCTTTCGCATGCCGAGTCACAGTGCCAGAAATGCCGCGCCTCGAACGGTCGAAGACATCTTCGGCAAGGCACCCACTCTGTGCGACGGTGCCATGGGCACCATGTTCTATGCGCGGGGCGTGTTCATCAACCGCTGCTTCGATGAACTGAACCTGTCTGATCCGCAGATGGTTCGTGACCTGCACGAGGAGTACCTGCAGGCGGGCGCTGAGCTCATCGAGACCAACACGTTTGGCGCGAACGCGGTCCGGCTGAAGCGATTCGGGCTGGAGAGCAAGGTCGCGGAGATCAATACGGCCGCTGTCCGCTTGGCGCGCGCGGCCGTCGAAGGCATGCGTGAGAAGCATGCGCACCATGCCTTTGTGGCCGGCGCGCTAGGCTCGCTAGGTCTGCCAGAGGAGCAACGGGACGCGGCGGTGATGCGCCCTGTGTACGAGGAGCAGGTAGGGGTTCTGGCCGAGGCAGGGGTTGACTTGTTCGTCGTGGAAACGGTTACGTCACTTGCTGAAGCGGGTGCCGCCCTAGCTGCTGTCCGGAAGGTGGCGCGGCATCTACCGGTCATTGCCATGGTCACGGTCACAGACGCGGGCAACGTGGCGGATGGCACCTCGCCGGAAGAAGCCGTCCGCTTGCTTGAGGCGGCTGGCGCGCGCGCCGTAGGCTGCAACTGCAGCGACGGCCCACAGTTGGTGCTTGCCACGGTGGAGCGCATGCGCCGGGTGACGGAGCTGCCGCTTGCGGCCATGCCGAATGCGGGCATGCCCAGCTGCGTGGACGGACGCAGCATCTACATGACATCGCCGGAGTACCTGGCCAGCTTTGCGCGCAAAGCGATGCGGCTGGGTGCCACCATCATCGGCGGCTGCTGCGGCACAACGCCCCAGCACATCAAAGCGATGCGATCGTCCGTCAGGGCCATCCAGGCACAGGCCGCGGGTGTTGCGAACCCTGCAGGGACGGTCACCGCGAGCCCGATTGAGCCCATACCGCTGGACGATCGCTCCACGCTGGGCGCACGCATCGCCCATGCCGAATTCGTCACCATGGTAGAGATTGTGCCGCCGAAGGGGCTTGATCCTGCGCGTGAGCTCGCAGGCGCGCGCATGCTGAAAGCGCTTGGTGTGCACGCCATCAACGTGCCGGATTCACCCCGCGCCAGCGCCCGCATGAGCGCAGGCAGCCTGTGCCTTCACATCCAGCAGCAGGTGAGCATCGAGACCGTCATTCATTACACCTGTCGCGACCGCAACCTGCTCGGTATTCAGAGTGACTTGATGGGTCTGTCCTCTCTCGGGATCCGGAACATCCTGTGCCTGACCGGCGACCCGCCGAAGATGGGCAGCTATCCCGACGCCACAGCCGTGTTTGATGTGGATGCCATCGGTCTCACGCGCATCGTGCGTGACATGAACCATGGCCTGGACATTGGTGGCAACAGTATCGGGTCGGGCACCGGTTTTACCGTTGCGGTCGCTGCAAATCCCGGTGTGCCGGACCTTGACGCGGAGGTACGGCGGTTTGCAGCCAAGGTGGAAGCGGGTGCGGAGTACGCCATTACCCAGCCGGTGTTTGACCTGCATTTGCTAGAGGAGTTCCTGCGGCGCGTGGAGAACTTTCGGATTCCTGTGATCGCCGGCATCTGGCCGTTGACCAGTGTGAAGAATGCAGAGTTCATGAAGAACGATCTTAAGGTGCGTATGCCGGACACCATCCTGCAGCGCATGGGCCGTGCCGCGGACGGCACGGAGCGCTCCCGTGCTGAAGGCGTCTGCATTGCGCAGGAGATGCTTGCCGAAGTTCGGCATATGGTGCAGGGCGTCCAAGTCAGCGCGCCCTTCGCGCGGTACAGCGCGGCGGCCGATGTGCTTGCAGCCACGCTGCCGTCCGTGCCGGCGAAGGAGGTTGCCGATGCCGTCGTTTGAAGAGCAGTTGAAGACGCTTGAAGCCGTGGTGGAAAAGCTTGAGCGGGGCGACCTACCTCTGGAAGAGTCACTGACGCTTTTCGAGCAGGGTGTGGGCCTTGCCGACGCGTGCAAGAAGGAACTGGACGCAGCCGAGGGGCGCGTGCAGGTTCTGCTGCAGCGCGGTCGCGAGCGCGTGGCAGAGGACCTGAAGCTCGAAGAAGAGCTGTAATCGCGCGTCCTTTCGTCCCCCGCCGTGCTGGTTGCGGTAGCCGTCAGCTTCTGGCACGCTGAGCAACGCCTCTACGCCTTAGCGCGGCCTTTACGCCCTGTGCGTCCCGCTTTTCACGAGGGGGCCCTCACTGGCAGGACAAAGCCACAACCGATGCACTAGCATGTCCACGCCGCTACATCTCACGGCACACCTGCATCGCTGAGGACCTTTCATGATCTCGCCTTCCCGCCGTACCTTTCTTGTTGGCAGCGGACTCACTGCGCTGGCCGCTACTCGTGCCTACGCTGCGTCAGACCGGTTGCGCCTTGGCGTAATCGGCACGGGCGGCCGCATGAAGTCGCTGCTGGACTCGGCCGAGAAGACGGGGCACACCTACGACATCGTGTCGGCGTGCGATGTGTATGCTCCCGCACGCGAGGCGGTCAAGGTACGGCCGGCAGCCACCAACGCCAGCCTGCACAATGACTTTCGCGAGGTGCTGGACGACAAGGGCGTGGACGCCGTCATCATCGCAACGCCGGACCACTGGCACGTGCGCATCGCCTTGGCCGCGCTGGCCGCAGGCAAGGATGTCTATCTGGAAAAGCCGGTCACGCACACCCCGGAAGAAGGCGAAGGTCTGCGTAAGGCAGTGCGCGGCAGCAAGCACATTCTGCAGTGCGGCATGCAGCAACGCAGCTGGGTACACTTCCGCAACGCGGTGGCACTGGTGCAGAGCGGTGCGCTGGGTCGCGTGGTCCAGGTGCGCACCTACTGGTGGCAGAACTACGACGTCAACTGGGTGCCCAAGCCCATCGACACGGCGCAACTGGACTGGAAGCAATGGCTGGGCGGGTTGGCGGACCAGCCATTCTCCCTGGAAAAGTACAGCCGCTGGCGCTGGTTCTGGCAGACCGGCGGCGGTGCCATGACCGACCTGTTCGCGCACTGGATCGACGTGGTGCACTGGGCCATGAAGCAGGACACGCCCAGCATGGCCACCATGATCGGCGACCGCTACCTCCAGACGCAGTGGGAGTGCCCAGACACCATCCAGGCCGCCTTCCGCTATCCCGGCTTCGACGTGGTGTACGAGGGCATGATGAGCTCGTCTATCGACGACGGCGGGCTGGAGTTCCGCGGCAGCGAGGGCACGCTGAAACTTGCCCGATCTGGCATGACGCTGTGGCGTGAGCGCGTGGGCCGCCAGCAGAATCCGGTGCTGAAGGAAGACAGTTTTGAGGATGGCACGGTGACGCACATGCGCAATTTCTTCGACTGCATCCAAACCCGCAAGGAGCCGAACGCGCCGGTGGAGGCTGGCATTGCCGCCGCTGCGGCGGGGCACATCGGAAACCTGGCGTATCATCGCGGCGGCCTGACCAAGTGGCCTGCAAACAGTAAGGCGTAGCGGGTACCGGCGCTCTTACAATGGGGTTAATGCCCCAGGACAACGCCACTGTCGCCGTCGTAGCGCCGGACCCCACCCCCGAAGACGCACGCCGCTACAACCCGCACGAGATCGAGCCGCGCTGGCAGGCCGCGTGGGATGCCGACCCTGCGCTCTACGCCGCCGAGCCGCACACCAGCAGCAAGCCCAAGTACTACGTGCTGGAAATGCTGCCGTATCCCAGCGGCAAGCTGCACATCGGCCATGTGCGCAACTACAGCATTGGCGACGCGCTGGCGCGCTACCAGTGGATGAACGGCTTCAACGTGCTGCACCCCATGGGTTGGGACAGCTTCGGCCTGCCCGCGGAGAACGCCGCCATCAAGAACGGCACGCCGCCGCGTGAGTGGACGCTCAGCAACATCGCCGAGATGCGCAAGCAGTTTGGCCGCCTGGGCCTGGGCTACGACTGGGCGCGTGAGGTCACCACCTGCCTGCCCGACTACTACCGCTGGAACCAGTGGTTCTTCCTGAAGATGCTGAAGCGCGACCTGGCTTATCGCAAAAAGAGCAAGGTGAACTGGTGCGGGAGCTGCAACACCGTGCTGGCCAATGAGCAAGTGATCGGCGGCTACTGCTGGCGGCACGAAGACGTGCTGGTGGAGCAGCGCGACCTGACCCAGTGGTTCCTGCGCATCACGAAGTACGCGGATGAACTGCTGGCAGAGCTCGACCAGATGCCGGGCTGGCCTGACAAGGTCAAGACCATGCAGCGCAACTGGATCGGTCGCAGCGAAGGCGCAGAGGTCACGTTCGCGGTAGATGGCTGCACCGACAGCATGACCGTGACGGTGTTCACTACTCGCATCGACACCATCTTCGGCGCGAGTTCGTTGCAGCTTGCCCCGGACCACCCGATCATCCAACACTGGTGCGGCTTCGATCCAGCGTTGTCGGTCGAGGTCGAGAAGATGCTGGCCGAGCAGAAGACCGCGCGCGACACCGACATGCTGGGCGAGTTGCCCAAGTACGGCATCGACACGGGCCGCGCTGCCATTAACCCGTTTACCGGCGAGCGCCTGCCCATCTGGGTGGCCAACTACGTCCTGAGCGGCTACGGCACTGGCGCGGTAATGAGCGTGCCTGCGCACGACGAGCGTGACTTCGAGTTCGCCACCAAGTACGGCCTGCCCATCAAGCGCGTGGTCGCGCCCAGGCTGGACACAGACGACCTCGCACTGCCGTACACGGACAAGGAAGAGTCCGTGCTGATTGACAGCGGCCAGTGGACCGGCGAGCCCGTCTTGGAAGCTCTGGAGGAGATGGTGAAGCACGCCGAAGCCGGCGGCTTCGGCAAGCAAACCATCACCTATCGCTTGAAGGATTGGGGGGTATCTCGTCAGCGTTATTGGGGAACCCCGATCCCTGTGGTGTACTGCGACACCTGCGGCATGCAGCCAGTTCCGGAAGACCAGTTGCCCGTGCTGCTGCCGGAGCAGGTGGACCTGGCCGTGGTGGACGGTTCGCCATTGAGCCGTGTGCCGGACTTCGTGGACGTGAAGTGCCCCACCTGCGAAGGCATGGCAAAGCGCGAGACCGACACCATGGACACCTTCGTCGATTCGTCGTGGTACTTCTACCGCTACACGGACGCGCACAACAGCACCGCGCCGTTCAGCAGGGAAGCCATCGATTACTGGTTCCCCATCGACCAGTACATCGGCGGCGTGGAGCACGCGATCCTGCACCTGATCTACTCGCGCTTCTGGACGCGCGCCATGCGCGACATCGGCGTCATCGGCAACAGCGAGCCGGTTACACGCCTGTTCACGCAGGGCATGGTCATCAAAAACGGCGCCAAGATGTCCAAGTCGAAGGGCAACGTGGTCTCGCCCGACGACATGATCGCCAAGTATGGTGCGGACGCGACGCGCATGTACGCCCTGTTCGCCGCGCCGCCGGATCGCGACCTGGAGTGGCAGGAGGACGGCGTCGCCGGTGTCTACCGCTTCCTTTCGCGCGTGCACCGGCTGACCACAAAGTACGCTTCAACGCTGCGCGCGGGCGAAGGCACCGCAACGCAGGAAGCCCTGAGCACCGAAGGCCAGGCACTGCTGCGTAAGCTGCACCAGACCATTGCCAAGATCACGGAGGACTTCAGCGGCCGCTGGCACTTCAACACCTGCATTGCCAGCGTCATGATCCTGGTGAATGAATTGGGTGCGCATGAGGCGGCGATGGATACGGGCACAATCGGCATGACCACGCAGCGGGAACTCTTCCGTTCGCTCACGCTGCTGCTGGCGCCGTTTGCACCCTTCCTGGCACAGGAACTGTGGACGGAGCTGGGCCATGAGGGTGCGGTCTTCCGGCAGCCTTGGCCGCAGAGCGATCCGGAACTCGCGCGCGAGGATGAGATCGAGATTCCGGTGCAGGTGCAGGGCAAGCTGGTGACTGTGATCAAGGTCGCAGCCGATGCCGACATCGAAGCCATCAAGGCCGCCGCGCTCGCGGACGAGAAGGTCGTTGCGCGGATCGCGGGCAGGCCCGTTGTCAAGATCATCGCGGTACCGGGCAAGCTCGTGAATCTCGTCGTGAAGGGCTGATGGCTGTTACGTCAGGGCAGGCCATCGCGCCCGACCCCCAGCGTGCCACGCAGGGCTTTGTCGCCAACCTGTCATGGCTGCGCCAGCGGCCCGCATTGCTTTTGATTGAGGTCGCTTGGCGCTGGCTTTTCGGCATCCCCGCTCTGCTGCTGCTCTGTCGAGGGGGCAGCAGCATCCTTGCGGCCGTGCCATGGCGCAACACCAGTGTGCAGGACATTTCCGCGAACCAGTTGCTCACCGATCCCTCAGCTGCGGCTCTGCATATCGCGGACTTCTTCGCGCTGATAAAGCCGGGCGTGCTGCACGCTGCCTGGCTTGCGCCATTGTTGCTGGTGGCGTGGGCAGTGCTGTCTGGCATGGGTCGATCGTTCCTGCTGCGGCGCATGGACCCGGCAACAAGCTTTCGTCCTGTCACGCTGATCCTGCTGCAGTTGTCGCGCGTTCTGCCGCTGGTGGCCACGCTCCTGCTGTGGTGGCTGGGCGTGCAGTGGCTGGCAGGCAGCACCATCGCCGCGCCGATTGCCGCGGGCGCGGAACCTTCCATCATGCTCTACGTCGGAGGCACCATTGCGCTGACCCTGGCGCTGTTCGCCATCTCGGCATTGACAGGGTGGGTCTTCTCGCTGGCACCCATCCTTAGCGTGCGCAATAACACCGGTGCCGCGCAAAGCCTGCGAGATGCCGTGCGCGTGGGCGGCCTGCGCAGCGGGTTGGTGGAAATCAACTTGGTGCTTGGCGTGGTGAAGATTGCCTTGCTGGTGCTGGCTATGGTGTTCTCCGCAAGCCCGCTGCCGTTCCAGGCTGTAACGACGGACCGATTTCTGTTTTGGTGGAACGTGGCTGTAGCAATCTGGTATTGCCTTGCGTCGGATTTCTTCCATGTGGCACGTGTTTCAAGCTATCTTCGCTTGTGGCAGGCGCGCGCAGCGTAGACGACCGGGCAAAGCTCTGCTGCATCACAGCTTCGAAATCTGAAGGAGAACACTGCATGTCTTTCGGTCTTTATGTTCTTGGCTACATCGTCGTCATCGCGGGTGCCGCATACCTCATGCATCTCGCGCACATTCCGCAGCACTGGATCATCGGCGTGGTCGTGATACTGGTCGGTGCCGGCATTGTGACGGGTGTGACGAACACACGGCAGAAGGACAGCAACTAACAACTTCTTCTCGTCCCTCTGCAGTGCCTCGTCATCCTGATTTATTGCGCCCCCCCGCTATTGCGGCAAGAAAGCAGTTCCTTCGTTGCTCTCAGGATGACGACTCCTGAAGCTGACACACCGCACCGTACAATTTCTGGTGTGAGTCGTTCAACGATTGTCATCCTAGACTTCGGTGCACAGTACACGCAGCTGATTGCACGCCGCGTTCGCGAGTTCCAGGTCTTCTCCGTAGTCATCCCGTGCACTGCGTCACTCGACGCAGTGAAGGCATTGGAACCTGCGGGCATTATCCTCTCCGGCGGTCCCAGCTCCGTCTACGATGCGGACGCTCCAAAAGCCGATCCTGCCGTGTTGCAGCTCGGCCTGCCGGTGCTGGGCATCTGCTACGGCATGCAGTTCATGGCGCACCATCTCGGCGGCAAGGTCGTGCCGTCTGACAAGCGCGAGTACGGCGACGCCACCGTGGAAGTTAAGCAAGTAAACCAACTCTTCGCAGGGCTACCCACGGCGCTGGACGTGTGGATGTCACACGGCGACAGCGTCGTGGACCTGCCTGCAGGCTTCAGCGTGGCCGCGGAAACGGGTCATGCGCTGGCCTCCATCGCGGACGAAAGCCGCCGCATGTACGCCGTGCAGTGGCACCCGGAGGTTGCGCACAGTAAGCAGGGAAGTGAGCTGTTGCGGAACTTCGTCCTGAACATTTGCGGCGCGCCCGCGGATTGGACACCCGAGCACTTCATCCAGACCACGGTCGAAACCATTCGGCAGCAGGTGGGCGAAGGACGCGCGATCTGCGGCCTCTCGGGCGGTGTGGACTCGGCTGTTGCTGCCGTGCTGGTGTCGCGCGCCATCGGCGACCGGCTGACGTGCATCTTCGTGAACAACGGCGTCCTGCGCAAGAACGAGTTCGAGCAGGTCCAGCGCAACATGCGCGAGAAGCTCGGCCTCACTGTGGTCGCGGTCGATGCGTCAGAGCGCTTCCTCTCTCAGCTAGGCGGTATCACCGACCCGGAGATCAAGCGCAAGATCATCGGTCGCGAGTTCATCGCGGTGTTCGACGACGAGGCCGCGCGCATCCTGAAGGACGAAGACGCCAGGGGCGAACTGACCCACGACAGCAGCGGCAGCGAAGTCGCTTGGCTGGTGCAGGGAACGCTCTACCCCGACGTGATCGAATCCAGCAGCGTCAAGGGTCCGTCGCAGACCATCAAGAGCCACCACAACGTGGGCGGCCTGCCCGAGAACATGAAGCTCAAGCTCATCGAGCCGCTGCGCGACCTGTTCAAGGACGAGGTGCGCCGCGTGGGCCGCGACCTGGGCATGCCAGACGAAGTGCTGGAACGCCAGCCGTTCCCCGGTCCGGGACTCGCCGTGCGCATCCTCGGCGAGATCACGCCGGAGCGGGTCGAAATCCTGCAAAACGCGGATGACATCGTCGCCATCGAAATCAAAAAGGCGGGCCTGTACCGCAAAATCTGGCAGAGCTTTGCCGTGCTGCTGCCGGTCAAGACTGTCGGTGTCATGGGCGACCAGCGCACCTATGCCTACACCTGCGCCATTCGCGCCGTGCACAGCGAAGATGGCATGACTGCGGACTGGGTGCCGCTGCCCTACGACGTGCTGCGCAGCATCAGCAGTCGCATCGTGAATGAGGTGCGGGGTATCAACCGTGTGGTGTACGACATCACCAGCAAGCCGCCCGGCACTATTGAGTGGGAATAGACCTCAATTTTGTGGTTGCGGCGGTACGCGAGGTCGGCTAACGTCAGCGCGTCGTTTTTTTGCGATGCACTTCGTTTTGAAGGGTGAGCTATTCCTCATGTCTACCGCCGCCAGAAAATCTTCTGCCAAGTCCGCGCCTGCCACTGACGGCAGCCTTGCGACTGCGTCTGCCCTGCCGTTTGCGCCGGGCGTGCCCGCGCGTCCGTTTGTTGACCCGCACGCTGTGCCTGAAAGTGTACTGGCCGGACCGCCACCGCCGGTCACCACAAAGGACGTGCAGGTTGCGTATGCCAGGCCGGCCACGCAGAGCGCCAGCAACTCCCTTGGCGATCCCACCCAGAATCTGCAGAAGTTTACCCTGCAGGATCTGGCGATCTATACAAAGGAGAAGTCGTATTCCACCACTGCCAGCAAGGACGTTCACCTGTTCTACGTCGGCCGTGACGATGTGCACGACATTCTCAAGTACGTGCTGTCGCGCGTGACGATTTCGCTTTACATGAACATGTTCGGCTTCGATGACGATGAGTTGAACAACATCATCATGCAGAAGGCACTCAATCCGTCCGTCACCATGATGATCACGCTGGACATGAGCCAGGCCGGTGGCGTGCACGAAAAGGCACTGCTGGATGCCGACCGAGCTTACAATCTGGCCGCTTTCAACACGCATTTTGTGATTGGACAATCCGCCACGCACCAGATCAGCCATACCAAGGGGTTCGTGGCAGATGGCCGTGTCGCGGGCGAGGGTTCCACCAACTGGTCGGCGTCCGGAGAAGGCACGTTCGTCATCCAGGGCATGGCTGGCGGTCCCGGGTATAAGGCGCAGAACAACACACAATCCATCATCACGGACCCTGACACGCTGGTGCGCTTTCAAACAGAGCTCATCGCGGAACACATGATCATCTCCTCCGTAGCACGCGGCGGCGGGCCGGCAAAAGCTTCGGCACCGTTGTCTCCAAGCATGACGCCGGCAACACAGGCTGTGCACGAAAAGATCGTTGCGGTCACGACTGCGGCCAAATCCGCAGCCCGAAAAGCTGCGTCTGCCACTTCCAAAAAAGCTCCTTCTATCGCTTCTAGATCCAGAAGCGCTTCCGCGTCAAGAAAGACAGAGGACAGCCCGGCAACCTAGTCGGGGTCCGCTCCTTTTGTATGAGCAGGAAACAGCAAAGGCTGCCTTCAAGGGCAGCCTTTGCTCTCATTGCGGGGGCAGTTTTATCCCAGCTCTTCCAGCGAGTTTGCGCCGAACTTGGTGTACCAGGGTGTGGCTGCCTTCAGCGCCTCGTTGACGTTCCGGATGTTTTCCGCGCCCGTCGTGTTCAGCCACTGCTCGAAGGCACCCGCGCCTTGCTGCGCGTAAATCTTGATGCCGTCGTACCAGGTGGCGCGGCCGCACAGCACGCCGCTGAACTTGGTACCCGACTCGCCTGCCAACCCCAGCGTTTCAATGAAGATCGGGTTGGTCACGCCCGCCGAAAGATAGATGAACGGCTTGTCTGTCGTGCTTTCCGCATCGCGGAAGTACTGCAGCGCCTCTGCTCGCGTATAGGCCTTCTCGCCTTTGTAGGCCCGTGTCCCTTCCACAAAGGTCATTTCGACCGGCACCTCTACCTTCAGGATGTCAATGCCGTAGCGTTCCTTGCCAAACTCCTCCATCGTTTTTGCGACCACGATAGGCTTCTTCTTTGCGTAATCGAGCGTTTTCTCGCCCTTGCCGTTCTCGTCGTAGCCCACCGGCTCCATGAAAAAGGGAATGTCATGGTAACGGCACTCATCACCAATGCGCTCGATCCACGCGTGCTTCAAGTCGTTCACGGTCGGGTCTTCAAATGGCGTGTAATACAGCAGGATTTTGACGCAGTCAGCGCCTGCTTCCTTCAGTCTGCGAACGCTCCACAGGTCCAGCAGGTCGGGCAGGCGGCCGGGTGTAGTGGCGTCATAGCCTGTTTTTTCGTAGGCCAGCAGCAGACCCGCATCGTTCCGTTGGCGCGCGGCAGGCAAACCGTACTCCGGATCCAGAAGAATGGCGGATGCGTAGCGTGTCAGCACCCTGGTCACCAACTCCTTGAACACGATCAGATCGTCCGCGCTTGCGTCTGAACCGCGCGCGGTGCCGATCGATTTCTGAAGAGATCCACGCTGGTCCATGGCAGCGGCAGCAATCACACCCCGTGCGTCTGATACGGCTTTCAGTCCGGCAAGCTTTCCCGCTGATGGCTTCATTCCCGTCCTTCTTCCAGGCTTTGCGCCTTCTACGATGTGTGATGCAGTACCGGGCCACCCGTTGCAGCGCCCATTGGCAGACCGCTCAGGCTGTGGCTGCCAGAACGCCCTTCTGCAGTTCGATCAGTTCCGCCACGCCAGCTTCGGCATAGTCCAGCATGGTGATCAACTGATCGCGTGTGTACGGTTCGCGCTCGGCGGTTGCCTGTGTCTCGACCAGACCTCCGGAAGCCGTCATGACCACGTTCATGTCCACCTCTGCCTGCGAGTCTTCCTCGTAGGCAAGGTCCAGCAGGACGTGACCATCCACGATACCAACGGACGTGGCGGCGACCAGCTCCTTCATCGGCGTCTTCGGCAGGGTTCCTGCCGCAACTAGCCGCTTGAGTGCCAGCGCAAGTGCAACGCAGGCACCGGTAATCGCAGCCGTGCGGGTGCCCCCATCTGCCATGAGCACGTCGCAATCCAGGATGATGGAGCGCTCACCCAAGGCCTTCAGGTCCACCACGCTGCGCAGGGAACGACCGATCAGCCGCTGTATCTCGTGTGTACGGCCGCCGATCTTGCCGCGCTCACTCTCGCGCGGCGTTCGCGTCAGGGTGGCGCGGGGCAGCATGCTGTACTCCGCTGTCACCCATCCTTTGCCGCTGTTGCGCAGCCAGCCCGGCACCGTCTGTTCCACGGTAGCGTTGCAAAGCACCCGCGTGTTTCCCACCTCAATCAAGACCGAACCCTCTGCAGCGGGTACAAAGTCGGGCACCAACTTTACGGTGCGCAGAGACCGAACTCCGCGGGATTCAGAGCGAAAAATGGCGGCGTTGTCATGGGACGTTAGCTTCACCCAAGCAGTATCGCGCAAACGGGTTCGCGACCGCCTTGGAGGTTTGCGTCACAAAAAGATGACATCACCCGCACACACAGGAACCGACTTCCGCAATAGACTTTCCAGGCACTATCAGTTACCTTCGGCGAGTATTACTCTTTTTGCACGGGCAACGCTTAGGTAACCTAGCAGAGATGACCGAAGAACACGCGAATCCACATCTACCCTCCCGCAATCGGCCGCCTTTACGGGGAGGCATCGGCATACCTCCCGCTAAGACCTCTACTGGTGGCAACCGGCTGGCAGCTGCACCGGTCGGCAGGAGCGGCGCCATACAACCTGACAAAGCTGAGGGCGAAGCAGCTGTCCGGCTCAGCTTGCTGCTGGTTGACGATGACCTGCCGGTCCTGAAAGCGTGTGGCGAGATCGCAGCCGGGATGGGCTTTGACGTTCGTGCCGTGGCAAGTGCCTCAGAAGCTCGAGCGCACATTCTCAGTCATTCGCCTGACGTGGTGCTGATGGACCTGAAGATGCCGGCAGGCGGGCTCTCCCTTCTGGAAGAAATTCGCTCGCGGCGTCCGCGCTCTTCCATCGTGGTGATGACTGCCTTCGCCACGGTTACCTCGGCGATCGAAGCGATGCGCATCGGCGCGACGGACTACCTTACCAAGCCGTTCGCCATGGACGAGCTTACGGGAGTGTTGGAGCGGGCCGGTCAGCATAGAACCTTCGAACTCGAAAGCAGCCGCATTCAGAGGCAGATCAAATCAGAAAAGGATGGTCTGCTGCTGGGTGTCTCGCCGGAGATGGCAAAGCTCCACCGCATCGTGCAGAAAGTGGCTCCGGCCAATCATCCCGTCCTGATCCTTGGGGAGAGCGGCACCGGGAAAGAGGCAGTTGGACGAGCCATTCACAACAGCGGACCGCATGCGAGCCGAAAATTTACCATGCTGGAGTGTGGACAGCTCTCGCCTGCCGTGCTCGAGAGCGAACTCTTCGGCTATGCGCGCAATCCCAACACCGGTGAGAGCCGGGCAAAGCAAGGCGCGCTGGTCGCCGAAGAAGGCGGCACCCTGCTTTTGAGCAGCGTGGATGAACTGCCGGGAGAACTGCAGTCAAAGCTGCTGCGTGCTCTGCAGGACAAGCGGGTCAAGCCGGCGGGGGCGGAACAGGCCGTACCCGTCACGGTGCGTGTGCTGGCGGCTTCCAGCCGGAACCTCTCCACACTGGTCGATGGGGGCGCGTTCCGCAAGGACCTGTTCTATCGGCTGAACGTGGTGAGCCTGCGTATCCCGGCGCTTCGGGAGCGTCGCGACGACATCCCTGTGCTTGCCGAGTTCTTCCTGGAACGCATGCGGCGCGAAAGCGCGGTTCAGCACCGGTTCGCAGTGGAGGCCATGAGCCTCATGATGACGTATGACTGGCCCGGCAATATTCGCGAGTTGGAAAGCGTCATCGAGAGTACTTGCGCGTCTTCCAGCGGGCCGATTCTGCACGTGGGCGATCTGCCACAGGGGATGCGCGACCTGGCAGCGCCACGGAGCTCGGCCAGGGAGGTCACACGCGTGGATGCGCGTGGTTTGCCGCCGCACGAAAGCGTCGCCGGCCGGCCGGCCGTGGATCGCCGCGCACCGGCTCCCATTGTCTCCATCGCAGAGCTCGAACGTGAAGCGATATTGCACACCATTCGTCAGCTCAGAGGGGATAAGCTGATGGCAGCCAAACTTCTGGGCATAGGGAAAACAACCCTGTACCGGAAGCTGAAGGAATACGGCATCACAGAATAGCGTGATGTTCTATCGAGAGAGGAGTCATCGAACTCCGCTCCGTTAGCGTTTACTTTGCACCACTTGTTGTAATGCCTTGTACATTCTTTGCCCATTGTCTGCCATTCGCTGGGGAGCGACGAAATGGAAAAGACAGTGTTGATTGTGACTGCGATTGAGGGTGCCGAGAATCTCGCGCGAGCCCTTTCTCGTGAAGCGGATGCCGTGGTCGAAATTGCGCGCAGTCGAAGAGCTGCGCTGGCCAGGCTTCGACGACGGTCTGTGACCGCCCTTCTCCTTGATACCTCCTTGCCTGACGCGGAGATGACCACATCGGACATGGTGTGGCAGAACGCGGGCAGCGCAGTTCCACTGGAGATCAATCTCTGTACACTCGGAGCAGCCGGCGTGGTTCGCCTGTTGCGCAACGTGCTGGACAATCGCGAACAAGCAGAAATCCTGGGCCGCCGTGAAGGTGTGAACGCAGTGGCCACGGATCTGAAATCCACCATCACCAGCCTGCTTCTGCAAAGCGACCTGATGCTCCGCGACAAGGCCGCGCCGCCCACGGTGGCGGCAAAGGTGCAGCAGGTCCGAGAACTGGCGGACACCCTGCGGCTGCAACTGGACAAGAGCACGGCCATGCTGATGCACGGCTAGAAAACAGGAGAGGACCACGCGGGCACGCTGACGCCCACGTGGTCCTCTGCCCACTCTGTTATGCTCCGGAAAACAGCCCATGTACTGAGTTGAAGCAGGGCACCAGCCCTCGCAGCCGGAAGCAGAGGAGACGCGCCATGCCTGAGCAGGAACCAGTCAAGATCACCGTCCGATCCAATGGACCCTTGCGTGTGGAAGGTGCCATCCATTTAGTGGATGCCGATGGCGCGGCCTGGGACCTCACCGGCAAGCCTGCCGTGTCCCTGTGCCGCTGCGGGTTAAGTGAGAAGCGTCCCTTCTGCGACGGCTCGCACAACAAGGCGGGATGGCAATGCATGGCCTCGCCCGGCAATCTTACCGGCAAGTAGAACTCAAACAAGTTCTAAGTTCAGGAGTCAGGATGCCTCGTCGCCTTGTGCCTTTCGCAGCGCTGCCGCTGCTTGCGCTATCCGCCGTTCTGTACTCGCCGCGCAATGCCGTTGCCCAGGCTCCCGCCCAAGCGAACGCAGCGGCCAAGACTTATCTGCGCACAGAAGCCATGGTGCCCATGCGCGACGGCGTAAAGCTGCACATCGTGGTGTTGCGTCCCGAAGGCAGCGAGACCGGAACGCCGCTGCCGATACTGCTGCAACGCACGCCCTATGGGGCGGACGGCAACAGCGCAGGCATCAACCGCTCCAAGCCGGAACTCGCAACCAGCGGCTACATCTTCGTGCAGGCCGACATCCGCGGCAAGTACGGTTCAGAAGGGCAGTTTGTGATGAATCGTGCCCTGACGCATGTGCCGGGCAATCGTACGAATCCGAAGCTTGTCGACGAAAGCAGCGACGCCTACGACACCGTGGAATGGATGCTAAAGAACCTCGCGAACAACAACGGCCGGGTTGGCGTGCTGGGTGTGTCGTACCCCGGCTTCCTCGCTATGATGGCCGGCGTCGATCACCACCCGGCGGTGAAGGCGATCTCGCCACAGGCACCCATGACCAACATCTGGCTGGGTGACGATTTCTTCCACAACGGCGCGTTCCGAGAAACCTACGGTTACGACTACGTCCTTCAGTTGGAGCGCGCCAAGGACGATCAACGTGTCAGCATGACCGAGGACGCCTTCGATTACTTCCTGAAGCACGTCAACTTCGCCGGTGCTGCGGCCGACGCAAAGATGACCGAACTGCCCACGGCAAAGCGATTCCTCGCCGAGCCGGAGTATTCCCCCTTCTGGCACGCCATGGCCGTGGAAGAACACCTGCACAAGCCGGAAGTGCCCACGCTTGAAGTGGGTGGCTATTTCGATCAGGAAGACATGTGGGGACCGCAGGAAGAGTACAAGCACCTTCGCGCCGAAGAGAACACCAACGACCCGGCGCACAAGGTCTACCTCGCGCTGGGACCGTGGAACCACGGTGGCTGGGCTGGTCCCGGTGACAAGCTGGGCGCGCTGACCTTTGGCGAGCCAACGGGTGCGGAGTACCGCAAGACCATCGAAGCGCCGTTCTTCGAGCAGTACCTTAAGGACCGGCCCGGCTTCAAGCTTGATGACACGGCCAGCTTCCGCACCGGCAGCAACCAGTGGCAGTACTACGCGCAGTGGCCGCCAAAGGCAGGCTTCCATCCCGCGAAGCTGTACCTTAGCGCGGACAAATCGCTCGGCTTCACGGCTCCCAAGACGGCGTTCGAGGCGAAGTACACGGCCGATCCGGCGAATCCGATCCCGTACCGCGCCCGCCCCATCCAGTCCACCTACGGCAAGGATTCCAAGTGGCGCTTCTGGCTGGCGGAAGACCAGAAGTTTGCCACCACTCGTCCTGACCAGACCAACTTTACGTCTGCGGCGTTGGACCGCGACACGACCGTGACCGGCGACATCGTTGCGGACATCTTCACTTCCACCACGGGCACGGATGCCGACTGGATCGTCAAGCTGATCGACGTCTACCCGGAGGACGCGCCGGGTGGCATGGGCGGCTACCAAATGATGGTGGTCGATGAGATCTTTCGCGGCCGCTACCGCAAGAGCTTCGAAAAGGCCGAGCCCATCAAGGCAGGCGCAGTGGAAGAGTACAAGTGGAGCCTGCACGGCGCGGACCACACGTTCCTGAAGGGCCACCGCATGATGGTGGAGGTGCAATCCAGCTGGTTTCCCCTCTACGACCGCAATCCGCAGACCTTTGTCCCAAACATCATGACCGCGCCAGCCAGCAGCTACAAGGCACAAACTGTCACGATCTACAGCTCGCCGCGGTACCCGTCACACCTGGAAGTGCTGCAGCCTGACGATGCACAGGTCAGTTCCTCCCGCTAATTATGGCGAGCTGAGGCTTGCGCAGAGCAGAGGACCTGATTTCCGACCGGGCCGCCTCACGCTTTCGAGCATGTAGGATGGCGCAAGACACCTCTCACCTGGAGACCGCCGCATGCCCGCTCTGTCCTCCTTTGTGAAGCGCTTCGCCACACGTGGCACCGCGCTCGTCCTTGCCGCAGCATGCACGTTAGGCACGCTTGCCCAGCAGACCGCATCGACGCCCACGCCGCGCGCAAAGATCCCCGGCAATGACTGGATCAACCTGTTTAACGGCACCGACCTCACCGGCTGGACGCCCATCGGCGCTGAAAGCTGGACGGTGGAGGGCGATGGCATCCTGCACGGCAAGGGCCTGACCAAGGCCTACGGCTACCTGCAGACCGCAAAGAATTACAAAGACTTCCAACTCTCCCTGCGCTTCAAATGCGTGGGCGACGGCAACAGCGGCGTTTTCTTCCACACCGGCTTCAAGGGCGTGGATGCCACGCAGGGCATGCAGTTCGAAATCGACTGCACCATGATGCACCACACCGCCGGTGTCTATGCGGAAGACGGACGCGGCTGGGTGGTGTGGCCCTCGCCGGAGAACGAAGGCGTTGTGCGCAAGGGCGAGTGGAATGATTACCTTGTTGAGGTCGTTGGTAACCGCTACCGCTCGCGCCTGAACGGCGTGCAAATGGTCGACTTCACGGACCCCAAGCCGGGCGCTCCCGACGGCACCATCGCGCTGCAACTGCACGCGGGCGGCGCAGGCAACATGCAGTTCAAGGACATCTGGATCCGTGACCTCTCCCAGCGCTAAACAAGCGACACAGAGGGTGGCTCATGTCTCGCAGAGACGTGGGATTCCAGTCTCCGGGAAGCTTTCGGACCCACGTCTCAAAAGCGAGACGTGGGGCACCCTCATCCGCTTTGCGACACCGTCGTGCAGCGGGCTGAAGGCCCGCGCTGTGACAGCCTGGGGCGAAGCCCCAGGTATGGGTGCGGTGAAGGCATGCGGGCTGAAGGCCCGCGCTGTGACAGCCTGGGGCGAAGCCCCAGGTATGGGTGCGGTGAAGGCATGCGGGCTGAAGGCCCGCGTTATCGGCTTCGCCGCTCTGCTTGCCGCGCTCTCTATCGGTATTACAAGTGCGCAGGACCACAGCACCTGGCGCGACTACGGCGGCGCGCCGGACGGTGCGCAGTACTCTTCCCTGACGCAGGTGAACCGCACCAACGTCAGCAAGCTGCAGCGCGTGTGGACGCTGCCCACGGGTGATGACGTGAACTACGTCTTCAATCCGCTCGTCATCGGCCACACGGCGTACGTCATGGCGCACAGCAAGTCCATCGTCGCCGTGGATGCAACCACTGGCAAGGAGCTTTGGACGCACAGATTTCAGGCGAAGACACCGCTCATCACCACGCGTGGCCTCAACTACTGGCAAAGCGAGGACGGCAAGGATCGTCGCCTGATCCTCGCGGTGGACAACGCATTGCAGGAGCTGAACCCCGACACAGGCGAATCAATCATCAGCTTCGGTCAGAACGGTCGCGTCGACTTAAAGCAAAGCCTTGGCCGCAACAGCAGCAAGCTGGCGCTGGTGCAGAGTTACAACCCCGGCAAGGTGTACAAGGACCTGCTCATCCTCGGCTCGGCCACCAATGAGGAGTACGCCTCCGGCCCCGGCGACATCCGCGCTTACAACGTGGTAACCGGTACACTGGCGTGGACCTTCCACACCGTGCCGCACCCCGGCGAGGTGGGCTATGACACGTGGCCCAAGGACGCGTGGAAGACTGTCGGAGGCGCGAACAACTGGGCGGGCATGGCGCTGGACGAGCAGCGCGGAACAATCTTCATTCCCACGGCCAGCCCCAAGTACAACTTCTACGGCGCGAACCGCACGGGCAAGAATCTCTTCGGCGACTGCCTCATCGCGCTCGACGCCGCCACTGGCAAGCTGCGCTGGTACTTCCAGACCGTGCACCACGATATCTGGGATTACGACAACGGCACCACGCCCATGCTGCTGACCGTGAACCACAACGGCAAGCGCGAGGACGTGGTCGCGCAGGCCAGCAAGGTGGGTTGGGTGTGGGTGTTCGACCGCGATACCGGCAAGCCGCTGTGGCCGGTCGAAGAGCGCCCCGTACCCGCGTCCACCATGCCCGGCGAGCACGCGTGGCCCACGCAGCCGTACCCGTCGAAACCGCCCGCGTTTGCGCGGCAGAGCTTTACCATCAAGGACCTGAGCCCCTACCTCGAAACCGCCGAGCGCGAGGCGCTGACGCGGCAGATGAACCTGGCGCGCAACCAGGGGCTGTACACGCCGCCCGGCACCACCGACACGGTGGAAATGCCCGGCAACAACGGCGGTGCCAACTTCGGCGGCGCGGCTGCCGACCCGGCGCACGGCCTGTTCTACGTCGTGTCGAAAGACCTGCCCGCCATGCTGAAGTTGACGCTGGCACCCGCGATGGCACCCGTCCCGGCAAACGCCTCGGCAGAGGTGCGCGGACAGGCGCTGTACCAGGTCAACTGCGCGCTGTGTCACGGTGCAGACCGTGCAGGCAAGCCGCCCGGCATTCCGTCGCTGGTGGAGGCAACCGCGCACCTGCCCTCCCATCTCACTGACGCGGAGATCGCGCAGACCATTCACTACGGCAAGGAGAAGATGCCGTCCTTCGGCCAGCTCTCCGGGCCAGAGGTGGACAGCATCGTCAGCTACCTGCGCAAGCCGCAGCTGGCACCGGTCACGGCAGCGCCCAGCGCAGCCAGCGCGCCGGTCGATCCGCAGACCGCGCACTACCGCAGCAGCTTCGGCTTCATGTTCGCGGAGAGCGGCCTGCCCGTCATCGCGCCGCCGTGGACGACGCTGACCGCCTACGACCTGAACACCGGCACCATCCGCTGGCAGGAGGCGCTGGGCGACGTGCCCGAGCTCGCCGCGCAGGGCCACCCCGGCACCGGCACGCACTTCCCCAAGGTGGGCCCGGTGGTCACGGCGGGTGGGCTCATCTTCACCGGCAGCCGCGACCGGAAGATTCGCGCGCTCGACTCGAGCACGGGCAAGGTGCTGTGGGAGACGGAGGTCGGCGAGGCGCTCGAAGGCATGCCCGCCATCTACCAGGTGGATGGCCGCGAGTACATCGTCTTCTGCGCCGCCGCCCGCGCCAGCACGCACACGCATGCCACGCCCGGGCATCCGATCAGCACGGATGCGATCCATGGCGAGTACATTGCGTTTGCCCTGCCTGCTGCCAGTGACACGGTCCGCTGAGCGGATTGGCCTGTGTTCTGCTGATGTTGTAGGAACATAGCTGAAGCTCACCTAGATAGATGAGGAACGCCAGTGGCTACGTACCTGCGGCAGCGCAAAACCAAGCAGATAGAAGAAGCAGAACTAATTTGGGAGGTAAGCAGAGAAGATTTCGTCGAGATGCAAACGGCTTGGGCTCAGTACAAGGCCCAACACCGGCCTAACTCGGACAGTGAGAATGACAACTGGGATTGGCTCGCCAAATCTAGTCGCAGGTATAGAACTGTCAACAGCTTCATTGGTATAGCCATTGGCGGTGCCATGCAAGGCATGCTTATGCTTTCACAAATGCTACGGTCCTGTAGAAAGCCCGGCTTTGAAAGCAAACACCTATACTATGTCGAGTATTTGGAAAGCGCCCCTTGGAATGTTCCACGCTATGCTGGTGCAGACGCGCTGTACAAAGGTGTGGGAGTGAACCTGATCTCAGCCGCGGTACAGGTCAGCCTGCAGGGCGGCTGCGAAGGCCGATTGGGTCTACACTCATTAGAGGATGTTGACACGAAGAGGTCGTACCTAAACCTTGGATTTGAGAACTTAGGGTTTGACCCCGCTGAAGGATATGACTATTTCGAGTTCAGCGGATACGGCTCTGAGGAGAAAGGCTGAGGAGCGGATGGATTTGCGGAACATAACAGCAGATGACATCACTGCGTTAGATGAGTGTGAAATGCCAGAGCCGGCCTTCGCGGGACGAACTCCTCATCCGGCTTCCTTCGCCTCTAAAGACGAGAGCAAAGGCGAACTGGTTGAGCTCACGAAACTTGCAGCCACCCAGCGGAGCCGTCTGCATCACAAAATTTCGTAGAGTTGCGAAGGGCTATGGCTAGCCTGAGAGGCGTTACTCACCCATTCATGAAACGTACGGATCTGGCTTAGACTCCTTACCGAAACTGCTTCACATCAAACCCAAGCTCATACCGCTCCTGGTCCGAGTTAATCTCATCCCAAGTCACCGTCCGCCCAAGCTCCGCCGACTTTCGGCCCATCATGCAGCTAAGCGCCGTTTCCACGCCTGCCGGAATCTGGTTCTGGAAGCTGCCGCCCACGATGCTGGCAATGAAGTTGCGTTCCTTCATCAAGTCCGCCTCGGCCAGGTTGTTCTGCGGCGTGGCGGCGGGGTTGCCGGACCACTGCCACGGGTGCTTGCCCGTGATGCCGAGCGGGCCGTTGTACGGGCTTTCCGCGTAACCCTCGCTGCCGTGGAAGGTCTCGCTGACGCCCGCGCCCTTCACGTTGAACTGCGTGCTGGTGAAGGAGAACGACACGTTGCCGGGATAGGTGAAGATGACTTCGTAGTTGTCGGAGATGTCGCCAAAGGTGATAACCTGCCGGCTCTTCTTGGCGAAGGCGCTCACCGGGTGCGTGCCCATCACCCAGTTGCACACGTCGATGACGTGGATGTTCTGCTCCAAGAGGATGTCGCCAGAGATGGTCTTGTCCCACAGCCAGTTGCGCAGCCGCTTCTCGTCGCGGCCCATGCTGCCGCGATCCGGGTAGGTCTTGGGGATGGAGTCGTAATGACCGGTCAGCGCGGACACCTTGCCGATTTGCCCCTGATGGATGCGGTTGATCAGCTCGACAAACGGCGGTGCGGAGCGGATCTGGAAGCCCACAGCCATGCTCAGCTTGCCGTCATGCTTCTTGGCGATCTCAAGTGCGCGGCGCGTCTGCGGCACGTCCACGCCGACGGGCTTTTCGCAGTACACATGCTTGCCGCCCGCGGTCAGGCCTTCCAGGTGCTCGATGTGGAAGATGGGTGGCGTGGAGATCTGCACGGCATCAATGTCCTTCGACGCGGCCATTTGCTGGTACGCGTCCCAACCGTGAAAGGTAAGTTTGGGATCGACCGCAGGCTGGCCCAGCGAGGCATTCACCTGATCGAAGTGCTGCTTGCCCGCGGCAAGCTGGTCCGGGAAGATGTCGCCCAGCGCCACAATGCGCGCGCCCGCGTTCTTCGCGAACGACGTGGCCACGCCCGTACCGCGGCTACCGCAGCCCAGCAGGCCGTAGCGCACGGCAGAGTTGGCCGCATAGCCGAACGCCGTCTTCGCCGACACCAGCAGCACGCCGCTCGCGCCCGCGCTCTTCACAAAGTCTCTGCGATCCATCGTTACTCCGTTCCTAGAGAGTAGCCTGCGAATCCAGGTCCACCACCGTGCTTTAGTGGAAGCATAGCTGTCACCTTGCTACGCAATGTTTTCGGAGGGGCCAGGGCTTTAGCCCTGCCATACACAACGCAACGAAGATGGGGCTTTAGCCCCTGAGGTCAACTAAGCTTTGCCTCAGCGGCTAAAGCCGTCATCAAACCTGCTGCTAGTGATGGCATGGCTGAAGCCATGCCCCTCCGAAAACATCTGCAAGCATAGTCACTATGGCTCCCTTAAGTATGACTGTGATGGCTTCTTTAGGTATTGTTCAAGCGACCCATCACGCTTTGGCACTGTCGACGATCATGCGTTCGAGATAGACCTTCTCCTCGCGCACATCGGCGATCTGCTGCGGGCCACTGGTCTCACGCTCGATGGTGACGGCACCGGTATACCCTGCGGCACGTAGCCCCTGGAACACCTTCAGAAAATCTACATCGCCCTTGCCGATCAGCACCTCCTGCCCGAGCTTGTCCGGGTCGGTGGGCCACTTGCCGTCCTTGGCGTGCATGGCCTTGATGTGCGGCCCCAGAATCTTGACCGCATCCACCGGGTTCGCCTTGCCGTAGAGGATGAGGTTGGCCGTGTCCAGCCCGACGCCCAGGTTGGGTCGGCTCACGTCCTTGAGCATGCGCGCCACAGTGGTCGGCGTCTCCTGCCCGGTTTCCATCAGGAAGGCTTGGCCGTTGCCCGCGCAGTGGTCGCTCAAGTCGCGGATGGCCAGCACCGTGCCTTCGTACAGCGGGTCTTTCGGGTTCTCCGGAATGAAGCCGCAGTGCGTCTGTATCTGCCGGATGTCGAGCAGCTTCGCGAAGTCGGAGGTCTGCTTGAGCGCATCCACCCGAGCCCGACGGTACGCGGGCGGCACCACGCCGATGGTCGATGGGCCTTCGACGAAGTTCCACTTCAGCGGCTGCGGGTAGACGACCTCCGCGGTGGTCGCGGTGACCTGGTTCTTGTCCAGCAGGTCGGCAAATTGCTTTGCCAACGCGGGCGAGTACTTGCCCAGGTAGCCGTCGAGGGAGAGAAAGCAGGTGGGCAGGCCAAGCTCGTGCACCAGCGCAATCTTCGCCGCGGGATCAGGGAAGGGCTTAATGAGCAGGCCCAGCGCCATGGGTGCGATGGTTGCGGCCGCCTTCACCTCTGTAGTGCCGCCCGTCGCAATGGCAACGCTCGCCGCACCAGCCATCCTCAGGAATGTGCGGCGGCTGATCTCTGCCGCATCGCTGTTTTGCTCCACCTTCATGGCTCCTCCGGTGTCACTGCGTATGCTCCACTCTATCCCGTTCAGCGACGAGGTTTACTTGTTTTGTCATCCCGGCCGGAGCGCAGATTGCGGGGTGGCTGGGCGGCTTTTGTTTAGGGGGGGGGTGCTGCTTGTGGGAAACACGAGGTCCCTTTGGTCAGCTGCGCTCCGGCCGGGATGACAAAACAAAAGTGCTCCCACCGGGATGAGAAGCTCAAGCCATGCGCGAGACGAGCGAGCAGCGGGGTACCATCTCAACACGTCTCGCCGCTTATGATGGAAGCTGGCCACCAGCCGATGACAGGACAGAGCTTGACGCAGGAACGACCCACCGCTTTTGACCACTGGATGCTGCAGGAAATGCACGAGCAGCCGCAGAGCCTTGCTGCAACGCTGGACCAGTACGTGGACGCGAACGGCTTTCGCGAGAGCGCCGTGCAGCCCATTCGAGAGTGGCTGCGAGGCGATACAGAATTGCTGATCGCCGCCAGCGGATCGAGCCGCCACGCCGGGCTAGTGGCCCAGGCCACCATGGAAGCAGAGAGCGCGCTACGCGTCACCGTGGAGTTTGCGAGCGAATACGGCTTTCGTGACGTACGTGCAAAATCGCAGGCGGGTGCGGTGGTTATCTCGCAAAGTGGAGAGACGGCGGATACCTTGGCAGCGCTGCGCTTGGCGGGCGAGCGCGGCCTGCGCACGCTGGCCATCACGAACGTAGCTACCTCCAGCATGGCGCGCGAAGCAGACATCTCCATGCCCGTGGCCGCGGGGCGTGAACGTGCCGTGCCCGCCACGAAGAGCTTCACAGGGCAACTGCTTGTCTTGCGCATCCTGAGCCTGCTGGCGGCAGAGCAGGGCAGCGACGAAGTGATGAACAAGCTTAACGAATTGCGCTCGTTGCCGGGAGTGATCGCCGCGCAGCTCGAGGGTTGGCAGGCTGCAGGAGAGGCAGCGGCAGAGCGCTTTCGCGACGCATCCAGCTTCCTCTTCTTGGGGCGCGGCATCCACTACCCCATCGCAGCCGAGGGCGCGCTCAAGCTGAAGGAAAGCGCCTACATTCACGCCGAGGGCTATCCCGCGGGTGAACTCAAGCATGGCCCGAATGCGTTGGTCAGCGAAAGCGCGCCGCTCGTCTTTGTGGCGGCGTATGACCCCGTGGACGCAAGCTCCATGACAAGACATGAAAAGGATCTGCTGCTGCTGCGCGACATACGCGAACAGGGCGCAGGCATCATCGCGGTGGGCAATACCGGCGACACAGCGGTGGCGGAACTGGCCGATGTGTTCCTGCCGGTTAATGCAGTGAGTGAGCCGTTGCTGCCGATTTGCGAAGTCATCCCCTTGCAGTTCCTCGCGTACTTCTTCGCCATCAGCAAGGGCATTGACGTGGACCGCCCGCGCAACCTAGTCAAAGCCGTCGTGGTGGAGTAGTGCGGCTGGCCTTGCTCGGTTATGGTTTCATGGGCGGAGCGCACCTGGCCGCCATGCAGCGCATTCCGGGCGTGGAGGTCGCGGCCGTCGCGTCCCGCACGCGGCCGTCTGCGGATGGTCCGGTGCGCGGCAACCTGGACTTGAAGTCGGGTCCGTTGCCAGACAGTGTGCGCTGGACGCCGGACTGGCGCGAGGTGCTGGCCGACTCCTCCATCGATGCGGTGGATATCTGCCTGCCCACCGACATGCACCGCGAGGTGGTGTTCGCAGCGTTTCACGCGGGCAAGCATGTGCTCTGCGAGAAGCCCATGGCCTTGACAACGCACGACTGCAACGCGATGATGCTGGCCGCGCAGGGCAGCGGCCTGACCTTCATGGTGGCGCAGGTGCTGCGTTTTATGTGGCCGTACCGCTATGCTGCAGACTTTGTGGCGAAGCATCGTGAAGAGATGCAGGGCGCCACGCTACAACGCAGCACCGGCTTTCCGAGCTGGGGCGGCTGGCTCACCGATGCGGCCCGCAGTGGCGGTGCCATCCTCGATCTGCTGAGCCATGACCTGGACCAGGCGCTTGCACTTTTTGGACACCCTGACAGCGTGCGTGCGGAGAGCTTGGGCGAAGTGGACACGGCACGCTGCACTCTGCAGTATGCCCATGGCTTTGAGGCTGTGGTCGAGGGTGGCTGGTTCGCGCCGGACGTGGAGTTCTCCGCCAGCTTCGACGTCCGCGCTGCGGACACATCGCTGGTGTTCCGTGACGGCGTGTTGCGTGAGGGCGAGCGCACCATCGGCCTGCCGGAGCAGGATGCCTACCTTGACGAGATCGCCTATTTTGTCGAGTGTTGTCGCACCGGTAAACAGCCGGACCGCTGCCCGCCTGCGGCTTCGGCGGATGCCGTGCGCATCTCAGCCCTGTTGAAGACCTCGCGCGACGAAGGTGGAAGGGAAGTTCTATGGCAAGCGTGAAACCGTTTGAGACCGGCCTGATGTTCTGGGCAGAGGAGGGCGGAGCCGCCGCAACGCTGGACAAGGTCAAAGCGTACGGCCTGCACAACGGTCAGCTTGGCCTCCCGCCGAAGATCGACCTGATGAAGGCGCTGCCGGACTGGCAGGCGGTGCTGCCGGCGTATGACATCACGCTCACGGCGGCGGTCTGTTCGTATAAGGGAGAGGACTACGCCGACCTCGCGCGTGTGCACGAGTCGGTCGGCTTCACCACGCCTGCGTACCGTGCGGAGCGCGTGACGCGCACCAAGGCCATTGCAGCGTTCGCGGAGTCGCTCGGTCTGCGCGCGGTGTCCTGCCACATCGGCTTTATTCCCGCGGATCCTGCAGACCACCTTTACAGTGAACTGGTCGCGCTGACGCAGGACATCTGCGACGACCTCAACACGCGCGGCCAGAACTTTGCGCTGGAAACCGGGCAGGAGTCCGCGGCGGTGCTGGTCGGCTTCCTGTCGGACGTGGACCGGCCCAACCTGAAGGTGAACTTCGACCCGGCCAACCTGGTCATGTACGGCTACAGCGATCCGGTGGCGGCGCTGGCGCTGCTGCGGCCCTGGGTGCTTTCCGTGCACTGCAAGGACGGCACCCTGCCGTCCGGGCCGGGTGCGTTGGGTAGGGAAGTTCGTCTGGGCGATGGAGAAGTGGACTTTCCGTCGTTCCTGGCAGAGCTGAAGTCGTTTGACTACAAGGGCGCGCTGACTATCGAACGCGAAGAGCCAAACGAAGCTGTGAAGTCTGAGGACGTGCGCGTTGCAATTCAGCGGCTTGCGGGGTGGAAGCAGCAGGCGGGGATTAGGTGATAAACAGCCCATTTGGTTTGTCATCCTGAACGGAGCACGAGTGCGCAGTGGAAAGCCTGCCCTGAGCCTGTCGAAGGGGACCTGCTTTCCTTCTCGGCTGCATTGCTGCTCCGGGCAAACAGCAGGTCCCTCCACTCCGCTGCGCTCCGGTCGGGATGACAAGTGTGTGAAGGCTCCATTGCGAAAAGGGTGCCCCACGTCTCGGCTCTGAGACGTGGTTCGTACCTAACTCTCGGAGTCCCGTTCCCATGTCTCTCCGAGACATGGGCCACACACGGTGTTGCTACAGGGCGGCCATGACCTCGCGATAGAGGTACAGCGCGCCTTCCACGCCGTCCCACGGACCCTCTTCATACTCCAGCGCGAACACGCCGTCGTAGTTGTTGTTCAGCATAATGCGGACGCCGCGCTGCACATCCGGGTTCTCCCAGCGGCTCCAGTACTTGGCGTGTACCGTGGTGTGCGCGTACGGAGCGACGTCGTTCAGTGCGTGCTGGACGAGGTACTTGTGCTCCCAGTTGCCGAAGTCGGGGCTCAGCTCGCAAAAGCGGCTGTTCACTTCTTCCACGATGATGCGCATGTTGATCGGGTTCGCGGATAGCCCCCAGTGGTTCTCGATGGTGACCTTGACGCCCACCTTTTCGCCGTGCTCGGCCATCTGGTGGAACGAATCGATGGCCTGATCCAGGTACTTCTCGATCTTCGGGTTCTTCGGGTAGCTACTCGGATCGGCCTCTGCGATGGGGGAGATCCGCGGGCCGCCGGTGTTCACGCGCATCGACTTTGCCCCAATCACCGCGGCACCATCCAACCACTTCTTCGCGACTTCGATACCGGCCTTGCGCTTGGTGTCGTCCAGATCGCAAAGATCACGCGGCGCGTTGTTGCTGATGTGGTGCACGTGCGTGCCGGTGGCCTGCAGCTTGGCCGCCATTTGGTCAAGCCACTTGCGGCTGCTGGGCGCGGAAGGATCGAACTCAACCCAGTTGCGCGTTTTGCCCATGGCGTCGGTGACGGTGGACTTTACATACTGGCTATCATCCGCTGGGTCACCAAAGAGCGAAGACCACAGGTCCATCTTGGTCACACCAGGGAAGGTCTTTTTTGTGAACTCTGGGTACGTCAGCGCATCGATTTCGCCGTACTTCGCCTTCATCGACTTTACGGTCGCTTGGTCGGTGGTGATGGAGTTGTACTGGTCATGCACCTTGAACAGGAAGCGCAGCGGATAGCTGTTGGCCGCAATGCGCTCGACCTTTTCCTTGTCCGTCAGCGGACGGAACGGGCTGCCCACCGCGATCGGCTCCGGCTTCGCAGCCTGCGTGGCCTGTGCCTGCGTGGCGCGTGAGCCCAGCAGGGCCGTGGCGGCAACGGCGCCGCCAGTGCTGCGCAAAAAATTGCGTCGGTCAAGGATGGTGGTACGGCTGTAGGAACTCATCGTGCAGGGTCTCCCGTGTGTTTGTTAGCACTACTCTAGGGCACTGTGGCACCGTGCACCCAGTCTGTTACAACCATTGTTGTTTGTCATCCCGCAGCGCAGCGGAGGGATCTGCATGTGTGCCGGTTCGTCTAAAGGTTCGCTGGAACACTTGTGATTTGAACCGTTCGCGCATCGCGCGAACACTTCGACTTCGGTAGTTCGAACAATCTGTGTGCGTGCGCCAGCCGGAATGCAGATCCCTTCGCTGCGCTACGGGATGACAAACCTAAGGGGCTTAGTTCAAAACAAAAGCCCAAAGCGTATCGCCCGCAGCCGCGATGACGTACTGCTGTCCATCCAGTTGAAACGTTTGCGGCGCGTTGCTCACCGCTCCGATGCGCGCGCCCCATAGCGGCGCGCCGTCTACCTGGTCATAGGCGGCAAGGTTTCCTGCGCCGTCGCCGGTGAAGACCAGCCCGCCCGCAGTGGCCAGCAGCCCGCCGCCGCCGGTGCGGTTCGAGTAGAACTTGTGCCGCCACTTGGCTTCGCCCGTCTTGTAATCAATGGCGGTCAGGTAGCTGCCCACATCACCCAGATAAATCTCCTCCTTGCCGCCCAGGCCCATGGAGCCGCGCGGGTCCGGGTCTGTCAGGTAGTTCATCGAGAAGCTGTTGAGCTCGTAGGTGTACAGCAGGTTGGTGAGCGGCGAGAAGGCGGGCGGCTCCCAATTCACCGTGCCGCCGCTGTTCGGGGACACCAGCGAGCCGGCGATGGTCGCGTCCTTCTCCGGGTCATGCTTTGGGCCGCCCGCGGCCACGGTGCCCTTGGCCCAGTTCGTCGTCATGCCGTAGGCCTTCGTCACGAGGTTTTCGCCGGTCACGCGGTCCAGCGTGAAGAAGTAGCCGTTGCGCGCGGCGGTACTCACCAGCTTGCGCGGTTTGCCGTTCCACATGGCGTCGAATAGCACCGGCACCTGCGCACTGTCATAGTCGTGCATGTCGTGCGGCGAGGTCTGGAAGTACCAGGCCATCTTGCCCGTGTCTACCTTCAACGCGATCAGCGAGCACGTGAACAGGTTGTCGCCGGGTCCGCGCTTGCCGGTGGTGTAGGCCGGTGTGGGATTGCCGGTGCCGAAGATGTACAGGTCCGTCTCCGGGTCATACGCGCCGGTCATCCACGTTTGCGCGCCACCGTGGCGGGCCGCGTCCAGGCTGGCCCAGGTGTCCGCGCCGGGGTCGCCTTTCTGCTGCGGCACGGTGTAAAACTTCCACTGCAGGTCGCCGCTTTCCGGGTCAAAGGACTGCAGGAAACCAGGCGAGTCGATGTCGTTGCCAACGCCTACCAGCACATGGTTGTGGATGACGATGGGCGCGGCCGTCGAAAAGTAGCCCTGCTCCAGGTCGGCGATCTTGCGGTGCCAGCGTTCCTTGCCCGTCTTCGCGTCCAGGCTGACCAGGTAGTTGTCCGGCGTCTCCATGAACAGGTAGCCGTTCCACATGCCCATGCCGCGATTGCCGATGTGGGTGCCGCCCTTGGTCTTCCAGAAGTAATGCCACAGC
>CAXTBQ010000012.1:50229-51319 GCA_964242065.1 uncultured Terriglobus sp. | reverse complement strand
CATCCATGTTCATGCGAGAGGGAAACATGTCTACACCCCCGAACGGCTCTACACCTTTTATGCAAAAGGACGCCTCCATCTACATCGCCGGGCACCGTGGTCTGGTGGGCTCGGCCATCCTGCGTGAGCTGGAGCGCCGGGGCTACACGAACATCGTCACGCGTGGCAGCAAGGACCTGGACCTGCGTGATGCCGACGCGGTGAAGGCCTTCTTCGCGGAAGCGGAGCCGCAGTTTGTGGTGCTGGCTGCCGCCAAGGTAGGTGGAATCCACGCAAATAACACCTATCCGGCTGACTTCATCCGCGACAACCTGCTCATCCAGAACAACGTGATTGACGCCGCGTACGCGAGCAAGGTGGAGCGGCTGCTCTTCCTGGGTTCGTCGTGCATCTACCCCAAGCTGGCGCCGCAGCCCATGCCCGAGAGCTGCCTGCTGACCGGTCCGCTCGAGCCTACAAATCGGCCCTATGCGCTGGCCAAGATCGCCGGGATCGAGATGTGCTGGAGCTACAACCGGCAATATGGCACGCGCTACCTGGCTGCGATGCCGACGAACCTGTACGGCCCCAACGACAACTTCGATCTGAACAACTCGCACGTGCTGCCCGCGCTGATCCGCAAAACGGCAGAGGCAGTGCAGGCCAACGCACCGGAGGTGACAGTGTGGGGCACGGGTACGCCGCGGCGCGAACTGCTGTACTCCGACGACTTGGCACAGGCCTGCGTGGCTTTGCTGAACCTGCCGGACGAGGTGTACGGCACGCTGCTGCGAGAAGACGAGCCGCCGCTGATCAACATCGGCACGGGGCAGGATGTGACCATCCGCGAGCTGGCGGAAACGGTATCGCGCGTGCTGGGCTATAAGGGCTCGCTGGTGTTCGATGCGTCGAAACCCGACGGCACGCCGCGCAAGCTCATGGACGTGAGTAAGCTGCACGGGTTGGGCTGGCATCACACCACGTCGCTCGAAGATGGTATCCGGAAGACGTGGGACCATGTGAAGGACTCGCTGCTGCAGGGGTAAGCCGGTACTTATCCACCCGTCAGACGGGGGGCCGCCCAACAGACCCGGGGAGGATGGGGGGGGCG
>CAXTBQ010000012.1:35909-50219 GCA_964242065.1 uncultured Terriglobus sp. | reverse complement strand
AACCCAGCGGATGCAGATTGCCAGCGGAGTGCCTCGGGATCCTTCGCTTCGCTCTGTATTACAAGCCGTAGAAAGGGCAAACCGGCAGCCGGTTGGCCCTCCTCAGAAGCGATGGTGCGGAAGACGGGACTTGAACCCGTATGGAATTACCCGCTAGCACCTCAAGCTAGTGCGTCTGCCAATTTCGCCACCTCCGCACGTCGGCATTTTGCATGCCGTGGCGGTTGCGCCATCAGGTGGAAGTATATCAAAGCAACTCGGTCGCAGCCGACCTGAGTACGGTGAGCCCGCTGTGTTCCGCGACGATGTAGGTGCCCCACCTCTCGTTTCTAAGACGTGGGTTTCGCGAGCTCTCGCAAATCTGATATCCCATGTCTCTTAGGAGACATGGGGCACCCACTGTATCGGTCTAAGCAAAGTGATGCAGAAGGTCGGCGAAGGATTTGAGCTGCAGGAGTTGTTGCCCATACGGCGGCGTGGCGAGCGCCTCCTCCTCCAGCACCCACGTGCTCGGGTGCGGCAGGTAGACCGCGTGCATGCCCGCGGCGAGCGCTGGGTTGATGTCACTGCGAGGGCTGTTGCCGATCATCCAGGTGTCTGCCGGATTCAGCCTGTGACGTTCAATCAGGGCGAGGTAGGCGCCGGTATGCTTCTCACTCAGCACTTCGACATGCGTGAAGTGGCGGCTCAAGCCTGAGCGGTGCAACTTGCCGGTCTGCTCGTCGTGGCTGCCCTTGGTGACAAGCAGCAGCGTGTGGCGTTGGGCGAGCGATGCGAGCGTGTCGGCTACGCCGTGCAGCAGCACAATCTCCGCGCCACGCACGTGCATGGTGCAGGCGTGCAGAGCATCTGTGATGTCCGCATCACATGGCACTCCGCTGAGATGCTCGTAGCCCGCGAGCAGTGAGGCATGAAAAGCATCGACACCGTAGCCGTGCGTCTTGACGCGCGAGGCTTCAAAGCGGTCGAACGCGTCGCGAACTTGCTTTGGCGAAAGCTCCGGATGCGCAAGCACTTCGACGAACGCATCGATGGCGCGCTCGAAGAAGATGTTGTTCTCCCACAGGGTGTCGTCGGCGTCAATCATGAGCGTCAGCCGCCTGGGCTGGCTTATCTGCATGACTCCAGTTTATGGCTTCGGCTTCTTTGCGGCGGTCGTGGGTGTGCGGGTGAGGTTCTCCGCCAGGAACAGGCCCGATTTGTTGGCGCTCACGATGTCGATATCGCCGTCACCATCAATGTCCACCGCGACGGTCTGCACGCCGCATCCCATGCGTCCGCCGTAATCCACGATGTGACGGATCCATTCCACGCCGCCGTTCACCGAAGTTGTCTTGTCAGCGGGAAGCCTGCGCCACTCGTACCAGTACAAGCCTACGGGTTCGCGTTCGCCGGGATCGTTGCCGTTGTGCGCAAAGTAGCGTTTGCCGGTGACGAGGTCGGGCTGGCCGTCGCCGTTCATGTCCACAAGTTGCGAGGCATGCGCCTGCGACCAGGAGCTGTCGATCACATGCTGCGTCCACTTGCCGTCCGCCGTTTGCTCGTACCAGGCGAGGCCGTAGTCGTGCGCCATGCCGGTGAGCATGTCCTTGCGGCCGTCGCCGTTAATGTCGAGCAGGTACATCGAGCCGAATTGCGCGGGCTTGGCCGCTTGCGGCGTGCCCGCGGTGGGACCTGCAGCAGGAATCGGCTTCCAGCCCCAATCGGTCGGATGAAAGGCCCAGTCGCCGGGCGAGCGCGGGTCAGGTGGTGCTTGTAGCCAGCCGATGGGCGTCAGAATATCGTTGCGTCCGTCACCGTTTATATCGCCCACGCCGATGCCGTGCCCATAGCTGCGGTGAGCGATTGTGTGCTTGATCCACTTGCCGTTCTGCAATTCAAACCATGCCAGCGGAACGTTTGGGCGGTCGAACTCCGGCAGCAGTTCCTCGGCCTTGCCGTCGTTGTTTAGATCGACGAGGAAGGCAAACTCCGTGGGACCGCTGTTGTCGATCTCAGTGGCTTTCCACTCGCCACCACTCGCACCCGGGTTCCTTAGCCAGACGATATTGTGGGCGAAGTAGCTGCACTGCAGAACGTCCTGCCAGCCGTCGCCATCCACGTCCATCACCTGGTCGGAAAAGTTGTCGACATAGCCCGCGGTGTAATCGATTGCGCGCAGCGGATGCTTCGTCCACTGCGGTGCCTCGTACCAGCTTTCGCCTGCAACAATGTCGAGTTTGCCATCGCGATTCAGGTCTGCAACTGCCACGGTTTCCCCGGCGGCAGCGTCAATCATTTTCACCTGAAAGCGAATGTCCGCGGGCCGCGGTGCTGGATGTGTGGCAGTCGCAAGCAACAGCACACCGCAGAAGAGAGACACCTTGCGCATTCGGTCTCCAGGTAAAGTCAGGGCGATTCTAGTGGTGTTCGCTCATGCCAGACAACTGCTTATCGGGCCAGCAGCCCTACAGGCCCTTCGGCTTTACCGCACTTGGTAAAGCATGGAAGCATGTGGTGCCAGCTGCGTGCTCACGTTAGTGGAGCTTGCTAGATCGTGCCGCTGCCAGATGTCCCGGATGCTACGTGTGCCGGGCTCAAAGCCAAGCGCAGTCCATGGCAGCGTCACAGTCAGTGCCTGATCGCTGAGGTTGAACACGGCAACGTATGAGGCCTTCTGACTGTTGCTGACGCCGCTCGAACGCCACGCCACGATGCCATCTTGCGAGTACACCTGTCTGGGTGCGCTGCCGGTCTGGTCCACCGCGAGCCACTCCTGGTTCGTCAGCATGGCAGTCAGCGCGGGCGGCATCTGCAGCAGGTTGGAGCCCAGGATCAGCGGCGATCTTGCGATAGCCCACAGCGTTAGCAGCGTGCGCGTTTCGTCCACGAAGAGGCGCGACTCACGCGGTTTGCCCCAGCCTGGTCGCGGACCCAGCGTGCCGATGGGCAGCATGTCCGCGTCAGGCCATCGGCCCGGCTGCTGATACGGCATCCAGCGGGCCAGGTTCTCGAACTGGTTGCGAACGGTCTGTGGGAACTTGCCAGGCGGGAGCTTGGGGTCAGCCCACACGTCCCATACATCGTCGGAGATGCGCCACATCTGCGAGTTCGCCGCCACATCCGCGGCCTGCTCCAGCGGCGTGGCACCGGGCGACAGGCTCAGCACCATGGGCCGCCCCGTCTTGTCAATGGCGCGGCGGATCATGTGGATCTCGTCCGCCTTGTAGTCGCGGCTGATGCAGTCCACCTTCAGCAAGTCCACTCCCCAGCCCGCGTAGAGCTTCATCAGCCCGTCGTAGTAGGCCTGGCCGGCAGCGTTGTTGCGCACGCCGTAGTTATCCGGGTTCCACGCGCACAGGTCGGCTGTATCGGCTGCGTCGGCGGCGTGGAAGGTCTCAATGCCGAGCGCCCGGTCTATGGCTTCTGCGTTGCCCGCGCCCTTGCACGGCATGCCCTTTGCCGCTGACGCCTCGCATACATCCTTCTCTTTTGACCAGAGGGGAAGGTTCTGCTCAACGGCGAGCTTCGGAATGCCGCGGATGATGTGGATGCCGAACTTCAGACCCAGCCCATGCGCATACTTCGCCAGTCCTGAGAGACCCTCAGGGAAGCGGTTGGGCGCGGGGAGGAACTGGCCGTAGCCGTCCAGCGTGTAGCCCTGGTCGCCGTGGTCGTCCTTGTTGTGCGCGTGCTCCGGATGCTGAAGGTACCAGCCTTCATCCAGCACCACATACTGCCAACCGGCAGGCTGCAGATGTTCGTGAAACCACTGCACGTTGCTCTTCCACTCCGCCTCGGTAACGGACAGGCCATACGAGTCCCAGCTATTCCAGCCCAGCGGCGGCTTGTCTGCAAGTGTCTGCGCACTTGAATACAAAGAGACGCAACCGAAGACAACGGCAAATGCGATGACGGGACGCAAGCGTCGAAACATGCCTGCCATCCTACACACGAGGAGAGGAAGTTAGCGCGATACCTGGCCTAACGGAACAAATGCTTGAATACCGGGCATGTCCAGCGCTGCGTCGTCGCGTTCCGGCAGGAGTGCTGCTTCAGGATTGCGGATTGCAGCTTCGGTATGGTTTCCGGTGCCATGTCCTGATTAGACCACTCGAGCGAACTGCAGGGAAACGTCAGGGAGTCCGCGCGCGAGACGGTCCGAGCCGAATCTTCAACGCAGCTGCGCAGGGATCCTTCGGTCGCTTCGCTCGGTCAGGATGACGGCAGTGCCGGTGCAGCAGCGATGTGAAGAGCACATGCAGGCATTGGGTGCCCCACATCTCGTCTTTGAGATGGGTCCAGCACAAGCCTCGAAACCCACATCTGCTTCGCATTAAGGGCACCCGGTAACCGGTTCATCCTATTTATTCAGAAGGGTCAACGTGCAACGCTCCTCGCAATAGCAGAAGTTTGTCTGTTGTCATAGAGAGGAAGCCGCACTACCCCTGCCTTGAAGTCGAAGTCATCATTGCGACGAGTGATTAGTTCAACATCGAGCGCTATGGGTGTCCAATCCTCTGCAAAAAAGCGAACGTGTTCTACATCTGGACGGCAGAAAGTTCCTCCAAGATGAATCGTTGCGGGCGTTGCTTGTCCGACCCCATCAAAGTCTGCATGTGTTGCCTCGGTCTCTTGCGCCGGACCTCCTCTTTGCGCAGGCTCGGTCCGTGATGCTGTCGCGACTTCATGTGCTCCTCCTGAACCTTGTGCGACAGGAGCATGGAGTGCGTCTGGTAGTTGAACATTTTTGCAGTCACCCAAATCTTTACCTACAGCAGCACTGACGGACAAACCCTTATCAACTTTTATTTCGGCATATTGCGCTGTGTACACCCGTTTAATCATGAAGTAAGCCACACCTGACGAAGGATAGGTGAAATAGTTATTCAACAACCAGTCGTGTAGCGCGCCTGTCTTGAGCACTTTCTGGTCCTCGTCTCCCACAAGCACGTAGCCCTTCTCTTTAATCTCGCTGACTGTAATCTCGTGATTTTTGTTCGTGGTGACTGCAACCGAAGCTCCACGAAATATGGGTTTGATCGAATCAAGCCCAAGTTTAAAGTTCGTAGGCTTATTTGTTTGGAAAGGGTCTTGCCCTGCGCTAAGTTCCTCGACAGCTGGCGTATGAATACTGCGCTTCTCTTTCTCTCGGTAGTCCAGAGGCTGCCAGCCGCTGTGCTTTCCGTCGAACGGGACTTCGATCAAAGCTCCTGGAATAAATTCCGAGCTGTGTCCCGATGCTGGTGTATGCTGCACTGTTTTGTATATGAACTCCTCTAGCGTGTTTTGCGCTTCAAGAGCAACAGAAGCAGAACTGAAGAGAAAACCTAGACACAAAGCAAATGACAAGTTCATTTCACGAGCCTCAAGGATTGTAGGAACTTGGTAAGCCTATCCAAAAGTCGCTCTGAGTCAAGCAAAAATATAAGGTGACGGAACGCCATCAGTTATGCAGAGAAAAGCCCCGGAGCGCTCCGGGGCTTTCTTGTTGCTGTTGCGGCGAAACCGCGTTTGCCTGGACGGCTAGTCCTTAGTACATGCCGTCCATGCCGCCGCCGTGGCTGTGGCCGCCTGCGGGTGCTGCTGCCTTCTCCGGGATTTCGGAGATCATGGCTTCCGTGGTCAGCATCAGGCCCGCGATGGAAGCCGCGTTCTGCAGGGCAGTGCGCGTCACCTTGGTCGGGTCGATGACACCGGCGGAGACCAGGTCCTCGTACTTGTCGGAACCGGCGTTGTAGCCGAAGGTCATGTCGGAGCTGTCGGTGATCTTGCCGATCACGACCGCACCCTCTTCGCCTGCGTTGAAGGCGATCATGCGCAGCGGCTCTTCAATGGCGCGGCGGATGATGTTGGCACCGATCTTCTCGTCACCCTCAAGCGTCTTGACCAGCGCGTCCACGTCTGCGATGCAGCGGATGAGCGCCACGCCGCCGCCCGGGACAATGCCTTCTTCCACGGCCGCACGGGTTGCGTGCATCGCGTCTTCCACGCGTGCCTTCTTTTCCTTCATCTCGGTTTCGGTAGCCGCACCGACCTTGATGACAGCAACGCCGCCCACCAGCTTGGCGAGGCGCTCCTGCAGCTTCTCGCGGTCGTAGTCCGACGTGGTCTTGTCGATTTGCGAACGGATCTCGCGCACGCGGCCATCAATGTCGGCATCCTTACCGGCGCCGTCGATGATGGTGGTGTTGTCCTTGTCGATGGTCACGCGCTTGGCGGTGCCCAGGTCTTCAATCTTGACGGACTCCAGCTTGATGCCGAGGTCTTCGGTGATGGCCTTGCCGCCAGTCAGGATGGCGATGTCGCCCAGCATGGCCTTGCGACGGTCGCCAAAGCCAGGAGCCTTGACGGCAGCCACGTTCAGCGTGCCACGCAGCTTGTTGACCACCAGGGTTGCGAGTGCCTCGCCATCGACGTCTTCCGCGATGATGATGAGTGCCTTGCCGGTGCGTGCAATCTGCTCCAGCAGGGGAAGGATGTCCTTCATGGACGAAACCTTCTTCTCATAGATGAGGATGTAGGGATCCTCAAAGGCTGCTTCCATGCGCTCTGCATCGGTCACGAAGTAGGGTGACAGGTAGCCGCGGTCGAACTGCATCCCTTCGACCACGTCGAGCTGGGTTTCCATGCTCTTCGCTTCTTCGACGGTGATGACGCCGTCCTTGCCGACCTTCTCCATCGCCATGGCGATGATGCTGCCGATCTGCGAGTCGGAGTTGGCGGAGATGGTGCCGACCTGGGCAATCATGTCGCCGGACACAGGCTTCGACAGCTTGGAAAGGGCGCCGCCCTGAACCTGGCCGTCGTTATCGCGCGTGCCGATGATAGCGGTGACAGCCTTGTCGATGCCGCGCTTCAGCGCCATGGGGTTCGCACCGGCGGCAACAGTCTTGACGCCCTCACGGAAGATGGCCTGCGCCAGAACGGTTGCGGTCGTGGTGCCGTCGCCCGCCACGTCGCTGGTCTTCGATGCGACTTCACGCACCATCTGTGCGCCCATGTTCTCGAGCGGATCCTTCAGCTCGATCTCCTTGGCGACGGTGACGCCGTCCTTGGTGATGGTGGGCGAACCGAACTTCTTTTCGATGACGACGTTGCGGCCCTTGGGACCGAGCGTCACCTTGACGGCGTCCGCCAGGACGTTGACGCCCCGGAGGATCGCCTGACGGGAATCTTCACCGTGCAGAATGAGCTTTGCCATTGTGTTTTCTTCCTTGTGTCGCGCTTTGCGCGGGTTCGTGCTTGAAAGCTTTAGAAGGTCTTGCTATTCGTGAATGCTTCGGGATCCTTCGCTTCGCTCAGGATGACGAGCTAAGAAGTGGGTGCCCCATATCTCCGAAGGAGATGTGGGTTCCACTACGACTTCAAGATGCCGAGGACTTCCTCTTCGCGCATGATGAGCAGATCTTCGCCGTCTAGCTTGATCTCTGTGCCGGAGTACTTGCCGAACAACACGGTGTCACCGGCTGCAACGTCCAGCGGGAAGACCTTGCCTTCGTCGTTGCTCTTACCCTTGCCGACGCTGATGACGGTGCCCTGCTGTGGCTTTTCCTTGGCCGAGTCGGGGATGATGATGCCGCCGCGCAGCGTTTCGCCCTCTTCGGTGCGACGGACCAGGATGCGGTCGTGCAGCGGTGTAAATGTCGATGCCATGGGTCTTCGTTCTCCTTGGGTTCGGTATGCGGCTCGCGTTAGCAGTCGCCGCTTCCGATTGCTAATGTACGGTGCAGAACACAGGCTGTCAAGCGAGGAAAATGAAATATGAGTGAAAGCTGCTCACATCGTAAGGTCGAGTCCATGGAGCTTTGCCGCAGGACAAGCGGCACCACCAGCCGGTAGAATGCCCGCATGTTGCCGCTTCGCCGTTTCGTTCCGCTTGCCGTGCTCGCTGTTGTTGCCGTCACCTCTGCCGGGGCGCAGAGCGAGCGGCACGGCCGCAAGTACAAGGCTCCGCCTGAGACCAGCCACCTGGAAGTCAAGGACTCCAATGGCAAGATCCTGGAGAACGCCGCAGTCATTTTCCACCCGAGCAAGGACGGCATCGACGAAGGTAATCTTGAGGTAAAGTCCGGCACCGACGGCAAGGCTTTCATCGACGTGATTCCGACCGGGTCAGACGTGGCCATTCAGGTAATCAGCAATGGTTATGCTACCTATGCGGGCAACATCAAGTTGTCGCAGCCTTCGCAGCAGCTGACCATTCGCATGGTCAAGCCACAGCAGCAGATCTCGGCGTATGAGGACAATTCCGGCAAGCACTCCACCCGGGTAGTTGGGGTGCAGGAACCGATGGTGCGCGCCAAGCCGACGGCCCCGGCCACGCCGCTCCCTGCGAGCGAGCCGGTGCTAAAGCTGCCGACGCTGCCGAAGAACACCGCCGCCAAGGGCGATGCGACCGTGCCTGCGGACCACAACGTGACGCCTCCACCGCAGAAAGCACCCAAGCCGCCGACGAACAGCAGCGCTCCGCTGGGCACAACGGTGGACGGCACTGCCGGCTCGTCGCCTTCTACGAATTAGGATTGGCTGCATTGCATACGCGATCGGCTTCGCATTAGTGCTCCAGGTGTGCAACACCTTCGTTTGTCATCCTGAGCGGAGCGCAGCGGAGTCGAAGGATCCGCTTTCCTGCCGGTCTGCACGGCTGCCTCAGGCAAACAGCAGGCCCTCTTTCGGCAGGCCCAGGGCATGCTTCCACGGCGCTTCGCTCCGGTCAGTATGACAAGCCTTATAGTGATTCGCTTGTGATGATCAAAGGATAAGACCCCATGGGTGAGAGCCTCAGCGGCAAGCACGTTCTGATCACCGGTGGTGTGCGGCGGCTGGGCCGTGCGTTCGCGATGGCGCTGACGGCGGAGGGTGCGCAGGTTGCTGTCACGACGCGCGTGCTGGACGCGGAGTCGGACGCGTTCACAAAAGAATTGCAGCAACACGGAGTGCGCGCCTTTGCCTATGCCTGCGACGTGACGCAGCCGGAGCAGGTGACCGCGGCGGTCGCGCAGGCGGCGGATGCGCTGGGCGGCCTGGACATCCTGGTCAACAATGCCGGTGTCTTCGAAACGTCTCCGCTGGAAGACCTCACACCCGAGCAGTGGGACACCATGTACCGGACCAACACGCGCGGACCGTTCCTGGTGGCGCAGGCAGCGTTGCGGCACCTGCGTGCTTCGCGTGGGCGGATCATCAACATCGGCTCGCTTGGAGGAGTGAAGCCCTGGACGACTCACGGCCACTACTGTGCGAGCAAGGCCGCGCTGCACATGCTTTCGCAAACCATGGCAAAGGCCTGGGCACCTGAGGTGAGTGTCAACTGCGTTGCTCCCGGCATGATCGTGTTTCCAGGCGAAGGCGAACGACTGGCAGGAAAGACGCCCATGGGCCGCGACGGCTCGGCAGAGGACGTGGTCAGCGCTGTGCTTTACTTCGCCACCGCTCCAGCATTTGTTACGGGCCAGGTGCTTGCGGTGGATGGAGGCTTGTCACTCGCGTAATTGCGTCGTTGGGGGCAATGTTGTCAGAAGTAGAACCTTGTCGCAAGGTCATACTTCTAAAGCAGGTCTTGCAGGCTTTGCGCGCGCTAATGCACCAAGCGCGATGCTTCCAAGCGCAATGTTACGAGGAGTTGTTCGTTCTTCGTGTTCTTACTTGCCGCCGGCGACGCGCACAGGGAGTTAGCACCCTTTACCGGCCTTTGTTCTTCAGGCCTGCGTCAATGGCGTTGAGCAGCACGTTGTGCGGGTCGCCGGTGTACTGCCAGAACATGATGCCGCCAAGTCCGTGGTCTCTTACGTAAGCAGTGCGTGCGGCCTCCGATTCAGCGTCGTTATAGGTAATGAAGGTCTTAGTCTCCGCGTTATAGAGGTAGGGCGCGGCAGCGGTGCTGTCCCAGTAGCGTGTAAACCCTTGCTGATTGATGAGCGGTTCAACGCTGCCGAAGTCTGAGCCGTTGCCGTCGATGGGCTGCCAAAGACCATGCTGTGTGTCTCCGACCCCATCCCAACGTCGGCCGTAGAAGGGAACTCCCACAACAAGCTTGCGCGCGGGCACTCCCGCGGCGAGGTTCTTCTGTACAGCATCGTCAATGGAGATGTGCTTGCGGTCGTCCGCAACGGTGTACAGCGGAGAGTCGTGACCGGTGTTCTTGGCAGTGCTGGAGTACCAGTCATAGCACATCATGTTGACAGTGGTGAGCCACTTTGAGGCGGCACGCATGTCTGTGTGGTCGAGCCAGATCTGGGTGGCTCCGGTCGCTGAAGATGTAACGAGCGGGCGCCCCAGTCGTTTCTGCTCGCGATCGAACCGCTGCCGCAATTCTTTCAGCAGCAGCGTGTAGTTCTGGCGATCATCAGGGCGCACGGTCGTCGTTTTCACGTGTGTGTAGCCGGGGTATTCCCAATCGACATCGACACCGTCCAGATCGTATCTCTGCACCGCTGCCACGGCGGATTGGGCGAATCTGTGACGGCCCTGCGGCGTTACCGCCATATCCGAAAAGCCGGCGGACCCTGTGCCTCCGCCACCCACCGAGATCAGAACCTGCAATTGCGGGTTTTCCTTCCGCAACGCAGTCAGGGTGGCCAGGTTTTCGCTGTCATGTTCGCCGCGTTCGACGATCACGCCATTCTTGAGTCCGAAGAACGCATAATTGATACGCGTCATTTTTGCGGCAGCGATGGTGCTCCCATGCAGCACTTCGCCGCGACCGAAGACATAGCCGATCACCTCGTATCGAGGACGCGAGGGAGGGCGGCCGGCGAACGCTGTAAGCATGCAGGCAGACAATGCAAGGAGCACGCGTAGGAGCAGCATGTTGATCAACTTACAGCATGGCAAGTCCGAAGTCTGCTGTTCTCAACGCTCAGTTCATACCTTTAGGAAGTAGTTCCTGGGTCCGCTGTGCCGAACCCCCTGGAAGTTGAGCTTACGATACGCCTGACTGGGCATGATCGGTCCGCCACAATCTCCTTGCGCTAGCCGGCTCTTGACGGTGCAGCACTAGGGATCGCTCTTGTCGGTCCGCGCACGTCAACGCAGGTCGACAGAGAGCCCAGAGTTGATTAGGGCTCGCTGATGTACCTGAGGCTATCCAGCCATAGTTCGTGCGCTTTGTGCATCAGGTGGCTGCCGGCAGGTGGGTCCTTGCGGTCTCCCGGCCCGATGCCGGTCTCTTCCGTGATGACAAGACAGCTGGAGTCCTTCGGAACGAAGTGCCAGGCATGGTAGTGGCCATGACGGGTCTCGGTTTCGTCAGACCCGTAGGGAATCCAACTGATCCGTTGATCCGCGGCGTATTCGACGATGCGGGACTGAATGGGACTATTGAAAATCTTGAGTTTGTAAAGAGCGCCCTGACCTGTGTTGCCCGGCGTCTCAGACACGACGTCTTTGACGATCACAAGCCAGTTCGGCCAGGCCGGCGCATCGACCAGCCGCGAAAACACCCGATGGCAGTCCGCATGAATCAGCAGTTCGTTATGGCTGAAGACAGGGGCCACGGAAGGGTCAAAGGCGGCAGGCCAGTGGATCGCCCCATCACGGTGCGAGCGATCAGACTGCATTTCACTTGTCTGGGCGTGTACGTTGGCCAAACCCACGCAAACAACGAGAAGCAAGAGGAAACGTGCTTTGGTACGAGAGTTCACTGAATTTCACCGACACGAAGCATAGAGCAGAAGCTCTTGAGACTTCATCCTCACATGTCCTAAGCCGGTGTGTTCCGTTGCACTCTCTTCCGCCTATGGAAACTTACGGGTATTTACTCCCCAACAATTTCTTTTTCCAGTTGTTGTTTCTCGAACAATTCGGCGTAGTAGCCGCCGGTTTGTAGCAGTTCGTCGTGAGTACCGGTTTCGCGAATTTCACCGTTGACTAGCACGGCGATGCGATCGGCGCTGCGCGCAGTGGAGACCCGGTGGGCGATGAGGATGGTGGTGCGATCCCGCATGACCTCGCGGAGGCCGTTGAGGATCTGCTCTTCGGTGTAGGTGTCCACGCTGGCCAGAGCGTCATCCAGGATCAGGATGCTCGGGTCTCGCAGCAGTGCGCGGGCGATCGAGGTGCGCTGCTTCTGTCCGCCGGAAAGCGTAATGCCGCGCTCGCCGACCAGGGTGGCAAAGCCGTTGGGGAACTCGCGAATTTCATCGGCAATATGCGCGAGTGAGGCGGCACGCTCGATCTTCTCATCTGTCGCGCTCTCGACGCCGAAAGCAATGTTGTCGCGGATGGAGCTGGAGAACAGGAACGTTTCCTGCGGCACAAAGCCGATGGCTCGGCGCAGGGCGTCGAGCGGCCACTCGCGGATGGGGAGGCCGTCGATCAGCACCTGTCCGGCGGGGGCATCGAGCAGGCGCGGGATGAGGTTGACAAGCGTGGTCTTGCCCGCGCCTGTGGGGCCAACAATCGCCAGGCTTGTGCCTGCGGGAATGGTCAGGTTTACGTTCCGCAGGATCTCCGGACCTTCACCATGCCGGAAAGTGAGATTGCGGAACTCGACTTCACCACGCGGCGTGGCATCGATGGCGATACGACGGCCCGCTTCGTCCTGAATCGACGGTGTCCACCGCAGTAGTTCGTCAATGCGCACCACGGACGCGGTGCCCCGCTGAACCAGGTTGATGACGTAACCCAGCGCAAGCATGGGGAACGTGAGCTGCACCATGAACACGAGGTATGCAGAGAACTGTCCGGCGGTGATGCGGTCCGCAGCCACCTCGTGGCCGCCGACCAACAATGTGAGCACCAGGCTGACGCCAAGCACAAACTCCAGCGTGGGCCACAGCATGGCCATGATGCGGACGAGAAAGAGCGAACGGCGGATGTACTCCTGGTTGGCTTCTTCAAAGGAGCGGATTTCCGCATCCTCCTGCGCGAACGCACGGATCAGGCGCGCCCCGGAAAAGTTCTCCTGCGCCTTGGCGGAAATCTCCGAGAACATGGCCTGAATGCGCTCGAAACGTGTGTGAATGCGCCGTCCCAGAAGCTGCACGACGACCGACGCGATCGGCAGCGGCAGAAATGCAAACAGCGTGAGCCGCGGTGAGATGCGCAGCATAAACGGCAGTGCCGCGGCGGTGAACACAACGGTATTCGCCGAGTACATAATGGCCGGTCCCAGTAACTGGCGCACCGCGTTCAGGTCGTTCGTGGTGCGGGCCATGATGTCGCCGGTGCGATGCTCGTGGAAGAACGAGATGGATTGCCGCTCCAGGTTGGCAAACATGTCGTTGCGCAGATCGAACTCGATTTCGCGTGAGGCGCCGATGATGATCCAGCGCGTCGCATACAGGCATACCGCCGACACAATCGCGACTGCGAGCAGCAGCAGGGAATTGCGTGAGACGATGTGCTCCGTGCCGTGATGTGCCACGTCGTCCACGGCGCGGCCAATCAGCAAGGGCACCGCGATCTTGGACCCGTTGTACAGCAGCACGGCCACGGCACCCTGCGCCAGTTGCGCGCGGTAGCGCTTCAGGTAGGGCGACAGTGGCTGGAGCTTCTCAAACACGCTTCGCTACTCCTGGTGCTCTTCCGGCTTTGGGGTTGCGGCAGGATTGGTCGGGGCTGCTTCCGCGGGCTTGGCCGTGGGTCCGGTCACAGGCTGCGGTGTGTCGCCCATGCCGAGCAGTTCCACGTCGAAGATCATGTCGGCCTTTGCAGGGATTTCCGGCGGATGCCCCACGGCACCGTAGGCAAGCTGGTATGGCACGATGAGGCGGCGCTTGCCGCCGACGCGCATGCCCTCAAAGCCTGTGTCCCACGCGGTAATCACGCGCTTGGTGCCCACGGGGAATACGAACGGCTCGTTGCGATCGACCGAGGAATCGAACTTGGTCCCATCCGTGAGCCAGCCGGTGTAGTGCACGGTGTAGAACACCACGGCGCCTGGAGCGGAGTTGCGGGCGAGTTCGCCGTCGCCAATCTTCAGGTCGATATAGCGCAGTGCGTACAGCGGAGTGGAAGTGCCGGTGGCTGCGGGCATGGTGCCGACGGCCGCGGTACCCTGGGTTGCTGCGGGATCGGCTGCTGGCATGGGTGCTCTCGGAACTCTGGCGGCGGGGCGGTGCGTCGTGCCCGTGGACTTTGTGCCGGTGCTTTGCGCGGCAGCGAGAAGTGGTGCGGTTGCGACAACAAGTGCTGCGAAAGCCAGACGCATGAATACTCTCTTTGAGTCAGATGATGAGGAGCACGCGAATGCTTCAAACGCGCGGTGCTCGCAGTCCCATTCTACGTTTGCGTTCGCAGCAGCAGGTAGCCGCTTGTTATGGATAAGTAGAGGTCTGTTGTCTAGTCTTTCATCTTAGGCGGCAGCGCGTTCACATTGCCCATGGC
>CAXTBQ010000012.1:21740-35899 GCA_964242065.1 uncultured Terriglobus sp. | reverse complement strand
GTACGCCACGGCCATGCCGATCGCAACGGCAAAGCCCGCGAGCGAGCCGCGCTTGCCCATGCTGAGCGCGAAGGGCACCGCGAAGATGGCCATCACCAGCGTAATCAGCGGATAGGCCAGCTTGCGGTTCAGTTGAACGCGCAGGCGCATGGTGTCAAAGCCGCTCTGCTGCAGATCGTGAATGTAGTCGCGCAGCTCGCCGTAGCTCATCTCCTGCGACTGGCGGCTTTCCTTCTTGAAGTATGTCGGCTGCTCACGAATTTCTGGAAATGTGTTCAGAGTAAAAGGCTGATAATCCGTGACCGCCTCGCCTTGGAAGCTGCGCTGCCAGCCGTTCTCGAACACCCAGCGCTGTACCTGGGCATCCCAGTGCGCGGAGCTAGCGTAAATGCGACGGCTCAGGTGGAAGCTGCCCGGCTGAAACTCAAATATCGTAACGTTTGCGAAGACGTTTTTGTCCGGATCGAAGAACTGGTAGTAGAAGATGCGGGCCGGCTCGCCGAGCGAATCCTGCTGGCCGCTGATCCACTTGCGGTCAGGTCGCAGGAAGGTCTGTGCCGGTTTGCCCTTGATTACGGAGCGCAGTGCCTCCTGCTGCCGATTGGCTGAAGGCAGGTAGAACTCGTCAAACGCGAACAGCCCCGCGGCGAGGATCCCGGCCAGTGCCAGCAGCGGAGCGACCACGCGATAGAGGCTCACGCCGCTGGCCTTGATGGCGGTGAGTTCGCTGGTGCGTGTGAGGGACCCCAACGTGACCAACACCGCCAACAGGGCGCACAGCGGTGTCAGGTTGTAGAGCATGTACGGAATTAGGTTCAGCAGGTAGTCGCCCACCGTGATGAGCGGCGTGCGATTGCGGAAGATGTCGCCGATGAGTTCGAAGAAGCTGAAGATGAGCGAGAGCGCGATGAATGAGAGCAGCACCAGACCAAAGGTGGTGAGGAACTCGCGCATCACGTAATCGTCGAAAATCAGCGGGAAGCGATTGTTCCGCAGGAGCCTGGGCGAACGCTCGCGCGCCGGTGTGCTCTTGCTTTCGTCCTGTACCGTGCCGCGCAGGCGCGCGGGCAGCCTCTGCTGAATGGCGACACCCAGCGTGCTGAATGCGCGCATCAGGGCTGTGCCGCGAGCCGTAACGTCGCCACTTGCGGCCTGGCGCAACAGCAGAATACCTACCCCGGCGAAGATCAAGTTCGCGGTCCATACACCCAGTCCCGGCGCAATTTTGCCCTGCTTGGCCAGCGCGATCCCAACGGATGAGAAAAAGTAATAGACAAAGACGAGTGCCACCGTGAGCACAAATCCGGTGCTCTTGCCACCACGGCGCGATGACAGTCCCAGCGGCACACCCACAAGCATCAGCACCAGGCACGCTGCCGGGTAGGACAGCCGTTTGTGCAACTCAATCAGGTAAGAACGGCCCTGGGGTTCATACGTTCGCCGCCATAGCTCGCTTGCGGGCATCGCGATCAGCGGCGTGTCGGCATGGCCAAGCTTTAGGTCTTCCTGTGCGCTGGTCTGGATAGGCGTGTCTGTTTCCTGAAAGGTTGAAATGTCGTACTGGTTGGGATCCTTTGCGGACGTCTCGTGCTTGGAGCCGTCGCGAAAGTGGAGGCGCAACGACGATTGAGGTGCAGGCAGGACGACAGCCTGCTCCGCCGTGGTAATGCGTGGTGTCGCGGGCTCGGCAAGGTCAGCTAGGAACACGTGCCGCCACAGAGTTGCGCCCTGCGCAGGCCGGGTGTCCTGCACATAGAGCACGTAGTTCTTGAAATCTTCGTAGAACACGCGCGGCTGCACCTCAAAGCTGGCCTGCTGGGTACGAAGCGAGGCTTCCAATCGCAACAGCGCAGCGGCCGAGCGCGGTGCCACCACCAGCGAGTTGAACAGGCCGAGCAGAAAGGCCGCGAAAGCTGCAATCGAAACCACGCGCACAAACTGCATGACACCGAAGCCGGACGCGCGCATCGCTGTGACTTCGCTGTCAGACGATAGGCGACTGAGGCCCAGCAGGATGCCGACAAGCACCGTCATGGGTATGGTGAGCAGCAGGGTGTTCGGCAGAGTGTACAGGAACACCAGTGAAACGGCTTCCAAAGAGGCCGAGCCGCGAACCAGCAGCTCCAGGATGCGGCCCAGGTCGCGCATGAACAGCACAAAAGTGAAGAGCACGGCACCCAGCACGGCGTGCGACAGCACCTCGCGCAGGATGTAACGCGTCAGAATCCGCACAGTGTCAGCGCTGCCCCTCGCCACCCAGTGTAGCCAATGGACTTCAGTCTACGGAATCCTTGCCCAGAACAAAGCGGTAACCAACACCGCGCACCGTCAGCAGATGCTTTGGGCGCACGGGATCCGCTTCCAGGTAGCGGCGCAGCCGCACAATAAAGTTGTCGATGGCGCGCGTGTCTGTGTCTTCGCGCACGCGCCACACCTCCTCCAGTATCTCTTTGCGCGACACGACTCGGCCCTCCCGCTCGACAAGGTAACGGAGCAGGTCGGCCTCCATAAGCGTGAGCCTTGTGGTCCTGTCGTTTGCGTGGATTTCTAACGTGTCGAAGCGGATGGTCCTTCCGTCGAACTCGTACACTTCGCGTGCGGTTGCGGGCTCATCCTGCGTGGGCGGGGTGGCGCTGTCCTTTGCCTTTTCCTGCTGCCACTCCACACGCCGCAGGAGCCCGTGAAGGCGCGCCAGAAGGATGGAGAGATCGAACGGCTTGTTGAGGTAGTCATCCGCGCCGGACTGGAAGCCTTCCAGCACGTCCTGCGGCCGGTCGCGCGCGGTCAGCATCAGGAGCGGAACGTAAATGCCGGCATCGCGCAACGCGCGCGCGACGCTGAAGCCGTCGCGCCCCGGCAGCATGACATCGAGAAGTACGGCTGAGGGCTCCTCCGGCGTGTTCAGCAGCCACGCGAGAGCATGTTCACCGTCCGACTCGTGATGGACACGGTATCCCTCCGCGCGCAGGTTGAACAACAGCGCATCGGCCAGGTGTTCTTCGTCTTCCACCAGAGCGATGAGTGGAGCGCTCATGCGATGTGCTCTTTGACCGGGTGCGCTGCCAGCGGCAGTTGAAGGGTAATGGTGGTTCCGCGGCCTTCGCCGTGACTCTGCGCGGAAACGTCGCCGCCGTGCTGACGCACAATAGAGCGAACGATAAACAAACCCAGTCCGGTGCCTTTCACCTTGGCTACGGCACCGCCGCCTACGCGGTAGAACCGGTAGAACACCCGGCGAAGCTGGCCCGGTGGAATGCCCACACCGGAATCGATGATGCGCACTACGGCCGAACTGCGCCGGACGGCGGTGAGTTCCGCCACGATGTGGACGCCGCCGGGGGAGTACTTTACGGAATTGTCCAGCACATTCAGGATGGCGGTGCGCAGGCTCTCCGCGTCGCCGCTCACGATCATCTGCATGTTTGCAGCTTCGTCGCGCATCTCGACAGATGTTGCAGGAAGGTGATGACGCCGAACTGTTTCCACCAGGCAAGCCGTGAGCAGAGAGCGCAAATCCACCGGCATACGTGCTTTCAGATTGCGATGCACGCCTTTTGCACCCGCTTCGCCCGCGCGAAGAATCTGCTCGACGGTGGCGAGCAGGCGGTCGTTGTCCTCGCGCATGCGGCTGTAGAACTCTTGCCGCTGCATATCGTCCAGCGGGCGCCGCTGTAGCGTTTCAAGGTAGAGCCGAATGCTGGCGATTGGCGTCTTCAGTTCGTGGGTAACCGCGTTCAAGAAGCTGTCCTGTCGCTCGTTGCGGCGGATTTCGCGCACCAGGAAGATGGTGTTCAGCGCCATGCCTGCGATGAGCACGGCAAGGAGGATAACGCCGAGGACCACCAGCGCAATGCGCCGCTCGTTCACATTGACGATAATCCAGCCCACGTTCAGCGCAACCGCCAACCCCACCAGGCAGACGCCCAGGGTGACGAAGAAGGCGATTGCGCCGCGTCGACGGGTGATGTTCATCGCACTAGCATTGTGACACGCACAATGTCAGGGATAGCGGTGCTCCACGTCCGCGCCCAAACGCTCTCGACAGGAGCGAAGTTACCCGGTCACCGCACTACTTTATCGACCGATTGCAGTTGCACTGTCTTGAGCCAGTTATTCAGATAGCCGAGTACCTGAACCTTCACTTGCTGTTCGTTCAAGTTTTCGTTTCTATCCTTTGCACCTTTGCGGTTCAGCGTGTCCACTGAGGCGGTGAGTTCATTGCTGCACCACTTGCCGATGCGGCTTGCAGCAGTGCCATTCTTGCCTTTAACGCTCTGTGCGAGAGAGGCATCAATCGGGTAGGCTTCCACTCCCTCTTCAAACCCCTTCTTATTCACAACCCGCACCGGGTCGGTAAGGTCCCGTAAATAGTCGGCGCTCGCCTCGCCCGCGCTCCCCATGCGGCCGCCATCCTTCTGCCCCATGAAGATGTATGTGTGGTTTGCGCGAACCGTTTGCAGGTAGTCCGCGCATTGCTGACACGGTGTCAGGGTGGAGAAAACCACGCAATTCTTTGGTAAGGTGCTCTGCCCTTTGCTGGTTGCGAAATAGTTGAGCAGCATATTCACTTCGCCATGGTGAAAGTTGTCGCCTGTGACATTGCTGTTCATACCCCAGGAAAGAATCTTGCCTTTATCGCTCACCAAGAGCGCACTGATGTATTTGCCCTCGCCATAGCCCTGCCCTATACCCTTGCCGAGCAGCGCATACGCCGCGAGCATGTAATAGCGGAGGGCACGATTCATGCCCTTCTGCTCAGAACGTACGTTCCGCTGCCGGCCTTTTTTGTAGGAAAGAAGCCGGCCGCTGTTGGTCTTGTTGACGATGAGCTTCTCTGCTGCCGCGTACAGACCACCATTCTTGAGGGGGCCTTCTCCACCTTCGCCCGCCACCAATTTCAGGGTCTGCCTTTTCAGTTGCACGGGCTTGTCCGCCACGATACTGCTCGGTCCGAGCCTTGTATCGATGGAGTCGAGCGGCCCGTCCATGTAGGTGTATAGCCAGTGCGGCCGAAGAACGTTTGTATAGACCGTTAGATTGCCTCTTGCCGGGGAATCGAACAGGTACACTGCCGCCGGCAAGCTGGGATTTCCTGACACCTCATAGTAGAAGTTCCATTTGCCGTCATTGCCGAGCGCGACGTATCCGGCGATGTTGGTGTTGGGGTGATCTTTTTCGAGTTTCTTGAAGATATCCAAAAGGTCGGGCATGGGCTCTCCGCGGCGGAAAAGATACAAAGCGCATGGCTGCGTTTCGTTGTGAGAGCAGCAGTGTACATGCGCACAGACAAGGCGAACAGCAAAGTCTTGGGTCCGCAGCAGCCCTGGTGCCTGCTGCCTCAATAAGGCCGTCCCCACAGACAAAAAGGCGCCGAGCCACGCATGCTCCCCGCCGATAGCAACGGCACTTATGGGAAACTCAGGCCCCGGCCGGACGCGGGTTTGCGCGATCCCACTTGGCGGTCTGCACCTTCTTTGCGACGCCGAGCTTCTCGAGCAGCCAAATGCCGTAGTAATTTACGTCAAACTCATACCAGACCAGGCCGTGACGTGCGCTGACGGGGTGGGCGTGGTGGTTGTTGTGCCAGCCTTCGCCGCCGGTCAGCAGGGCTACCCACCAGCTGTTGCGCGAATCGTCCTTGGTCTCGAAGCGGCGGCCACCGAACATGTGCGTGGCTGAGTTCACGAACCAGGTTGCATGCAGGCCTACCACGACGCGCAGAAACGTGCCCCAGAGAACCATGCCGAACATGCCCTTGACGCCGCCGATCCAGTAACCAAGACCCATCTGCAGAAAGCCGGCGAGCGTTAGCGGCAGCCAGTGGTACTTGCTCAGCCAGCGCTGTGCCGGATCACGGGTCAGGTCAGGAGCGTAGCGGCCCAGCAGGGCAGTCTCACTGTGCAGTGCGCGGCCGGTGATGATCCATCCGACGTGCGCCCAGAAAGGACCTTCCTGCGGCGTGTGCGGATCGCCTTCCTGGTCGCTGTGCTGGTGATGCACGCGGTGTGTGGCGACCCAGAAAATGGGTCCGCCCTCAAGCGCCAGGGTGCCGCATGCGGTCATAAAGATCTCCACGGCACGGGGCAAACGGTAACCACGATGCGTCAGCAGACGGTGGTACGTCATGCCTATGCCAACGTTAATCGCTAGGAAGTACATGACCGCGAAGCACGCGATATAGCTCCACGACCAGAAGAACAGCGCGGCAACCGCACCCACGTGGAACAGTCCCATGGCAATGGTGGTGATCCAGTTCATGCGGCCCTGCTGGTGCTCACGCCCCATGCGCAGATCTTGCTTGATCTTTTCGCGTTGCGCTGCAGCAGCCGCAACATAGCGGTTTTTTGCTGGGGTGACACCTGCTTCAACCAGATTGGGGGTGCCTGGCTTTTCCTCTGTGACGACTGGCGACATTCCTGATCCATCCTCTGGCGCGGTGCTCTCACGCCCTCACGCTTAACGCTAAGGGCTGTACCGGTGCTGCGTTTGTAAGACTTCTGTAAGCGCCCGGTAAACGGACCTGTTCTGATACCAATGTCACCAAAGTGGCGCACGCGCGTCTGCCGGTTGGATCTTGTGCTTCTTTGCAGAAGGCTGACGTTACACTCTGTGTATGCGTGTCTTTGGAATCGACTGCGGCACGGAGTACACCGGCTGGGGTGTGGTTGAGGTGGTGGAAACGCCTCAGCGGCAGCAGCTGGTTCCGGTTGCGGCCGGAGCGATCAAGTTACAGAAAAAGCAGCACACCGCACAGCGATTGCAGGAGGTTTACCTGCAATTGACCGGACTGCTTGCCACGTATGCTCCGGATGCGGTCGCGATCGAGGACGTGTTCTTTGCGGCGAATGCCAAGAGCGCGCTGAAGCTGGGTCAGGTGCGCGGTGTGGCCCTACTGGCGGCTGCTTCGGCGAACCTCTCCATCGCGGAGTATGCGCCGCTGTCTATTAAGAGCGCGGTGGTTGGCTACGGCCTGGCAGGCAAGGAGCAGGTGCAGTTTATGGTGGCTCGCTTGCTGGACCTTGAACGTGCGCCCGAGCCCGCAGACGCCGCCGACGCCTTGGCGATTGCGATCTGCCACGTGCACACCACGCAAACCCTGTGTGCCATGGGTGCTCGTTGAAGAGTCTGGCTCTTGCGCTCGCGTTGTTCGCGCTGGTTGGAGCGTCCGCGCAGAACACACCTTCTGACTACCGCCTGGTCATGAGCTACGACCGGCCCGGACTGCAGGTGCCGCACTGGCAAATCACGATTCCGCAGCATGGCGCGGCAGAGTACATCGGCAAGCCGGAGAAAGGAAACGATCCGGGCCAGGTATTCTTCCGTCTATCCGACGCCGGGCGGGCGAGGATTGGATCCCTGCTGAGCCGCAGCAAAGGACTGCAACCCTGCGAGACCAGGTCGAAGAACCTTGCGAACATGGGCACCAAGGACGTGACCTACGCGCCAGCTTCGGGTACGGAGGCGCACTGCGCTTTCAACTACACCGACAACAAGCCGCTGGGCGACCTGTCAGACTACATGCTGTCCTTGGCTGGAACGCTGCAGGCCGGCATTGAGCTGGAGCGGCTCCATCGGTACGACCGGCTCGGATTGGACCCGGTGATCCTGCGCCTCGCCGAGGATGCAAAAGCCGGCCACGCCGTGGAGATTGGTGCCATCCAAACCACGCTGCAAAGTCTGGTGGAAGATCAGGCTCTGCTCGACCGCGTTCGCAGCAAGGCACAGCAGCTGATCGAATTGGCGAAACTGCAGTCAGCCGTCAAACCCTGAGCACTATCCGCGCAGTGCGCCTGTAATTGCCAGTGCGGCGATGGCTGCTGTTTCCGCACGCAGGATGCGCGGCCCCAGCGTGACGTGCTGCCAGCCCGCTGTGTGGAACATTGCCATTTCTTCCGGTGCCCAACCCCCTTCGGGGCCAATGGCTAAAGCCAAAGCGTCATTCGGTGAAGAGTGGCGGAGCGCCGCGGACAGCGAGTTCTCCTGTTCTGTTTCCGCTAGCAGCAGCATAAGCTTGCATCCGTTTGGCCGAGCGCTGATTTCAGCGGCGCTGGATCGTCCACAACCGGCACATCGGTTCGCCGCGACTGCTGCGAAGCTTCGCGGACGATTTTGCGCCAGCGCTCCACGCGCTTTGCCGCAGCCTGCGCCAGGTGCTTCTCTGTACGTCGCGCGATCACGGGAGAGATGCGGGCCGCGCCAAGCTCCGTAGCCTTTTCGATACCCCACTCCAGGTGATCGAACTTGTAGATGGCAAGCAGCAGGTGCACCGGCAGTGCAGCGTCTGCCTCGAGTTCTTCGTGCAGCAGGAACATCACCTCTTCTTCCCTCACGGAACGGATCTCTGCGCGGTGTAGAAATCCATCTGCGACAACATCGAAAATCTGGCCGGGCTGCGCGCGCAGCACACGCGCGAGGTGCGATGCCTGTTCACCGATGAGCGACGCGGAGGTTCGGTCTACGTTCCATGTGTCAGCAATCCAACGGCGGCGCGTCATGTGTTTAATGTAGCGGCTGGCTGTGACGCAAGGTTGCAAACGCAATGCGGGGAGCGCTCTCGCGCTCCCCGCTGTGACTTGCTTTACCTTTGCTCCGCGGTCTTTGCCACCGCTTTGCAGTTCTGCCGTCGTCTACTCTCCCTGAGTAAGAAGACTTGCGCGTTGCAAACGTTGATTTGCAACTAACGAATGTATAGAAGTCTGTGCAGAGAGTGTCAACAAAAAAGTGTGTGTGCATGTGGGGAACCCGTCGCTTATTCGCAGGACATGAGTGATTTGCAGCGGGACTCATCGCGCACGTGCGAGATCATGCGTTCGACACTTCAAGCTCAGCACTCGATCACGTTCAGCGCGAGACCCGCGAGCGACGTTTCCTTGTAGCGCGATTGCATGTCGAGTCCCGTTTGGTACATGGTGCGGATGACCTGGTCGAGTGAGACCTTGTGCTCATCGCTCTCGTTCATTGCCATGCGCGTGGCGTTCAGCGCCTTCACCGCGCCCATGCCGTTTCGCTCGATGCAGGGGATCTGCACCAAGCCACCGATCGGGTCGCATGTCATTCCCAGGTTGTGTTCCATGGCAATCTCTGCGGCGTGCTCCACCTGTGCGTCCGTGCCGCCCAGCGCCGCAACCAAACCGCCAGCGGCCATGCTGCACGCCACGCCGACTTCGCCCTGGCAGCCAACCTCCGCGCCGGAGATGGACGCGTTCTCCTTGTAAAGAATGCCTATGGCACCTGCGGTTAACAGATAGCGCAGCAGGCCCTGTTCGGCCGCGCCCTGGATGAACTCGAGATAGTACCGGCCCACGGCAGGCACCACGCCGGCTGCTCCGTTGGTGGGCGCGGTGACCACGCGGCCACCGGCTGCGTTTTCTTCGTTCACGGCCATGGCGAATACTGTGACCCAGTCCATCGGCTCTAAGTGATCGGTGGGCTGCTTCTCGCGCAAGCGCTGCGCCAGGCGAGGAGCGCGCCGCCGAACGTTCAGGCCTCCAGGGAGTATGCCGGTGGTAGCCATGCCTCGCTCGATCGTGTCGTTCATCACCTCCCACAGCAGCAGCAGACCGCGCTGCACATCGACTGCCGCATCGCCGGTGCTCTTCATCGGTGGGCGCGGAATGTGCGTGTCGCCAAGCAGTGCGACCTCGTTCGCCTGAACTACTTCGGCGATCGTCATCCGGTTCGACGTGGCGAGTGCGAGCATCTCCTTCGCGCTGCCGAAAGGGAAGGGTACACGGCGGGTCGCCTGCGGTGTGGCTGGACCTTCGGGTGCAAAGTGCTCCGCCGTCACGATGAATCCGCCGCCGATGGAGAAGTACGTCTCGCTCGCGATAACCGCTGCTGCGATGTTGAATGCAGTGAAGCGCATGCCGTTCGGGTGCGTCACTGTGTTAGGCGAGGGGTACATCTGACCGGTGTGCAGCAGCACGTCACGCTGCTGTACGAAAGAGATGGTGTGGGTGCCGTGCAGGTGCAGGTTGCCGCCCGCTGCTTCTTCGAGGATGGCTTGGAAAGCTGTGGGCTCCACCGTGTCAGGTGCCGATCCTGAAAGCCCGGCGATCACGGCTGTGTCGGTGCCGTGTCCCTTGCCGGTAAGGGCCAGCGACCCGAACAGGTCAACCTGGATGCGCGCGACTTGATCGAATGCTTCGCTAGTTGAGAGCGCCTGAACAAACGATAGTGCTGCGCGCATGGGACCAACGGTATGAGAACTCGAAGGGCCGATGCCGACCTTGAACAACTCGAATACGCTCGTCACAACTGTCCTAGTGTAGGCCTTTGCAGCGACGCTCGGCGGCAGTGCATACTCGGTGCCATGGCTGAACTACCAGGCAGAATCATCCTGCTGAACGGCACTTCAAGCGCCGGCAAGACGACGCTGGCACATGCTTTGCGTCCTGCGCTGCCGCGGAACTTCCATCACTACGCTTCGGACCAGCTGGCTGACGCAGGCTTCAGGCCGCTGGATGTAGATGAGCGCTGGAAGTGGCGCGAGGCTTTCTTCCACGGATTTCACCAGTCGATCGCTGCTTTTGCGAGTGCCGGGCTTGACCTGTTGGTGGAGCACATTGTGGAGCAGCAGAGCTGGGCAGATGAGCTGCGGCCGATGCTTGCTCCATATGACACGTTCTGGGTCGGCGTCCATGCCAGTACCGATGAACTCAAGCGCAGAGAGGCAGCACATGGTGACCGCCAGCCAGGCGAAGCTCTGAACACCTGCAGACCCACTCCTTCTGCAAATATGACGTGGAAGTAGACACGACAGAGACGCTCCCTGCCGTCGTTGAACAAATCGTTTCAGCTTGGACCCTTCGCACACCAGGGAGGTAAGCGCAGCCAGCAGGCACCTGCGGTACATGGCTGCAAAGGTGCGCTACCCTTATACAGCCACTGCAGACGGAGCCGGAGAAAAGATGCTGTTCAAAGCGCGCAGTGCCGCAGTGTACGGCATTGATGCACATCTGATTGATGTAGAAGTTGATTTTTCCGGCGTCGCCAACGCGCAAGATGCGACCTTCGCTACGGTCGGGCTTCCCGACGCTGCAGTGCGTGAAAGCCGGGACCGTGTTCGAGCAGCGATTAAGAACTCCGGCTTCGATCTTCCCCCTACCCGCATCACCATCAACCTGGCCCCGGCTGACCTGAAGAAGGAAGGGTCAGGATTCGACCTGCCCATTGCGATCGGCATTCTGGGTGCCTATGGTGCGTTACACAACAAGGATTTGACTAACTTTCTGTTAGTGGGCGAACTCGGTTTGGATGGCAGCGTTCGTGCCGTGCCGGGCGTGCTGCCCATGGCCGTGATGGCGAAGCAGAAGGGAATTCGGAACGTGGTGCTGTCGGCCACCAACGCACGCGAGGCGGCCGTGGTTGATGGCGTGGATGTGTACCCCGTGCGCACGCTGGCCGAAGTGCGAGACCTTCTGAATGCTTTCGCCTTTGATGGATCGCACGCGCAGCCGCTGAAAGTTCGCGCGGAGGAAGTGCTCAGCGAGTTGCAGCATTTTCCATTCGACTTCAAGGATGTGCGCGGGCAGCACACCGCCAAGCGTGCCATGGAAGTCGCCGCCGCAGGTGGGCACAACCTGCTCATGATCGGTCCGCCGGGCAGTGGCAAGACCATGCTGGCCAAGCGTCTGCCGTCCATCCTTTCGCCACTGCGCTTTGAAGAGGCGCTGGAGACCACCAAAATCCATTCGGTAGCCGGTGTGCTCGATCCGGCAGAAGGACTGGTGGCGCACCGGCCATTCCGTGCGCCGCACCATACCGTGAGCGATGCGGGCCTAATCGGTGGGGGCATGGTGCCGCGACCGGGCGAGGTATCGCTGGCGCACAACGGATTGCTCTTCCTGGACGAGCTACCGGAGTTCCCGCGTAATGTGCTCGAGGTGTTGCGCCAGCCCCTGGAAGATGGCGTAGTGACCATCTCTCGCGCCGCCATGAGCCTGAGCTTTCCGGCACGCTTTATGCTGCTGGCCGCGATGAATCCGTGTCCTTGCGGCTACTTTAACGACAAGAGCCGCGAGTGCATGTGTACGCCGCCCATGATTCAGCGTTACGTGAGCAAGGTAAGCGGACCTCTGCTGGACCGCATTGACATCCACATTGAAGTGCCGGCCGTGCAGTATAAGGAGCTACGGCAAGGTGCCGAAGGAGAAAGCTCCGCGTCGATTCGCGACAGGGTATTGCAGGCGCGGGAACGCCAGCAGGCCCGCTTTGCCAAATTCGGCGAGGGGCAAGCGGTAAGCCGCCGCCAGCGCACCGTCTTCGCAAATGCGCAGATGTCCACGCAGCAGATTCGCATCTTTTGTGAGCTCTCGTCTGACGCGGAGCGCCTGCTGGAACGCGCCATGCAGCAGCAGGGTCTAAGTGCGCGCGCGCACGACCGCATTCTGAAGGTCTCCCGCACCATCGCCGACCTGGAAGGTGCACAGGACGTGGCGGTCAAGCACATAGCAGAGGCCATTCAGTACCGCACACTGGACCGCAGCTACTGGTCTTAGGTAACTGGCTTTCTGGACGGCTATCGTCCTGTGAATAACCCGCGGGAGAAAAAGGTTGCGTTTTCAGCCAGACCCGCCTAAGGTACAGAAGGATTTGGCACAGGTTCCCTCAAAGAAGGTTCCGCTGATGCCCAGGCAGCGGATTTGGGAGTGGCATTTTGTCACACCTGCAGCCGAACCGGCTTGAATGTGCTGGAAAATCCAAACTTTGTGCAGCCTGCAAGCGGGTTGCGCAGTCTAAGCAATTGAATCACCCCGCACATGACGAGAACCCGGCGCAACGTAGCGCCGCTGTGCGAATAAGGAGACCCTAAAAGTTATGCGATCCGACCTGATTTTTGGTGCGCTGACGCACGTGCAGAATCGGTATCAGCTTTGCCAGTTGGCCAGCAAGGCCACCCGCAAGCTGCACAAACCCAACACCCGTCTGCAGGACACTACCAATGAAGTGCTTGACCGTTTCCGCGATTCTGCACCGTCAGACCTGAAGACTGGTCCCGAGCCGGCTGCTGTTCTGGAGACCATCGAGGAGCGCCGCGCGGCCTAGTGCCGTGCGGCAGCTGCCGCCTGCCTCACGCTTTTGAGAGTGTTATCACGCACGACTGAAACGCAAAATCCCCCGGAACTGCATCAGCCCGCACCACCCTCTGCACCGCACCCCTTCCAAGAGCCACCTACTTCCCCATCTGTTACCAGGTACTTATGACCATCTCAGAACTCAAAGAGAAGAGCATTGCCGAACTCGGCAAACTCGCCCGCGGCCTTGACATCCAGGGCACCAGCGCCCTGCGCAAGCAGGACCTCATCTTCAAAATTCTCCAGGCCCAGAGCGAAAAAGAGGGCCACATCTTTGCCGAGGGCGTGCTTGAAATCCTGCCTGACGGCTATGGCTTTCTTCGCTCGCCGGACTACAACTACCTGCCCGGCCCGGACGACATCTACGTGTCGCCGTCACAGATTCGCAAGTTCGACCTGAAAACCGGCGACACCATCTCCGGCAACGTCCGCCCGCCACACGAGGGCGAAAAGTATTTTGCGCTCGTCAAGATCGAGGCGATCAACTTCGAGTCGCCCGAAGAGACGCGCAACAAGATTCTGTTCGACAACCTGACCCCGCTCTACGCTGACGAGCGCGTCAAGATGGAGACAGTCCGCGACAACATCAGCGGCCGCGTGATGGACCTCTTGACGCCCGTGGGCAAGGGGCAGCGCGGTCTCATCGTCGCTCCGCCGCGCACCGGCAAGACGGTGCTGCTGCAGGCAATCGCCAACTCCATCACGGCGAACCACCCCGAAGTCGTGCTCATCGTCCTGCTCATCGACGAGCGCCCGGAAGAGGTCACGGACATGCAGCGCTCCGTCAAGGGCGAGGTCATCTCTTCCACCTTTGACGAGCCCGCGGCGCGCCACGTGCAGGTGGCCGAGATGGTGATCGAGAAGGCCAAGCGCCTGGTCGAGCACAAGCGTGACGTGGTCATCCTGCTGGACTCGATCACACGCCTCGCCCGTGCCTACAACACCATCGTGCCGCCCAGCGGCAAGGTGCTCTCCGGCGGTGTGGACTCCAATGCTCTGCAAAGGCCGAAGCGGTTCTTCGGCGCGGCGCGCAATATCGAAGAAGGCGGCTCGTTGACGATCATTGCCTCGGCGCTGATCGAA
>CAXTBQ010000012.1:9655-21730 GCA_964242065.1 uncultured Terriglobus sp. | reverse complement strand
GGTTGACACCGGTTCCCGCATGGATGAAGTCATCTTCGAAGAGTTCAAGGGCACCGGCAACATGGAAGTCATTCTGGACCGCAAGCTGGTCGACAAGCGTGTGTTCCCGGCCATCGACATCCAGCGCAGCGGCACCCGTAAGGAAGAACTGCTCATTCCGAAGGAAGACCTGCAGCGCACCTGGATTCTGCGCAAGGTGCTGAACCCCTTGTCGCCGGTAGAAGCCATGGAACTACTCACGGACAAGCTGGGCAAAACCCGCAACAACAGCGAGTTCCTGCACAACATGAGTTCGCTCTAACGTAAGCTGAATCAGCTTGCCACGGCTGGTCGGGGAACAAGCCTGATCGGCCGTTCCGCCGCCTGGCAATCCGCTGCGCTTTCCCGCAGACTTCCTGTCAGAGTTTCGGCGGCTTGTGGCTTTGCAAGCAGAAATCCTTGCATCTCATCGCAATTCATGCGGCGAAGGATCGCCATCTGCTCCCGCGTTTCAACGCCCTCCGCCAGCACGGAGAGTTGCAGATTGTGCGCCATGTCGATGATGGCCTGCACCATGGCTGCGCCACCTTTAGACTCGGTCGCCCCCTGGACGAATAGGCGGTCGATCTTGAGCACGTCAGCGTTCAACTCGCGGACGCGGCTCAGGGAGGAATAGCCTGTGCCGAAGTCGTCAATTGAAATGCGTACGCCAGCCCTGCGCAGCGCCTGAAGGTTGCGATTGACGGCTTCGAAGTCGCTCGCCAGCGCGCCCTCAGTAACTTCAAGCTCCAGGCATGAGGGCGGCAGGCTGGTCTCCTGCAGGATGTGCATGACCGTTGAAACAAAATCTGTTCGGCATACCTGTTTCACCGACACATTCACGGCGATACGCTGGATGGCCCCGCCTATCCCTCTCCACGTGGACATCTGAGTGCACGCTTTGCGTAGGACCCAGTTGGATAGGGGTACGATGAGGCCGGTGGCTTCGGCCACGGGAACAAATTCTGCCGGGGGTATCGGACCTTCATCCGTGTCGTGCCAGCGCGCCAGGGCTTCCGCGGCGACCATGTCTCCAGTGCTGCTGAAGATGGGCTGGTACACCAGCTGCAACGCTCCGTGTACCAGAGCCTTTTGGAGTTTGCCGAAGATGATCGTGCTCCGTGAGCGGTCTGTATTTCGCACGTCTTCTGCAAAACAGAAGTGACGCCGCTCATCGGTACGCGCTACGACCATGGCCTGCTTGGCTGAGCCCAGCAGTGAGACGCGGTCGGAACCATCCGCTGTGGCGGTCGCAATGCCCATGCTGATGCCGGCGCTTATGGGGCGGCCCTCGTAAATCTGGCACATGGCCAGGGCGGCAAGAATCTCTTCTGCCTTTGCGGCGAGTTCACTCTTCGAGTGTCGTGTGCCCAAAAGCATCACAAAGCGATCATGAGAGAGCCTGCCCAACATGGTTCCTGGCTCGGCAAGATCTTTCAAGCATTCCGCGACAGAGTGCAACAGGGAACTCGTTCCTGGCACAGCGCGTGACGCTTGTTCCAGGGCTGCCATCTCGATGCAAATGCAACTGCACGGATGATCTTCCGTAAGCCACTCATCCAGGATCAATTCCAGTGCCGCACGATTGGGCAGCGTTGTTTCAATATCGTGAAAAGCATGTTCCAGCAGCGCAGAATAGGAATGCTCTTCCGCCCGCCTGCGCACCAGCAGGAGAGCCGATGGGCAAGCCAGAAGCAGGAAAAAGCTGGCCATGGCAACAGCATTCACCTGCTTGCTCAGTCCAGGGCCGAACTCCACGGGCAGGGCTCGAAGACCGACGAGAAGCGCGATGCCGGACTGCACGCAAAGCAGGGCCGTGGCAACAACTTGCAGGGAGTAGTGTTTGCGTGGAGCGGATCGCTGTGCCGCCACGTCGTCCATCCGCTTCGTCAAGTGTGCGGAGGAGCTGCCTGCAGACGCTGACCTGCGAACGCGGAACGACATAGATGTCATTATCGGCAAATTGCGGGCGGTCTGGAGACCGACTGATATCACAGTTGATCGGTAGGCTGGGAAGAAGCAAGAGCGGCTGGAACTTCAAACATCGTTCACTATGTGAACGGCAGCGCGGATACAGCATCGCCTGCCGCGCAAGCCAGACGGCTGTGTGTCACGTAAGTGTGTTTTCCCTCATACCCGAAGGGTTTCCACGGGTTAGACAACATGGTCTGTCGTCCAGGCGTCATAGTGCACTAAATGAAAATACTTCAGGCACCACGAGCTGGGTTTTGCGCGGCTGTTCCCACAGTGTTGATGCTATTGGCTCCCGCGCTGCAGGCGCAGGCGATAGCACCGACCGAGCTTCTGCCTGACGCTCCGGGGTTTTTAGCTTCCTCTCCCGTTGTCTCGTCCTCTGATTCCGGATCGCTGCAAGTCGAATCGGACCAGACCGCGCAGCAGCAGGCTGCCTCTCCCGCTAAGATCTACGCGACACGTTTATCCACGAAGATTGGCGCGGGGGTCATCGCGCAACCGCTTCATGCCGGCGACAAGTTTGAGATGTCCATCTCTCGCCAGTTGACGCTGGGAACACTCGCGGCCTCACTTCTTTCCTCGGGTTATGGTCACCTGTTAGACGACCGTCCTCACTACGGCACAGACAAAGCGGGATTTGGCGAGCGCCTTGGAGCTTCGGCTTTACGGTCGACCACGCAATCCATTTTCAACTTCGGTTTGTATTCCAATCTTTTCCACGATGATCCCCGTTACTACGTCCTGGGTGACCAGCACCCATTCAAAGAACGTGCAGTGTATGCGGCGACACGGGTCATTGTGACCCGCAAAGACGATGGCCACAGAGCGATCAACTATCCGTTCCTCGCTGCCGTTGTATCTGCTGCGGCGCTCACCAACGCATACTACCCGGACCGGGACCGCAGCTTCGGCAAGACTGCCAGTGGTGTAGGCACGACAATCGCCCTGAACGCGGGCGTCATGCAGTTCAATGAGTTCGGTGGAGATATCAAACGCCGACTGTTCCACAAGCACTGATCGCTCGCACAATCCGGTCTGATTGCAGCATCCAATCCCTATGCGTTTGGAAGACCAGCAGCAAGCAGCCAGGCGGGTCACTATAAAAGATCTGCTGCGGCCACATCGTCGCGCCCTGGTCCTCGGTCTGATAGCCATTGCGGGCGAAAGCGTTGCTGACGTTGCCGCTCCCTGGCCGCTGAAGATCGTGCTTGACAACGTTATAGCGCACAAGGAGTCGCACGGTTGGCTGTTCCGAGTCATCCGGCACACGGTGGGAACGGACGCTCGCGCTATCCTTCTATTTGCTTGCGCCGCTGTGATTGTGATCGCAGTGGTAGATGCCTTCTGTTCGTACTGGGAGAAGTACACGACGACCAGCGTAGGCCAGTGGGTAACGCACGATCTGCGCCGCACTTTGTATGCACAGGTGCACCGCCTATCTCTTGCGTATCACGACACGAGCCGCACCGGGGACCTGATCAGCCGCGTCACGACGGATATCGACTCCATACAAACCTTCATTGTCTCTGGGCTACTCAGCATCCTGGTCGACATCGCAACCATCCTCGGCATGATTGGTGTGCTGTTCTACCTGAGTTGGCAGCTCACGCTCATCGCCCTGGCAGTCGTGCCCATTCTGTTTGCCATTGTGTATACGTACACGCGCCGCGTGAAGAAGGCTTCGCGTGAAGTACGCAAGCAGGAGGGCAGGATGATCTCTGTGGTGCAGGAGGTGCTCGGCTCCATTCGCGTGGTCAAAGCATTCTCACGCGAAGACTATGAGGTACAACGTCTGGAAGGAGAGAGCCTGGAGACGGTGGAAGCGTCACTGCGTGCGCGCACTCTCAAAGCAAAGTTGGTGCCAATCGTCAATATTGTGACTGCCCTGGGTACGTGCGCTGTGCTGTACTTCGGCGGTCGCCTGGCACTTACTTCCGGCATGACCGGCGGCAAGATTTACATCTTCATCGCCTACATCGTAAGCATGTACAAGCCCATGCAAGACATATCGAAGATCATGGATTCGTACTCCAAGGCGGACATCGGATACGAGCGGATCCAGGAGATCATCGGCAATCAGAACGAGATGCGGGATGCACCGGGCGCGAAGGATCTGCGCGTCACCAAGGGCCGCATTCAGTTCGACCATGTGACCTTCTCGTACTCGCCAGACCGTGAGGTGATACGCGATGTGAGCATTCGAATCGAGCCGGGAACCGTCGTTGCGCTAGTCGGACCGACCGGCTCCGGCAAGACGACTCTGATCAATTTGATTGCACGCTTCTACGAGCCGCAGCGGGGCACGATCCTGATCGACGGACAGAACGTTTCCAAGGTGAAACAGGCGTCCCTGCGCAGCCAGATTAGTTACGTGCTGCAGGATACCGTGCTGTTCAGCGGCAACATATGGGAGAACATAGCGTATGGCCGGCCGGAAGCCACGCACGAGGAGATCATGCAGGCAGCGGAGGCGGCAAACGCTGCGGAGTTCATCGAGTGCCTGCCGCAGAAGTACGACACCCTTGTGGGAGAGCGTGGCGTTCTGCTTTCCGGCGGGCAGCGCCAGCGCATTGCGATTGCTCGCGCCATGATTCGGCGCAGCCCCATCCTGATCCTGGACGAGCCCACTTCTGCCCTGGATGCGAACAGTGAGCACCTGGTGTTTGAGGCCCTGGAGCGGCTCATGCAGGGCAAGACGTGCATCGTGATCGCGCACAGGTTGTCCACCGTACGCAAAGCAAATTGCATTTATGTCATCCACGACGGTCGCGTGGTGGAGAGCGGAACGCATGACAACCTGATGGAAGGCGGCGGTCTGTACCAGGAACTCGTCGAGATGCAGGATCATCCGCAGGATGAAGATCGCATCGCATTGCTGGCGTAACTCCAATCGCTATCCTTTAGACGTATGCCAAAAATAGATCATCTCGAGTGTTCCCGCTGTCACTTCCGCGAGGACGCCTCCGTTCCCAGGACTGTCTGTCCAGTGTGCGCGGGTACGTTTTATGTTCGATACGACCTGACTGATACAAAGGGCAGCGTTGTTCGAGACAATCTGCCCGACGTGCACAGCATGTGGCGCTACGCCGCGGTGCTGCCGGAGGTGGAGCCGGTCACGCTGGGAGAGGGGTGGACTCCCATGCTGCGGAGTCGCCGGAACAGCAACGTGTTGCTCAAGGAGGAAGGCGCGAATCCGACGGGCACGTTCAAGGCGCGCGGCGTGGCGCTTGCCGTTACGATGGCGAAGCACTACGGCCTCAGGAAGCTCGCTGTGCCCTCCGCCGGGAATGCAGGAGGAGCACTTGCCGCCTACGCCGCGGCTGCAGGAATTGAGGCGCACATCTTTATGCCGCAGGACGTGCCGCTGGCCAACCAGGTGGAGTGTATCGCTTACGGTGCGCACATGACGCTGGTGGACGGTCTGATTTCTGACTGCGCAAAGATTGTTGCGCAGCGCAAGGATCAGGAAGGCTGGTTCGACATCTCCACGCTCAAAGAGCCGTTTCGTGTGGAAGGCAAGAAGACCATGGGCTACGAACTGGTGGAGCAACTTGGGTGGCAATACCCGGATGCTGTTTTCTATCCCACCGGCGGCGGCGTGGGGCTCATCGGCATGTGGAAGGCCTTCCTGGAGATGGAGGAACTCGGCTGGGTCAGCGGCAAGCGACCCAAGATGATTGCTGTGCAGGCTGCGGGCTGTGAGCCGGTGAGCAAGGCGTACCGCGAGGGGCAGAGCGCCTCTCAGATGTATCAGAACGCCCACACACTGGCCAGCGGCCTGCGCGTTCCCAAGCCGTATGGAGACTACATCATTCTTGACATCGTCCGTGCATCGGGCGGCACCGTGATCTCGCAGACCGACTCTGAGATGTTCGCGTCTATCCAGGACTGGGGATCCAAAGAGGGCATTTTGTTGTCGCCCGAAGGAGCGGCGGCAACAGCTGCATACGACCGGTTGATCGACAACGGCTTCCTGAACGCCTCAGACCGCGTGGTCATCTTCAACACAGGGAGCGGTAACAAATACACCGACGTTTTGAGCACCATGCAGCGCGCTTATCGCGCCACTGCAGAGTACGCCTGAGTGGTGCCTGTCTTGACCAACTGCTAACCTTCTCTTATGCCGAATTCTCCTTTGCTGCCTGCCGAAACCGATGTTCTGCTGGTGGGTGCCGGCATTATGTCTGCCACGCTTGGCACGCTCCTGCAGTCACTTGCGCCGCGGTTGCGCATTACCGTTCTGGACTCACTGGCGCAAGCTGCCGTGGAAAGTTCCGACGCCTGGAACAACGCCGGCACCGGTCACGCGGCGTTGTGCGAGTTGAACTACACCCCGGCGCGGGCGGATGGTTCCATTGCCATCGATCGCGCGGTAAAGATCAATGAGCAATTTCAGCAGTCGCGTCAGTTCTGGGCGACTCTTGTGGAGCGTGGGGTCCTAAAGAACCCCCGGGAATTCATCACTGGCGTGCCGCATATGAGCTTTGTTTCCGGTGCACCCGCAGTCGAGTTCCTGCGCCGGCGCTATGAGGCAATGCACGCCAGTCCCTTGTTTGCGGACATGACGTTCTCTGATGATCCCGCCGTACTGCGGGAATGGATTCCACTCATGATGCAAGATCGCGACGCGAGTGAACCGGTCGCAGCCACGCGCGCGGAGAGCGGCACCGACCTCAACTTCGGCGCGCTCACGCGCATGATGCTCGAGTCGCTGCAGAGTGGCGATGCAGGCGTGTTTATGCGGCACAGGGTACGGGGTCTCACGCATCTGCCGGATTCACGCTGGTACGTAGAAGTCGAGAACGCGGAAACAGGGAAGCGCTCCCGCATCACGGCGCGCTTTGTCTTTCTGGGTGCAGGCGGAGGAGCACTGCCGCTGCTGCAGGCCTCCGGCGTCCCGGAAGGCCGCGGCTATGGCGGCTTCCCGGTCAGCGGGCAGTGGCTGCGGTGTACCAATCGCGCGGTGATTGAGCAACATGCGGCCAAGGTCTACGGCAAACCCGCACTAGGAGCGCCGCCCATGTCAGTTCCACACCTGGACACCCGTGTGATTGAAGGCAAGCGCGAACTTTTGTTTGGGCCGTTTGCCGGCTTCTCCACGAAGTTCCTGAAGTCGGGATCGATCGGCGATCTGCCACGCTCCGTTGGAACTGGCAACCTGGTTGCCATGCTTGGCGCGGGCGCAAACAATCTGAGTCTGACAAAGTACCTGATCGGTCAGGTCACCCAATCACAGGAGGACCGTGTCAGGGCGCTGCGTGAGTTTGTTCCCACGGCGCGCAGCGAAGATTGGGTTCTTGAGATTGCAGGACAAAGGGTCCAGATCATCAAACCGGACCCGCAGAAGGGTGGAAGGCTGGAGTTCGGAACGGAGATCGTTCGCTCGGCAGATGGCTCTCTGGCAGCGCTACTTGGAGCATCGCCGGGAGCCTCCACCGCGGTGTCGATCATGCTGGATCTGATCCGCAAGGGCTTGGCGGTATTCCATGCGGAGGAGAGTTCCCCGGAAGCGCTCCAGACTTTTGTGCCCAGTTACGGACGATCTCTGGAAGCGGCTCCGGGCCTGCTGGCGGCGGTTGAGGAGCGCACCGCTACGTTGCTGCAGCTTGAAAAAAGAGTCAGAACGTAGCCGACTCAGTGAATCCAACTGCTTTGAAAGATGCGGATGGGCATGTGGTCCGCGCCGCGATAAAACACGGCGAGCGGTAAGTGGCAAATGGTGCCGCGCATGTGCCGGCTTTCCGGACCCGCATTGGCGGGCTCTGCCACCGGTAAGCAGCCGCCCTGATAATCCCCGCCAATTTTCGCGTAGTACTCAGCCCCATACATCTGCGCCACCTGTGACAGTGGAGTGCCCGCGCGCATGTTTGCAAGGAACTGCTTGTCCATCACCAGGCCCTCAGCCTGGACGATAGGCTGGTGCGCAAGAAAGGCTGTTGTGCCCGCCTGGTCGCCCATCATGTACACGCCCGGATGCAGATCCATATAGTTCGCAGTTTCCAGAGAGGACTGGTAGACCGCGATCGAGTCTGGACCCTTCCACGCGTAAGCGAGCGTGTAGACGACCAGCAATGCGGCATACCCAAAGGTCGCGAGCGAGGCCGCTCGACGAGGTCCGATCTGCGTTAGGAGCAGGTATGCCACAAAGGCGGCCAACGTGATGGAGTAGTAGTACCAGGGCCAAACGTTCCAGTCGCTCAGGTAACTGAGCAGGGCAAGATGCACCAAGGGAAAAAGAAGAACCGCCCGGACGAGGTTACGTGTTTCTCTGGGTAACTTTGCGTTCGGGCCCTCCCGCGCAAAGCACAGCACTCCAACTCCTGCAGCGACCAGCAGGAGCTGAGGCAGTAGCAGGATGCCCCTCATGCGGTTGTTGGGCAACAGAGAGCGCCACGTCTCAGGAGAAAAGTCAGTGCCCTGCTTCATCTGTTTCGCCAGCCCGGACACCGGCGTTAGTAAATGGAAGACGTGGAGATTTAACCCGAAGTAGAAGCAGAGCAGCGGAAGCACACCGAAGCAGAACCCGGCAAAGGTGGTCGGGCAGCGATCCGACTTGAGCAGCTTCGGCAAAACAGCAACGGCCACCAGGGCTACCAGGAGACCGGAGTCAAGGCGGCTGAGGATGACCAGCGCACTCAGCAGACCGAGTCCCGCGGACTGACGGAAGGTCTGCGGTACGCCATCGCGCAGGAGCAGGTACACCAGCAGCATGGCTAAGGGTAGCGTCAGCGTAACCTCCATGCCGTACCGGATCAGCATCAGGGCCTCTAGCCCTAAGGCAAAGGCACCCACCCGCGCCTCAGTTTGTGGCAGGTAGAGGAAAAGAGTGCGACGCATGAGTCCGTACACAAGCGCTGCCGATGCAAGGCTTACCGTCTGGAGCGCCAAGAAGAACGCGGTCCCGCGGAACAGCGCACACAGGACCACCAGGACCAACATCCACAAAGGGTGATAGCCGTTGGTAAGGTTCAGGCCGTTGAAGGTGCTGCGACCTGTCGCCGCGATATTTTGGGCAACCTTCAAGTAGTAGAAGAAGTCGTCCTGGTAGGAACCAATCAGGAACGCAGAGGACCGAAAACGCGCAAACAGGGTCACAAAGCAGACGGCCAGGAAGCAAACTCCATCCCAGCGAAAGCCTTGTGACCCTGGTCGCAGGTGCCCGGCAGCTTGATGTGCTGCCGGGGCGGAAGGTGTAGTCATCTGCTACGAGCGTTCTATGACAACGGAGTCCAGAGTGATCTGCTTCTTGGGACGATCCTGGCCGTCGCGAGCAGCCTTGCTGATCTTCTCTACGATGTCGTAGCCCTGCACTACCTCGCCAAAAATGGTGTGCCGACCCGTGAGCCATGTGGTGGCCGCAACCGTGATGAAGAACTGCGACCCGTTTGTGTTCGGTCCGGCGTTGGCCATGGCGAGCTTACCAGGCTCCTGGAAGCCATGAGGTGAACCCTTGGTTTCGTCCGCGAAGCGGTAGCCGGGACCACCCATGCCTGTGCCTTCTGGGTCTCCACCCTGGATCATGAACTCGGGAATCACACGATGAAACACGGTACCGTCGTACAGCTTGTCTCCCTTTTTGCTGCGGCTCTCCCACTTCTTGGTGCCTTCTGCCAGACCGATGAAGTTCGCCACCGTCTCTGGTGCTTCCTTCTCGAAGAGCCGGGTGACAATGGTGCCCTCGCTGGTGTTGAAGATGGCGTAAGTGCCAGGTGTACGTTCTGCCATGGTGATTCCTTTCTTTTGTAACTTGGATGGGTTCGGCGGCTGCGCGGCTTGCACGGCGTGGCTGTGCGCGGCGCATTACTGCGCCGGAGCGACCGGCGCAGCGGTTTGCGCGGGCGGCTCTGGTGGTAGCGGAGAGCCCTCCGGCACAATAGTCACCTTGTTGATCAGCACGGGTGTCACAGGCTTGTCCTGCGAGTTCTTTTCCACGCGGGCAATGGATTGGACGACCAAGATTGAATGAGGGTCACACTGACCGAAGATGGTGTGCTTCCCGTTGAGCTCGGGCACGGGCGCCTCTGTGATAAAGAATTGTGTGCCGCCGGTATTGGGTCCGGCATTCGCCATGGCAAGTCTGCCTTCGCGATCGAAACGCAGCCCGGGGGCAAACTCGTCCTTGATGTAAAAGCCGCCGTCGCCTGTTCCATTGCCGGCGCGGTCGCCGCCTTGGATCATGAAGTTGGCAATCACACGGTGGAATGTAGTGCCGTCGTAGAAGTGGATGCCTTTCATCCTGGCACCTGTGATGGGGTCAGTGAATTCCTTTGCTCCCGTTGCGAGGCCAATGAAGTTTTCCACCGTGATGGGAGATTCTTTCGCGAAGAACTGGCAGGTCATGCGGCCCATGCTGGTGTCGAATACCACGGATGGCCCGTTCGGAGCGGGCGGCACCACGATGCCTTCTGCGGAACTTGGAGAATCCGGCAGTTCCTCTGCAGGTTTGGGTGCCGGCTTTTGCTGGCTGTCAGTTGCAGGTGCAGCAGGTGACGGATTGCCTGGCGTTTGCTGGGCTCCAAGCGAACCGGCCAGTAGTGCACTGGCCATCAGGGTGAGAGGCGCAATTCGCAACATCATGCTCCTAAAGAATACGCCTCTGTCTTGATCGGATGTCACTCGATCCCTGCATTGTCCAGCACGCGCAGCAGGTTCTCGCCGAGCAAGCCGCGCAGATCGTCGGACGTCCATCCACGCTCCAGAAGGCCGGCCGTAACTTTCGGCAGATCGGCGGCGGACTCCATGCCTTCCACTGACAACGCGATGCCGTCGAAATCAGAACCGATGCCGACGTGCTGCGGTCCGGCGGTGCGCAATAGATGATCGAAGTGATCGACAAGAACAGAAAAGGGCACGGGTGAAATGGTGCGAGCGAACGCCCGCTCTATCCTTAGCTCTTCGTGGAACGGCAACGATTGACCGATCAGGGCATACTTCCTGCGCAGCGACTTCAGGGCCGATTCCACATCGGGCTTGAGCTTGTTCCAAGCCACCCGCCAGCCATCGCTCAGGAATGCCGCAAAGAAGTTGACCATCACCACGCCATTCTTAGTGGCAAGCGCTCGGACCATGTCATCCGTTAGGTTGCGTGGGGCTCCGCACAGGGCGCGAGCCGAGGAGTGCGAAGCAATGACGGGAGCCGCAGACGTTTCCAGCACATCCCAAAATGCTGCGTCGGACACGTGGGAGGTATCTACAAGCATGCCCAATCGGTTCATTTCGCGCACCACGTCCCGTCCGAAGCCGGTCAGGCCCATGCGATGCGCACCCACGCCGCTTGACCCGCACCAGTCATTGGAGTTGGCCCAGGTCAACGTCATGTAACGCACACCACGCGTGTGGAACTCGCGTAGGATCTCGAGGCTGTTTTCTATCGCATGGCCGCCTTCCACACCGATCAGAGCGGCGTATCTACCGGCCTGCTTGGCGTACCGCACCTCCGCGGCATTGCGGCACACGGCTAAAGCCGCCGGATGCTTCTGAGCCTGCTGGTGAATGCCTTCGATCAGGTGCCGGGTGCGTTCTGCAAAGCTGCCGTGCCAGGTTTCCGGCTCCGGCCACGCGATGAAGAATCCACCGTCGAGTCCGCCTGCCAGTGCCGTTTCGCGGGAGAGGTGTCCGAGACCGAGCGGGTCGCCGGTCCAGTTCCAGTCTTCATCTACAAAACGCTGGGGAGTGTCTGCGTGGCCATCCAGAACCATGCTCGTGGCGTGTAGGTTCCGCGCCTCGGCAAGGAAGTCTCTCATGTTCCTACTTTAGCTCTGGCAGCGGCTGGGCGCGGCAACCCCGGCTGGCCGCCCCGGCGTCTACTTCTGCGAGGAGTATCGGCTATGAGCTTGAGTGGGAATGGTTTGCCCGGTGAGGGCGACGGCGTCGCGAAAGAGAAAGTAAACACGGGCGATACCCCGGCTCGTCCAGGCATCAACTCGCTGGAAACGCCTGAGGGCGGGAACCAGTCGCACGTCGACCGGATCGCTGAAGATTCCGCGAAGCGCGCCATGAACCGGCAGGCGCACAGCGACGGCGACATCTTCACAAAATAAGTTGTGCATCTACGAAAGCGAGGCTCCACCTGTTAGGTGGAGC
>CAXTBQ010000012.1:0-9645 GCA_964242065.1 uncultured Terriglobus sp. | reverse complement strand
TTATATTTAAAAAAAATTGGTTTTGATTCTCGTATCGGTAGGCTCCCCGTGTTTGGTGGTGCCTGGCTGTCGTGATGGCATCTTTAGCATTCGTTTGAGGATGCGGCAGAACTGCGCTCCGCAGGTGAAGGACCACTCACCAGCCACGTTGTTGTCCCACTCGCTCGCCACGACTAACAAGTGAAGCGCAATCAGGGATGCTCTTGTCAGATTGCTTTACTTCAACGTCAGATTGCTTTACTTCAACCTATGGATAGGCTCGATAATGGTTGCAGAGCCTAACTGTTCTCGAACGCCTTTGCGCCTGCCTCAGCCACCGCCTGATCCTGTTCCCCGAGTCCGCCGCTCACGCCGATTGCGCCAACGACCTTGCCATCCTTCTTTAGCGGCACGCCGCCCGCAAAGATCATCACCTTGCCGTTGTTGGAAGCGTGGATACCGAAGAACTGGTCGCCACTTTGTGAGTTCTTGCCCAGTTCACCGGTTTCGATGTCGAAGGCGCGAGAGGTCCAAGCCTTCTTCTGTGCAATGTCAATCGAGCCCAGCCAAGCGTTGGCCATGCGTTCGAAGGCAAGGAGATTGCCGCCTTCGTCCACCACGGCAACGTTCATGGGTTGTCCGACTTCTTCCGCCTTCTTTTCTGCCGCGCGAATGATTTCTCGCGCTATCTCCAGTGTCAGTGCCATGGGTTTCGCTCTCCAAGCGTAGATGAATCCAGTCTTTATGACGCAGAAAACCCGCCTGCTAATCGCGAGCTAGTATTTGCGCTCCGTCACGTACCCAGGGACCCACTGCAAGGCGCGCAGCGCCTGCGCAGACTCCTCGCCAAGCGGCTTGAGCTCTGCGATGGACTGCCGGGCCGCTTCGGCATAGGCGCGTGCTGCGTCCATGGCGTACTCCAAGGAGCCGTGCCGGTGCAGAATGTCGAGTATAGTGCTGTGCTTTACCCGGCCGAAACTGCGGTCCGCGAGCACCGTACGGATGCTCTCGCGCTCCGCACCGGTGCCGCGCTCCAAAGCATGGATCACCGCCAGTGTGGCCTTACCCTCACGCAGGTCGCTGGCTGCCGGCTTTCCCAAGGTCGCTTGCTCACCGGTAAGGTCCAGCACATCGTCCACGATTTGAAAGGCGAGACCAAGATTCCTGCCATATTCCCCAAGCTGCTGCTCGATCTCCTCTGACGAGGATGCAAGCGCCGCTCCCAGCTGCATGCTTACCTTGAAGAGCATGGCGGTCTTGCGGAAGATCAGATCGAAATATTCTTCTTCATTGATAAGGTGACCCAGCTTCTGCATCTGCAGTAGCTCACCTTCGACCATCTGCTGGGTGAGCCCGATCAGCAGATCGAGTATGTGAAAACTGCGCTCCTGGAGCGCAGTTTGGAACGACTGCATGTAAAGCCAGTCTCCCGCGAGCACGCACTTTGCCGCGCCCCATTGCGCATTCGCGGATGGCTTGCCACGGCGAGTGTCCGCTTCGTCGATGATGTCGTCATGTACAAGAGTGGCAGTGTGAAGCATCTCCACCACGGCACCCAGCCGGATGCGGCTCATCCCGTCAAAGCCCAAAGCCTTTGCTGACAGCAGCAGAAGCAGCGGACGGATGCGTTTCCCGCCTCCTGAAATCAGGTAGCGTGCAATGTCCTGGATCACAACGACTTCTGACTCGGACTGCCGGCCGAACTCCCGTTCGACCGCGAGCAGATCTTCGCGAACAAGGTCAAAGACCTCTTTCGCTGTCGCGATGGGCAGAACACTCACGTTCCTTTTGACTGTATCAGGCAGAGAGACGGACGACTTAGTTCGAGCGGTAGTTCGTGAACTGCAAGTCCACGCCCATATCTTTGCCTTTCAGCAACGTGATGACTTCCTGCAGGACGTCTCGGTCTTTCGCGGACACGCGAACGGTGTCGCCCTGAATGGATGCCTGCGCCTTCTTTTTAGAATCCTTGATGGCAGCAACGATCTTCTTCGCCACCTCAGAGGAGATGCCCTGCTTCAGCTTGATCTGCTGCCGAACCGAACTGTTCGCGGCGGCCTCCACCTTTTCGTACTCGAGGTTCTTGAGCGAGACTCCGCGCTTTACCAGCTTCTGCGACAGGATCTCTGTTACCGCCTTGAGTGTGTACTCATCCTGCGAAGCGAGTTGCAGTGTCTCATTACCCTCAAGACTGATCGTCGATTTCGAGTTCTTCAGATCGAAGCGCGCGTTTACTTCCTTGGTGGCCTGATCGATGGCGTTCTTGACTTCCTGAACCTCGACTTTGCTCACTACGTCGAAACTGTTGTCGGCTGCCATGGCTAAGCTTTCTCCTGCGGTGTGTTGTCTAAGCTATGGATGCCGAACAGACGGCAGAAGTTCGCAGTGGTGCTTTGGGCGAGTTGCTCCAGGGTTATGCCGCGGAGTTCCGCAACGAATTCAGCGGTGGTGCGCGTTCGAGCGGGCTCGTTGCGTTCGCCGCGATATGGAACGGGCGAGAGGAAGGGCGCGTCCGTCTCGACCAGGATGCGGTCGTCTGGCGCGAGCTGTGCCGCCTCACGAATCGAAGGGAAGCGACTATACGTCACATTTCCAGCGAAGGACAGGTAGAAGCCCGAGTCCAGTGCTCGCCGTGCCTCGTCCGCTGTGCCCGAAAAGCAGTGCATGACGCCCGTGCCCCCGCGAGGGGTGAAGTGCGCGCCGATCAAGCGCTGGAGGTCCGCCTGCGCATCCGCAGGGCCGAAGCGCTCTCTTGCTTCGCGCGTGGCCAGCTCGCTAGTGCGGCAATGGATCAGGATCGGCTTCTTGCACTCAAGCGCGATCTCCATCTGCGCGAGGAAGGCAGCCTGCTGGATGTCGATATCGGGATTGTCCAGGTGATAGTAGTCGAGACCAATCTCTCCGATTCCGACAACCACAGGGTCTGCGGCAAGATCGCGCAGCTTTCGCAACGCTTCTGGCGCAGCCTGATTGGCCTCCTGCGGATGGATGCCGGCGCTGGCCACGATGCGCGGTGTTTCTGCGCTGCCGTGGAAGTGCTGCGCCAGATCGCGCGCCCGGTGCATGGTCGCCGGACCGTCTCCGATGCCGACCGCGAGAATGGTGCGGACGTCAGCGCTCAGAGCACGGGCCAGCACCGCGTGGAGGTCGTCCGCGTAGCTGGGGAAGTCAAGATGGGCGTGGCTATCGACGAGGTGCATAGGTGTGGCAGCGAGTTGACGCGGTTAGCAAGTCAGCGAGTCTGCACTGACGCGATTCCTACAAGGGCTGAACGATGCAAGGTGTTGCTGACTTGCTCCCTTGCTGGTTCTAACGTAGACGCGCACCAACTTCGATGTCTTCGATGAAGCTGACCAGTGCCGGTGTGCCATCGCCCACACTGGCGGCGACGATCATGCCCTGCGACTCCAGCCCGCGCAGTTTGCGCGGAGCAAGGTTGGCCACGATGGCTACCTTGCGGCCCACAAGCTTCTCCGGCTCATAAAACTGCGCGATGCCTGCCAAAATCTGGCGCTGCTCGTAGCCCAGATCCACCTGCAGCTTCAGCAGCTTGTCTGCCTTGGGAATGCGCTCGGCGCTCAGTACGCGTGCGACGCGGAGGTCCACTTTCAGAAAGTCGTCGATGGTAATTTCTGGCGTGTCCGGCTTGCCGGGTGCGGCTGGGGCGTCTGGCTGCGGAGCGGCTTCGCTGGCAGGTGAGCTTTCTGGAGCGTTGCCATGGGTGCCGTCGCTGATAGGTGCGAGCGTTTGCTCGGGCTGATCGGCTACCTGGCCGGGCGCTGGTTTGGGTGCGGTCTGTTCGGCGTCGTTCATCTGTGCAATCAGCTCCTTGTCCGCGCGCGGAAAGATGGGTGCAATGGTTCCGATGCGGCTGCCCGCGGCAAAGCCGCCATGTGTCAGGTCGCGCAGTTCGCCGGTCTCCGCGGCGCGCTCGATGCTGCCCAGGCCAAGCTGCTGCCACACCTGCGCTGTGCTGTACGGCAGCACGGGGTAAAGCAGAGCAGTCACCATGCGGATGCTCTTGACGGCCGTGCGTAGCACAGCAGCCAGCCGCTCGCGTTGTGCAGGGTCTTTGGCCAGCTTCCACGGTGCGTTCGCGGTCAGGTAGCCGTCGGTCGCGGCGACCAGCGCGGCGGCGGCCTGCACAGCGGCGGTAAAGTCCTGCGCGTCGATGCCGTTGCGCACACCCGCGATCGCGTCGGTGATGGCGGCGGTCAACTCCGTGGACAGGCCGCTTTCCGGAATGACGCCGTCGAAGTTTTGGGCGATCATGTTCAGCGTGCGGCTGACCAGGTTGCCGTAGCCGTTGGCCAGGTCGCTGTTGTAGCGGGCCAGTAGGGCGTCGAAAGAGAACGAGCCATCTTGCCCGAAGGGAATTTCGCGCAGCAGGAAGTAGCGCAGCACGTCCGCGCCGAACAGGTCCTGCTCGTGCTTGGGTGCATCCGGTTTTAGGCTGCCGAAGGCGTCCAGGATCGTCTCCGCCCGCACGATGTTGCCGCGCGACTTCGACATTTTGCTTTCTTCAAACAAGAGCCAGCCGTGCGCCACAATCTTCTTGGGCAGCGGCAGCCCCGCAGCCAGCAGAAGCGCGGGCCAGTAGACGCAGTGGAAGCGGACGATCTCCTTGCCAACGAAGTGGAGGTCGGCGGGCCACAGCCGCGCAAACATCTCGGTGTCCTCTGCCGTGTCGCCGCCGTAGCCGATGGCGGTCATGTAGTTGGCCAGCGCGTCCAGCCACACGTAGATCACGTGCTTTTGCGTGGTCGAGGAGGCGGCGGGCTCCGGCACCGGGATGCCCCAGTCGAAGCTGGTGCGCGAAACGGAAAGGTCCTTGAGCGCGCCGGGCACGTATTGCACACCCGTGTCGCTCAGCAGTGTCTCCGCTCCGCTGTGCAGGTCGCCGCGCAGAAAGCTGAGCACCTCGTTCTTGCGCGCTTCCGGCTGGATGGCGAGCTGGTTCGACTCGATCAAGTCGATGAGCAGCTTCTGGTAGGCCGAGAGCCGGAAGAAGAAGTTCTCCTCCGTCACCGTCTCGGTCGGCCTGCCGTCCGGTCCGATGGTGCCCGGCGGGCCTTCGACGAACATCTCTTCGCTGACACAGTACTGGCCGGTGTAGCTGCTGAGGGTTATCTCGCCCTTCGCGTACAGATCGGCAAAGAGCTTTTGCACGCCGCGTTTGTGCTTTGCATCGGTGGTGCGGATGAACTGGTCGTAGCGGATGCCCATGCGCCGCCACAGCGCCTGAAAGCTGCCGGAGACCTCGTCGGCAAACTGCTGCGGCTCGACGCCTGCGGCAGCGGCGGAGCGACCGATCTTTTGCCCATGCTCGTCGGTGCCGGTCAGGAAGTAGGTGTCGACACCGAGCAGGCGCTTGTGCCGCGCCAGCGTGTCCGCCGCAACGGTGGTGTACGCGTGGCCGATGTGCGGGCGCGCGTTGACGTAGTAAATGGGCGTGGTCAGGTAGAAGTTGTCAGGCATCGGGGCAGGTACAAGTCTAGCAAGTTGTATTCACGTGAACGCGAAAGCAGAACGCAGAGGTCGCGAAGGAGAAGCACGCTATGGATCTTTAGAGCTCCAATCGAAATCCTCGGAAGCGTGCGGCCTTGGCGCTCTGCCTTTACGGCCTCCGCGTTCTGCTCTGAAGCTCCCCCGTCTACAATGAACCGCATGGCGAGTATGACAGTGGTGACCGGCGCGGCAGGCTTCATTGGCCGCAACGTGGTTGCCGAACTGAACCGGCGCGGGCAGCGCAACCTGCTGCTGGTGGACCAGCTGGGCGCCGACGAAAAGTGGAAGAACCTGCTCGGCCTGGAATACGACGACATCGTTTCACCCGACGAGTTCCTCAACCGCATCCACGGCGTGGGCACGGTGGACCTGCCGGAGATCGATGGCATCGTGCACTTGGGCGCCTGCTCCGCCACGACGGAGCGCGACGCGGACTACCTGCTTGAGAACAACTATGCCTACACACGCACGCTGTGCGAGTGGACACAGGCGCATGGTGCACGGTTTGTCTACGCCTCGTCCGCCGCCACCTACGGCGACGGTGCCGTGGGCTATGACGACAATGACCTGGTCACGCCCTCGCTGCGGCCTTTGAATATGTACGGCTATTCGAAGCACATGTTCGACCTGTGGGCGTTGCGCGAAGGGCTGTTCGCGAAGGCAGAGAACCCTATTGCTGGCCTTAAGTATTTCAACGTCTATGGCCCGTATGAGGAGCACAAGGGCGACATGCGCTCCGTGGTGCACAAGAGCTTCGGCCAGGTGGGCGCGGACGGCAAGGGCAAGGTGCAGCTCTTCAAGAGCCACCGCCCGGCTTATGCCGACGGCGAGCAGATGCGCGACTTCATCTATGTAAAGGACGCAGTAGACGTGACGCTCTGGATGCTGGAGCATCGCGAGGTGGGTGGCCTGTTCAACTGCGGCACCGGAACCGCGCGCACCTGGCGCGACCTGGTGACGGCGGTGTATATGGCCATGCACGGCAACCCGCAGATCGACTACATCGACATGCCGGAACACCTGCGTGGCAAGTACCAATATTTCACCGAGGCAAAGACCGAAAAGCTGCGTGCCGCAGGATACAACCGGTTGTTCACCACGCTGGAAGAGGGCATACGGGATTATGTGCAGAACTATCTGCAGAAGCAGGAGCGGTAGATAGGATGCCGATCCAATCGACGGTCTTTCAGCGTAATGTCATGGAAGCGCGGGATGTGCTGACATCCCTACTGCCTCTGAATTCGGACATCGAGCGCGCCGCGGATTTGTTGAGCGAGGCACTGCTCAGCGGGCACAAATTGCTGGCATGCGGCAACGGCGGCTCCGCCGCGGACGCGTCGCACCTGACCACGGAGTTCGTGGTGCGCTTTATGACCGATCGCCGCCCGTACCCGGCGATCTCGTTCACAGCCAACGGTGGTGACCTGACGGCTTGCGGCAACGACTACAGCTTTGACGAGGTTTTTGCACGGCAGGTGCGCGCTTACGGGCAGCAGGGAGATGTGCTGTTTGCTTTTACCCCCAGCGGCAATAGTGAAAACGTGCTGCGCGCATTGACGGCCGCACGGAACGAAGGAGTGGGCACGGTGGCGTTCCTGGGACGCGACGGGGGCCGGTCCGCAGGTTTGGCAGACGTCAACCTGATTGTGCCCCACGAAATCACGGCTCGTATCCAGGAGGCGCACAAGCTGATGCTGCATACTGTTTGCGAGATTGTAGAGCAGCGCCTGCAGGCCGCAGCCGCTGAAGGAAGGCAGCCGATTCGCTGATGAGTGGGTTACGGATAGGTATCGACCTGGGTGGAACCAAAATCGAAGGCCGTGCCTTCGACGCGAACGGCGATGAATTGGACCGGCTGCGTGTCCCCACGCCCCGCGAGGACTATCACGGCACGGTGCATGCCATCGCCAACGTCGCCACGTCCTTAGAGGAACGCGTCGGCAGCCGCGGAACGATCGGTGTGGGAATACCTGGCTCCATTGTTAAGTCGACCAACCTGGTGAAGAACTCTAACAGCACCTGGCTCAACGGCAAGCCGCTCGAGATGGATTTGACGCAGCACATGGGCCGGCCCGTACGTTGTGCGAACGACGCCAACTGCCTGGCCGTCTCTGAGGCTACTGATGGTGCAGGCGCGGGCTTTGCAGTGGTGTTTGGGGTGATCCTTGGCACCGGATGCGGCGGAGGCATCGCGATAAACGCCAGAGTACATGGCGGTCCAAACGGAATCGGCGGCGAATGGGGGCACAACACGCTCCCGATGGAATTACCCGACGAGTTCCCAGGACCGCCGTGCTACTGCGGGCAGCGCGGCTGCATGGAAAAGTGGGTTTCGGGCACCGGGCTCGAGATGGATTACGCGAAAGCCACGGGCAAACCCCTGCGTGGCCCCGAGATCGTTCAGCGGAGTGAGAGCGGGGACCGGCAGGCTGAGGAGGCGCTGCAGCGTTTGGAAGACCGTTTGGCACGAGGTCTGTCGAATGTCATGAACCTGCTTGACCCGGACTGTATCGTAATCGGCGGCGGACTGTCGCGGTTAGATCGCCTTTACACCAATCTGCCGCTCCTGCTCGCGGCGTACACGTTTGGCAAGGGTTGCGAGACGCCGATCCTAAAGGCAGTACACGGGGATGCAAGCGGCGTTCGTGGTGCTGCGTGGCTTTGGCCTGCCGCTGAACTTAGCTCGATGCCCATACGCAATTAGAACTGAGCATGCTCGAAGTCGGTCTGCAGCCAGTCGCCCTTCTCAATCTCTGCTCGAATCTGAGCGGGAGTGAGCCCGCGCTTTGTTTCGTTGTAGGCGAAAATCGCCTCTTTCATGCAAGTCGAGCATTCCGCCCCGTGCGTACCTTCGAAGCATGAATGCAGGCTGTTGTGACCCATCGAGCGGTCACAGCGGCAGTAGCACGGTAGCTGATGGAGCACCGGCGAAATCTTTGCTGCCATGCGATAGGCGGTGGCCTGGTACGGCTGGTTGAAGTCACGCCCGGAGAGTTGGGTGCCGTGAAGGATGGGCGGCAGCGCGTGTGTGGGGGCTGATGGGTTGTAGTCGGGGATCTCCAACGCCGGATTCGACCACTGAGCACAGGCTACGACCGTGAGAACGGCCAATGCGAGCAGCGGAACGAGACGCCTCATGCCGTTATTCTATCCTGCCGTCGCGCTTCTTCCCGGAGGCAAAAAAAGCCCGTATGAACTCGGTGAGCCCATACGGGGGAGGCCAGTGACGCAACTTGATGCGGCGGGATGTTGCTCAACCGTCCGCTGAACTCTGGGCGTTCTGCCCACATCCATTATGACGCAGAATAGGTCGCAAAGTTGCCACCGGTACAGAAAATTTGAGATTTCTTTCAAAAATAGTAGATCCACTCTCTCTATAAACTTTCCAGAGGATTCTTTCGCTTTCTAGCTGCCCAGCCTTCCTTTGTAACTTGGCGCGAGCGGGCGATGGCTAGCGCGCCTGCAGGCACTGCTTCCGTGACACAACTGCCTGCAGCCACGTACGATCCGCTCTCCAGGGTCACAGGCGCCACCAGCGCCGAATCTGAGCCGACAAAAACGCCGTTGCCGATGGTGGTCTGATGTTTATGGACTCCGTCGTAATTGCAGGTGATCACCCCGGCACCGATGTTTGTGCCCGTTCCTACGACCGCGTCTCCCAGATAGGTCAGGTGGTTGGCCTTGGAGCCATCCCCGAGCACAGCGTTCTTGGTTTCGACGAAGTTGCCAACGTGCGCTCCTACACCGATCCGGCTCGCGGGTCGTAGGTGAGCGTAGGGCCCCAGCTGCGCGCCATCGGCAACTGTGGATTGCGTCAGGATGCAGCCGTTCCTCAGCAGAACATTGTTCCCGAGCGTACTGTCCTCCACAACCGAGTAGGAGCGGATGCGGCAGTTCGCGCCAACCCTGGTGTTTCCGAGCAGCTGAGTAAACGGCTCCAAAACCGTATCGGCCTCCACCTGTACTTCAGCGTCAAGAATCACGGTCTCGGGCCGAAAGATCGTCACGCCGGCAGCCATCAGGCGGCGGGTTGTCGCTGCCCGGAGCGAGGCATCCAGGTGCATCATCTCCGCGATGGTGTTTGCGCCGAGTACCTCATCAACCGAGTCGGCAGCGATTGCGACCACGCGGGCACCGTCCTCCACCAGCATTGCGGCC
>CAXTBQ010000011.1:0-51996 GCA_964242065.1 uncultured Terriglobus sp. | reverse complement strand
GGTCCTGGTCATTCTGGGTGCTTCCAGCGGCATTGGCAGGGCCACCGCGGCGATGTACGCCTGCGGCACCAATGCCCCGGACCGAGCCATGAAGGCGACTTCGGCAGCCACATGGGACCACATTCTCGAAACAAATCTGGCTGGAGCGTTTTACCTTTCACACGCGGTGCTGCCCGCCATGAGAGCTGCCGGTAAGGGACACCTCGTCTACGTGTCGTCCACTGCCGGCATGCTGCCTGATCTTTCCGGCGCAGCCTACCAGGCGTCCAAGCGCGGCCTACTCGGGCTGGCGCATGCCATTCGGCTGGAGGAACGCGCGGCCGGCATCCGTACCTGCTGCATCCTGCCCGGCCTGACGAACACGGAATTAGTGGAGAAGCGCCCGGAGAAGCTCTCGGCTGACGTGCTGGAGAAAGCATTGCAACCAGAGGACGTCGCGGAAGCCATTCTCTTCATTCTACGAACACCCCAGCGGGTCACGGTGCCAGAGCTGTTGATGGTCCCTTCACTGGCTTGAGACTCAGCGTTTGAGCGGCGCCACCGAAGCCCGTTCCACCAACTCCACATCCATCACGCGGTGCCGCGGCGCGGCCTTGTCGGACTCGAGCAGCTCCGTAACCACATCCACGGCGGCCCTTCCTACGCCGTACTTTGGCTGCCGTATGGTGGTGAGCGGCGGAAAGCTGATGGCCGCCAACTCGATGTCGTCAAAGCCGATGAGCGACAGGTCCTGGGGTATGCGAATGCCCGCCTCAATGGCGGCGCGCATGACCCCGAATGCCATGGAGTCGTTGCCCGTGAAGATGGCCGTGTAGGCACTGTGCGCAGCAAACACTTCGGCAGCGGCCTTGTAGCCGCCTTCCATGGTGTGCATGGTGTGGATGGTGTGAACCTCAGCTCCACGCTGCTCGAGCATGGCCTTTGTGAACGCTTTCGAGCGGCGCGCAAGGTTGGCATGCCGTTGTGGACCCGTCAGATGGATGACCTTGCGATGACCGTTGCGCAAAAGGAACTCCGCCGCCAGCCGACCGCCTTTTTCGTTGTCCGCGCATACTGTGGAGAAACCGGCTTCGCGACCCGAGCGGCTCAGCAGAACGATGGGCACGCCGGCGGCGGCAATCTGCTGCTGCTCACCCGGCGAAAGCGTCGCGACCGAGTTCATAATGATGGCTTCCGCCCGCTTGTCGAGCAAAGACGCAATGGATTTCATCTGACGCTTTGCGTTTAGGTCGCTGTTGCACAGCATCACGTCGCGGCCGGTCTCGAGCGCTGCATCTTCCACGCCACGGGCCACCTCTGCAAAGTAGCCGTTGCGCACGTCACTCACAATCAAACCGATCATGTCAGATCGGCCGGTGACCAGACCGCGCGCGAAACGGTTAGGCGTGTAGCGCAGCTTTTCCGCTTGCCGCAACACGCGGGCCCGCGTATCGGGATGCACGCCGTACGCATCGTTCAGCGAGCGGGAAGCGGTTGCGATGGTTACACCGGCTGCCTTCGCGACTGCCTGCAGCGTTACACCGGCCGTAAGTGCGTTTGGCTTCTTCACGCTCATGACTATAACGTCTCTGTGCACTCCTGCACGCACGCGCGCTCTGCGAGGGCACCGGCTAACTCACGGTGCAGTAAATCGCTCGGATCACTTTTCCCGTGATCTCGGAAACCTTTGCGAAATGCTCGATGGGCGATCCTACCCTGCAGGCGAGGCATGCTGCAGCCGCCATGGCGGAAGTGGCATCCATTGGACATCAGGCGTTTGGAGTGTACGCGACAAGGAGCGGACGGATGCAGTTGACCTTTTTCGAGAGCCTCCTCCTGCTGGTTTTGATCGCGGTGGCGCTTCTGCAAATTGCGCGAAGGCTCGCGTTACCCTATCCCGCCATGCTGGCCGCGGCGGGTGTGGCCCTGGCCTTTGTGCCCGGAGTCCCTTCCATTCCCCTTGCGCCGGGCACAGCACTGGCCCTTTTTCTCGCGCCGGTGATCGTGGATGCAGCCTTTGACTTCCCGCTTGGCGCAGCACGGCGCCTGATCACACCGCTGCTGGTGTTCGCGGTGATTGCTGTGGTGATCACGGCCGCGGCCGTAGCATGCCTGGGTCACTTCTCTCTCGGCATTCCTCTTGCCGCCGCGCTCGCACTGGGCGCGATCGTGGCACCCCCGGATGCCGCAGCGGCAACGGCGGTGCTTAGCTCTACGGCCATGCCAAAGGCGACGGAGTCTGTGCTCAAAGGCGAGAGCCTGTTCAATGACGCCACGGCTCTGCTGCTCTACAGCACGGCTCTCGCCCTGACCCCACACACCCCTACATCGGGTGACATGCACACCGCGACTCTTCTGAGGTTGGCTTTGGCAGCGCCGGGCGGAGTTGCTCTGGGCTATGGTTTCGCTCTGCTGCAGCGCCGCATCAACCCGTTCGTGCAAGACACGCTGGGCGGCAACCTTCTCCAGTTTTGCAATGCCTACCTTGTATGGATCCTGGCGGAGCACCTCCACTTTTCCGCGGTGTTGTGCCTGGTCACCTTTGCCATGACGCTTGCGCGAACACCGGACCTGATCCATCGCAATACACGCATGCGGGTACAGTCTTTTGCGGTGTGGAGCGCGGTGGTCTTTACGCTCAATGTTCTCGCGTTCCTGCTCATGGGCATGCAGGTGCGAGCGACCATCAGCCGAATGGATACCGTGCGCCTGCTGCAGTCCTTGCGCTTCGTAGCGTTTGTGGTAGTCACCGTCATCGTTATCCGCTTTGCCGTGGTCCTCACGTTCAACCGGCTGAATGCATGGCGGAGGCGAAGACACGGCCAGGCCCCGGCCGCTACGCTCAAGCAGGCGCTGCTGGTGGGTTGGTGCGGCATGCGGGGCTTTGTGACCATTGCTACGGCTTTTGCGCTACCCTCTGACTTTCCACAACGCGACGCCATCCTGCTGGCCGCCTTCGGCGTGGTTCTGAGCACACTGGTCATCCAAGGTATGACGCTGGGTCCGCTGATCCGCGCGCTGGACCTGGACCACAGCGGGAACGCGGCGGACGAACTTCGGGATACCCGCATGCGCCTGGCGAAGGTGGGCCTGAACAGCCTAGAGACCCGCAACGACGCGGAAGCAGACAACCTGCGCTTTGCCTATCAGCTGCTGTGCGCAGGCGAGGTGGAAACCGTCGGCACCCCGACGTTGCTGCGCTACAGGCACTATGGTCTGATTGCTGTGCGCGCGGAGCGCAAAGCCCTTGAGAAATACCGCGAGGACGCTGAGCTCAGTCCAGACGTCTACCTCCGGCTGCAGGAAGAGCTCGATTGGCGTGAACTCACGCTTCTGCCGGAGGAGGACCGGACCATCGAAGAAGGCTGAGCCCAGGCCCAGGTCGCCGTCAGTATCCGCTGCCTGCGGCCGCAATGTAGCGCAGCGCAGGCAGCGACGGCAAATAGAAGTAAGCACCTCCGCGAACTGTTACGAATCGGGGCATGTCCGTAATGACGCGGTTAAGACCCTGCGCCGTGGGCAGCGTGAAGAGGTCGGTTCTGTCACTGCCCGGCGGCTGTTCGCGGTTGCCGAGCAGCGGATCGCTCTCTCCGGCCAACGCATCGAAACGTGTGCTCATGATCCAGGCGCTCTGCAGGAACTCAAACTGCCGCGCAATATTGGCACCGAGGCAAATGAAGTGCAGTCCCGCTGCTCCGCCTGCAGAGGAACCGTACTCGCGCCCGCGCCGCAGGATACGATGAAAGCGCGAAGACGCTTTGGCATCGGACTGCAATGTTTTCCCCTGGAGCCCCAGTAGCGTCAGCAAACGTTGCAACCCGGTCGCCGGGGGCGATGGCAGATCACCGTTGCGCGGATTGACTCGCCGGATGTGTGCGCCGAACGGGCACTGAAGACCGTCGGGATCGGCGCTGAAGCTGAATCGGTTCAGGCTGTCTGCCGGGCCTTCGCCTGGCGCGGGCACTTCAGAGGCGGCCAGTGGCGCGCCGCCTTTCCTGCGGCCCACCATGGCAGCGGCAAGCTCCTCTGCTCCTCCGTTTGATCTGGTTTGCGTGCGCACAAAGTTCCAGAAGCCGGCCACGTCCTGCTGCAGCGTGCGAAGCACCAGGTAGCAACCGTTGCGTCCGAAATCGCGCAGACCCGGTTCGTCCTCTGCCGCGGGCAGCAGTTCCGCAGATGCATCGTTGGGCGTCAGCAGCGGCCGGGTGGTGTAGTGGTTGTATTCATTGGGATAACCCAGCAGGAACTCGCCCAGTGCGGTGCGGTTGGTGTAGGTGTCTTCGATGGCTGGCGGTGTGCGCCGGCGATCCCAATCGATCTCCGGCTGGCTCAGGCCGTCAGGAAAGCCGAAGGGCTCCACGCCATCCATGTCTGCTGTGTTCAACTCCGCCACTACGCGGAATGCCTGAGCGAACTGCTGCGATTGCAGACTGCGCTTCCAGTCGGCCAGCCTGCCCGGGCGGGCATAGAGCATCAGCAACACATCTGCGCTGTTTGCTCCCGAGCCCCAGTCCCAGTGGTCTGGCGCACTGCTGCCTGTGTCACCCAGCAGTCGGGCGCGCGCCTCGTTCTGCCCAAGGCCGCCCTGAAACTCCATGGAGAACTGCGACAGCAGATCGGGTGGGCAGCCCATGTTCTGCAGGCCACCATGCGTGAAAGCCACCTGCAGCGCGGTTACAGGCGCCTCTGCCAGCGGCTCAGCGCTGGTTACAGGTGCTGAGCGCAGCCATTGCTTCGCTGCTCCAGCGTCCTGCACACGGAGCAGCAGGAAGCAACACTCGGTCAGCTTGCGATAGCCATACCGAACGATGCCTTGGACCTGCTCAAACTCCACTTGCCTTTGCATGCTTTCTCCCTCCTAGTGTCCTAGAGCAAGGCCAGCCATTCACGAGCTTCCGTCTCATCCATGACGGTTTGTTCCAGTCCGCGACGGATGAGCAGGTTGCGATGCTTGTTGGCAGCGGTGAGCCCCGGATGCGCGTTGTACCAAACTTCGGTGGGCAACTGGTGCCTGCGTAGTACGCGCTTGAAAGTCTGCTCATCGCTGCAGCCATCCAAGAGCAACCATCGCGTGCGTGGATAGCCGATGCCGTTGCTGAACGTCACGTTCAGCCCAAAGCCCACCTTGTTGATGAAGTCGTCCATGTAGCTTTCCAGGCTGCCGTCGTAGAGGCTCGAAAAGAGCATGCGCCTGCCGCCATCCATGGGCACCCAGCGGGCAAAGTGAATGGTAGAGACGCGTGCCAGGTTACCGCGATGGTAGATGTGCCGCGCGGCGTAGTCCGTGATCCACAGCAGAAAACGAACCATCCAGAGCCTCAGCCGACCCGGCTTCAGGCTGCCGAATACGCTGAACTGGTTCGTCACTTCGTGGTTCTCCATGTCGAGCAGGGCATCCGCGTGGGCAGTGTCTACGGGTGGCGCGACGGCAGGATCTGTGCGCTCCCAGTGACGAATCTGCAGCAGCAAGAACGGCAGAGCGAGCAGCAACAGCGGTGACAGCACCAGCAGGATGAGCGGCACACCAACCAGGTGCAGCAGGTTGCGCAAACGCCAACCTAGGGGCGTGGGTGCTTCCGGCGTTAACGTAATCCGTCCCGCCCGTTGCTGCTGCTCCACGTACTTCCTCAACTGTCGCCGGCACTGTTCCGCGGACGTTTGCCGAAACTCTGCCTCGTGCGCTGCAGCATAGCTCCGCAGCTCGCGCCGCAGCAGTTCTTCCTCGCGCGCCTGTACCACGGTTCGGCCAAGCCAGTTCACGTACTTAGCGGCGGCGGGCGTACTTACACCACCAAGCCATGCGGCGAGCGGTTCACCCGCTCTGAAGTTCTGGCAATGCTCAAAGATCTGGCGCAGGCCGGGTTCGGCCACACGCACAAGATCTGCACGGAAGGTAGACTCACCGCGATCCACCTCCGCAAGGAACACGAGGTAATCGGGTAGGCCGGTGGCGGATAGCCCGTACACAGGCCGGTCTTCTGCCGCAAGATCCTGTACCACCAGCACGCGGGCGAAATGCACCTGGGACAAGGTGTGCAGCGGGATGATTCCATTCGCAGGGTTGTAGACGCCGGGCCGCAGATTCATACTCTGCAGCAACGCCCGCACCTGCAACGCTGTACCCTCGCGCAGTGGCGCGGCGTACATCACGTGCGTCTGGGGAGTCACTGCAGGTCCCCGGGCGTGGGCTCCCAGTGCGGCTCTCCATTCATGCGATGGCGCAGTTCCGAGAGCGTGCTGTACATCCACCGGCGAGCGCGGCTTTGGTTGCCGAGCGGCCGGTGCTCCGGGACGCAGTGCCACGGGTTGTAGGAAAGCCTCCGCGCCATTTCCTGCGCCTTGCTGAAGTCCAGCACCTGCTGCGGCAGCCGCAGCGTGGCGACAGCAACACGCGGCGAAAGAGACTCCGGCCACAGCACGCCCGCATTCTCCAGCGGCATGCGGAAGCTGTCCGTCTGCACCTGCACACGCATTTCCAGGTCCACCGTTTCCTGCGCCAGCCGTTGTTCCAGAGCGAGCCGCAGGTAATCGTCCGGCGGACGGCGCGGCAGCCGCGGCACCGGCGTGCGTCGCTTGGCCACGGGCCAGAAGGAGTACACCATGGCCTGCCGTTCTCCTAACAGGTAGGGCACGCAGCTGAAGTACGGTGCTTCCAGCGGGCTGCTCTGCGTCTTCGTCCACAGGCCCTGCATCAGCAGGTCAAGCACATGCGGCTGCTGAAGGTTAAGGAAGTGAAAAATTGTCGCATTCTGCACACTTGCAAGCTGCAGGTTCGCGTTTGCGCGGATGTCCGGCGTCACAAACGTGGGCGTACAAATCGCCAGAAAATCCTGCGTGTTCTTTTCTTCCTCCAGCAGCTTGGGCCCGGGTACATCCATCAGCTTGACGCTGATGCTCATAAAGCCTACGTCATCGATGTCTGGCGTTATGTACGGGCCGGGGCCGGAGAGACGCACCAGCGCGGGGAAGCTGCGCGGCTCGCGAAAAACACCCTGTGCAAGGTGCGCAGGCAAGCCGTTATGGATGATGAGTTCGCCTCGGACGATGCCGTGCGTCTTTGTGTTGCCGCCGCGTTCGTAACGGCCCTGCTGCCACAGCCCAGCCATCTGCGCACGAAACGATTCCACTACCGAGCGATTGAACGTGTCCTCCTCCGGCAGCGGGTTCTCCTGCGCCAGCGCTAAATGCTCGTCTTTGCGGCGCGCGTTCATCCAGGCAGTTATCGCGTGCGCAAGCGGATCGCGTAGCGTGGCGTCGAACGCCGGTCGAATCCACGGATCGATGCGCCGTTCCAACTGGATCAGACGCATGGACAGATCAGATACGGCGTTCTTCCACGATGACCCGGTATTCGCGCAAGGGACGGACTTGTCACCGTTCCAGCGTGTGGTTGGATCGGTTGGCAAAATTGCCATGGCAGCTCCAGCGATAGAAGTGCGCGAGCCTTACGCCGCGCCGAACTGCAGCGAGAAGTGGATCGTCTTCTTCGTGTCCCAGTACACAAGTCCAAGGAACAGGCCGGGTGCAACTTGGCGGATTTCGTCACGCACATGCTTTGCGACCAGCGAGGTCCGGGAGTAGTCCAGGACGATGCACGGCTTCTCATCGAACAGGCTGTTACCCACGTACACCTGCGCCACAATTGCGTTCACGCCGAACGCTGAAATCCGGTTGGTCAGCGTGCCGTGCTCTGCATCGAAAGTCTTGCCCTGCCATGCAAAAATGTTCACCACGGACGCAATCTCATGCGTAAAGGTGGTGCCGGGCGCAAGAATAGCTTTGCCATCCGCTTCCCCGTTCGGCAGCGCACCCACGGTGCCCTGCCGGAACAGGTCGTCCAACTGCGCATTGGAAAGCTTGAGAAGATCGGGAGCGGAAAGAGACATGGCGCCTCACCTGTCCAGTCATGAAATCTGGGATGGATCGCTGCTGCTGCGTAAACTCAGGCACCGATCATTCGCCCGGGCAGGCGATCTGTCAACAGGAAATTGTCGCTAGGCAGTGGTTGTGTAAAAGCGGAACGCGAAGAGCGCGAAGGACGTGCACGTGAAGTACGCAAAGGTAGAACGCAGAAGGCGCGGAGGAAAAGAAGCGCAGAGGGCGCGGAAAAAAGCGCAGAGGGCGCTGATATAAAACGCGGTGAAAGGCCGCGTAAACCTCAAAGGGGGACGCTGCCCTCTGCGTGCATCTCCTTCGCGTCCTCTGCGTTCCCCTCTTTGCAGATCGGGATGCGCCTCGAGGTGGGTGCGCTCCTTACAGGTCCTGCAGCACGGTTTCCGCTGCCTTTTCCCCGATCATGTATACGGGGCAGGCAAGGAAGAATCCAGGGATGCGCGGAAAAATCGAAGCATCTACCACCCGCAGGCCGCGCGTGCCGTGTACGCAAAAACGGCTGTCCACCACGCCGCCGCTTTCCTCCGGGCCAATGGGACAACTGCACGACGCATGATGGCCCCATGCCTGGTTGCGAATGTACTCGCGCAGGGCATCCGCACTGTTGACGTCCTTGCCCGGAAACTCCTCTTTCAGGATCAGCCCCTTGTCGATGAGCGGCTGGCTGATACGCCGCACAAACTGCACGCCTTCCACCACGGCATCCAGGTCCTCATCGTTGTTCGGTGTGCCCTCGTCGAAATACGCGAAATCGATCTCCGGCGTGTCCAGCGGATCGGCGGACCGCAGCGAGACGCTTCCCGCGCGGTTGTTGGTGCGTGCCTTGAGCACGGCCCACGTCAGGCAGTTGGTGTCCTGCACAAAGTCGCGTGAGTATCCCGGTGCGTAGCCCTTAAAGCTGCCCAGAAAAGCCACGCAGAACAGGTCCGGTACTATGCGGTTTCCTGACCGGCGGAACACCGCAAGCACCGATCCATTGGTGGCATAGGCACCACTTCGGCAGCGCTTCCAACGCGCGAACTGCGGGTCCGTCGTGTCGAACTTTGCGCCTTCCAGGATGTGCCACGCTGGAAAGTTCATGCGGTAGACCACGCTGATTTCATAGCGGTCCTGCAGGTTCTGCCCCACGCCAGGCAGGTGGTGGCGCACCGCAATGCTGTGCCGCTCCAGTTGCTCCCGCGACCCGATGCCCGAGAGCATGAGCAACTGCGGCGTGTTGAAAGCGCCGCCGCTCAGGATGACTTCGCGAGTCGCAGCCACATATCGCGCCTCACCAGGCGCATCGCTCGGCTTCGCATGTGCGCGATATAGCCGTTCGCCGCTGCGATACTCCACGCCCACGGCACGGTTTTCGGCGTCGAACACAACGCGTGTTGCCAGCGCATTCAGCTCGACGCGGAGCTTGCCGGGGAACCTTTTCTTAATGTCCAGAACCCGCTCCCGCGTGCCATTGCGTGCGTGGCGATGCGTCGTCAGCGGTAGGTAGCGGATGCCGAACGCATCCTGCCGCACCGTGCGCCAGTCGTTGGGATCGAGCATGCCCTGCACCAGCCAGCGGGCACGGTCGCGCACGCTGCCCAGTTCGCGGCTCACGTGATAGGCGGAAACAAGGATGGTGTTGAGCAGGTCGCTCTTCGATAGCGACAGCATAGGAACTTCCTTCTCCGTGTGCAGCCAGCCGCTGAACCCGTGCCGCGACGGATTTAAGCCGAACCACGCCAGCACGCGATCGAGCAGGCGGTAGTTGCAGTTCTCAAGCTTCTGGAAGTGCCGCCGCATCTCTGCCGGGCTCCAGCTTGCATCGCCTGTCAGCGCCTGTATCGCTGCCCAGTCCGCGTCATCCGGATACACAAAGATCATGGCGTTGTGCGCGGTGCATCCGCCTAGCGTGCCCGCGCGCGGATACAACACACCATCCACGCGCCGCCCGTCGTACTCTTCCAGGTATTTCGGATCCTGCTTCTGCCGCGCTTCGCTGCTGTAATGACGCACAAAGAAGTCCCATCGCAGCGCCTCGTTCTCTGACGCAAAGGCGTGGAAACACGGAACGTCATAGGTCTCGGGCAGGCGATTGCGGTCGGGATACACCGGGTCACCGCCCTGCAGCAGCCGCGGGTCGCCCCCGGCTTCCAGCAGCACCACCGTGTGCCCCGCTTCCGCCAGGCGTGCAGCCACCGTGCCGCCGCCCGCGCCGGAACCGATCACGACGTACTCCGCTTCCGAAGCCTGCTGCAACGCGTTCTCCTGAACTGCAGTAGTGTGCCACCTCTCACGCAACAAGCGGCTGAAAATCACCGTAGAATTCGCTTGCGCCGCCCATGAATTGACGATAGAACGTAGCCCTTCCTGGTTTGTTCAGCGAACCCGCGCTGAACTGTGTCCTGTCTGCCGTTCAAACGCCAGGTTGGGAGGGTTCCCGTGAGAGCATTTCGACGCCTGCTTGTCTTTTGCGTCCTTGTCGCCCTGGTTGCGGTGATCGCGCTGTACTTCTTCATCCATCCCATCATCCTGTTCCACCCGAAGGATGAGGCGATGCGCGCAGGCCGCACCGTACAGTCGCTGCCCGCGGCAGACGAAGACTATTACCACGACATGGATGGCGGCCTTACGCTCACCAGCGACGAGGTCAAGGGCCGCAACACATGGATTGTGTGGACTGGCGGCAACGATCGCATGTGGGATGGCATCGCCACCACCAGCCTGGGCACGCTGGACTTTCTAAAGACGCTCTCGTCGCGGCCAGATGCCGGACTGAAGGCAGAGCGCAAGAATCGCTGGGACTACCTGGGCCTGGTGAACGAACCCTGCTACGTGCAAGCGACCGGACCGGACCCAAACCGCTACGGCCTTTGGTTGGACACGCGCGATCCCAAGTGCGGCCCTGAACCCTTCGAAAACGAGTCCAAGTATCCGGGCGTGCAGATCGGCGCGCGTGGCAAGAACATTCCCGCTGGATCGTTCTATGGCTATGCCACCGGCATTGTGGGCCTGCGCCTGTTCCCCAACCCTGATTTCGACGAGGCCGCAGCGAAGCGCTGGGACCCAGAGCGTTATTACAAGGACGCAAGCTACTACAACGACAAGCACCTGGTGCGTCCGTACCGTGTGGGCATGTCGTGCGGCTTCTGCCACATCGGCCCCAACCCGCTCAAGCCCCCGGCTGACGCGGAGAACCCGCGCTGGGAGAACCTGAGCAGCAACGTGGGCGCGCAGTATTTCTGGATCGACCGCATCTTCGCCTGGCAGTCTGACATGGGCAGCTTTCCGGTCCAGTTGTTCCACAGCTCGCGGCCGGGCACGCTGGATACGTCGCTCATCTCTACTGACAACATCAATAACCCGCGCAGCATGAACGCCGTGTACGACCTGCCCGCGCGCATGGCAGCGGCAAGCCGCTGGGGACAGGAGACGCTCAAGGGAGGCGAGCTTGATAACAAGCAGCTCAACGACTACATCTCGTCCGGTCCGTTGACGCAGTTCTACCATCCGCCCAACCTGGTGCAGGCTCCGCGCGTGCTCAAGGACGGCGCGGACTCCGTCGGCGTGCTGGGCGCGCTCAACCGCGTGTACCTGAACATCGGACTCTATAGCGAAGAGTGGCTCAAGCACTTCCGTCCGCTGGTCGGCGGGCAGGAAGTGAGCCCCATCCTCATCAAGACGGCCAACGACAAGTCCGTCTACTGGAATGCCACGCAAGCACAAACGCCGGACATGGCGCTGTTCTTCCTGAAGAGCACGGCTGGCCACCACCTGGCCGATGCACCCGGCGGAGCGGCTTATCTGTCGCATGATGAGGCTCAGCTCGAGCGCGGCAAGACGGTGTTCGGCGAGCGCTGCGCGCGCTGCCACAGCAGCAAGATTCCGCAACCCGCCGCCGGTCTGGACCCCAACGGCTGCTCCGGCGCTGGCTACATGGACTGCTGGAACCGCTACTGGGCGTGGACCAAGACCGATGACTTCAAGGCGAAGATGCAGGCGATTGTTCACCAGCCTGATTTCCTGAAGGACAACTACCTTTCCACCGATCAGCGCGTGCCGGTGACGCTGTTGAAGACCAATGCCTGCAGCCCGCTGGCCACGAACGCGCTGGCCGGCAACATCTGGGATAACTTCTCGTCCAGCACGTACAAGGACCTGCCTTCCGCAGGCACCATTACGGTCTACCACCCCTACACGGGCGAGCCCAGCAGCTACACGTTGCCCGCTGGCGGACGCGGTTACACGCGGCCTCCGTCACTCATCAGCGCGTGGTCCACTGCGCCTTACCTGCTGAACAACAGTGTGGGCAACTTCGAGGCAAGCCCATCTGTGGACGCGCGCATGCGGTCGTTCCAGGACTCCATCGAAAAGATGCTGTGGCCCGAGCGGCGTGACAAGGATTCGCTACTGCCTGACAAACTGCCCGGCACCATAGATCGCACCACGCAGCAGAGCTTCATCACCATTCCCGGCGGTTTTGTCCCGCCAAGCCTTCGCCCGTTGCTCAGCCCCGGCAGCCGCTTTCTGCCTGCCGTGTTCGGCGACGATTCCATCCGCATTGGACCCATTCCGAAGGGCACGCCCGTGGACCTGCTAGCCAACCTCGACCTCTTGGGTGAAGGTGTTCCCCTGGCGCAGCGACCGGCGCGGCAGGAGCGCGTGATCAAACTGCTGGTCAAGCTGAAGCTCGACCTGGCCAGCCTGCCTGCAAACGCTTCCGACGAGCAGGCAAAGCAGGTGTTTGCAAACCTTGTTCCAGAGATGCTCGCGCTCAGCAAGTGCCCGGACTACGTGGCGAATCGCGGACACTACTTCGGTACCAGCTACTTCGCAGAGGAACCGGCGCTCAGCGACAGCGACAAGCGTGCGCTCATCGAGTTCATCAAGACGTTCTAATAAGAATGCTAGTTGGGTGCCCCATGTCTCGGAGAGACATGGGATCGTCTCAATCGTCCTCAGCGTGGAAACCCACGTCTCAGAATCAAGACGTGGGGCACCCATAGGGTGGCGATCCCTCATCAGGCAAGGGTTCTCGATTCGTACGCCGTCAGCGCTGCAGCTTGAGCGCCAGTTGCAGAATGCGCGGCGGTTGGGCTTCAATAATCTGCCCGAACACCGGTGAGTTGATATCGATCACGGGTGTGATCTTGTTGGTGTGGTTGGTCACATTGAACGCATCGGCCCGGAACACCAACCTATTGCCTTCACCCGCTGCAAAGCTCTTGTTCAGCGAAGCATCCAGGCTGCCGTAGGCCGGTCCGTCAATGCTGTTGCGCCGTTCGTTGCCGAACTGGCCGGCGTTTGCCACGGGGTCAAGCCGCTGAAAGGCCGAGCGGGAAACCCATTGCGCAATCTTGTGCGGCGCGCCGCGGTTCGGATCGCCGGTCACGTTTGGACGGTCACCAAACATGCCCGACACACCAGGATGCGGTGCCTGCAGGGACACGTTGGCCGAATCGTACACCGTGAACGGTGTGCTGGAGTTCAGCGCGAGCAGCGCGGAAAGCTGCCAAGCTTCCAGCAGCGTGCGCGACACGCCCTGCAGGCCATGCGCAAACGGAATGCTGTACGTCAGGCTTCCCGCGAAGCGGTGCCGCGAGTCGAACAAGGACCGGCCATACTCCGCTTTCAGGTCCTGGTTATTCTGCGGAATGTCGAGCTCACCCAGCACCAACCAAGGTGCGGGACCGGACATGTGCAGGCTCGACGAGTAGTCCAGATCTTTCGAGAAGGTGTACGAAAGCGTGTAGTTCAGGCTGGGCGCGCTGCGCCGCGTGAGCGACACCTGCGCTGAATGAAAGCTGGAGTTCGCATTACCCTGCACAATGCCCGCAGTGCCAAGCTGGCAGGTGCCGCTGGTAAGCGTGCAGCCGGCGTAAAGGCGGCGGCGTCCGCTGTTCGCCAGCGTGGATCCTGGCTGGTAGATCGCCGGATTCGCTTCCACCAGCCGCGGCAGCCGCGTACCTTTGGCGCCCACGTAAGCAATGGAAAGCACCTGGTCGCGAATGCCCTGGTCAACCGACAGGTTCCATCCCTGCGAGTACGGCGGCAGCAGACCGCGGTCGAGCGTAAAGGTGGAGGCGGGCAGAGCGAACTGACCCGGCGAGAACGGGTCGTTCACCGTGGATGTTGGGTTGACGTAGTTGATGTTGCCCGTCAGCGTGCGGATCACCGTGTTGGGCAGCGCAGAGCTTGCTGCCCGCATGGGCATGCCGACGCCATTCATCATGGGGTCGTAAAAGATGCCATACGCCGCGCGCACCACGGTCTGGCTGTTGCCGCGCGTGTCCCATGCAAAGCCAACGCGCGGTGCCACGTCGCCCTTGAAGATGGGCGCGATGGTGTCCGGCACGCCAGGATCGCCGGGGAACAGCAGGCCGCTGGGTGCGTTGGGATGCACGGTGGATTGCCGGCCCGGCGTAAACGCCATCAGGCGGTTGTGGATGTCGCGGAACGGGGTCAGAATCTCATAGCGCACGCCGTAATTCAGCGTCAGCCGCGAGCTGATGCGGTACTCATCCTGCAGATACGCACCTAGCTCCCATCCGCGCAGATCGCGAGTGAAGTCACCGCCAGCCTGCGTAAAAATGTCCGGACGGCCAAGCAGGAAATTTGCCAGCGCATTGTTTGTCAGCCCCTGCACGGTAAAGCTGAACGTACCGGACGCGAAGTTCGACTGGTAGCCGTTGAGCTGCATGATGCGGAACTGCGCGCCCACGCTGCTCACGTGCTTGCCCTGCGCGTGCGCCAGATTGCCGCTCACGGCATAGTCGTTCTGCACCGTGTCGCGTGGGTTGATGATGGGATCGCCCACGTTGGAGAAACCCTGCGTCATGATGAGCGGCGCGCCTGTACCCTCAGCCCGCGTCGACGTATACGTGAATCCAAACGCCTGCGGACTGTAGCCGGAGAAGCGCTTGTCGAGCACGATGTGGTTCTGCAGAAAACTGATGTTGCCGGTAAGCACCGTGTGCGGCGAAAAAGTATGCGTTTCCGTTAGCCCAGCCAGGTGCGTGTTGGTGTAGTACCCAACGGGAAAGCCGGGCACGTCTGCACCAAGCTCGGAATATGGGTTGAGCAGTTCCAGCGTGGAGTAGTTGTACCGCGCGCTCAATACGTCTGACGGGCTGATGATCCAATCCGCTTTGATGCCTCCCTGATCGCTGTTGTAGCGACTCTTGTTCGTCGTCTGAGCCAGATGCGGGTCCTGCACGGTGTTCGGCACGGGGAAGAAGGCGAGATAGCGCGCCGTGATAGGGCTGATCTGCCCGGCCAAATTGTTCGTGTACGGTACCCTTGTCGCGTTCAGCAGGATGGTTGGATCGGCGGAGAAGTCGCCCGCGCGCTCGGCCAGCGTGGGTACCACCACGCCGTGCGTGATGTCCTGCACGGTACGTATGCCTTCGTAGTAATTGAAGAAGTAAGCGTGGTCGCGCACGACCGGGCCTCCCACCGTGCCGCCGAACTGGTTCTGCTTCAGCTGCTCTTTGCGCGGCGCGAAAAAGTTGTTCGCGTTCATCTTGTCATTGCGCAGGAACTCATATGCCGTGCCGTGCACGTGGTTGGTGCCGGAACGCGTAACGATGGTGGTAACGCCGCCGCTGGTGCCGCCGAACTCCGCTGGAGCCGTGGACGCAAGAATGCGGAACTCCGCCATGGCATCGGCTGGCGGACGGAATGCAAAGCCGCCATCCATGCGGTTCACATCGCGCATGCCATCCACCAGGAAGGTGTTTGATTCCGGTCGCTGCCCGTTCACCTCATAGTTCTGGCCGGCTCGGCGGAACGCGCCTTGCGTGGAAAGCCCCGCGGCAGCCGGCCGCACGCCGGGCTGCAGAATGCCAAGCTGGGTGAAATTGCGGCCGTTCAGCGGCAGGTCCGCAATCTCGCGCTCAGTCACTACGGCACCCTGTGACATTTCACTGGTCTGCAGGCGCGTTGCAGCGGCCGAGACTTCAATGGTCTGCTGCGCGGAGGCGGGCACTAACTGTATTGCGATCTGCGACTGATTGCCCACGTCCAAGTGCACGTGGTTGCTTGCCCAGGTGGCAAAGCCGGGGCTGTGCGCCTCCACGCGGTAGTCGCCGATGGAGATCTCCTGAAAGGAGAACTCGCCACGCGCGTCTGACCGCTGCGCACGCTGCTGCGCCGTCTCTGTGGAGGTAAGCGTGACCTCTGCGCCGGGAACAACTGCACCGGTGGAGTCCGTTACGGTGCCGCGCAGCGACGCGGTGGTGCTTTGGGCGCAAAGTGCAGCTGGAACGAGAAGGAGCGCAAACGCAGAAGCGGATGGAAGACGCGATACCATGACACAGCTACCGGATAATGGAGTATGCGCAAACCTATTGAAGCGCGGATAGACGCATCCTAGCGATCCGGTCAAGACGTGTCCTCCACCTTTCGATGGAGAACCGACGCAAAACTGAAAAGTCCCCAATCGCGGGCCTGCTCATGTATCGGGCACCGTACATGTTTATGCGCGAAGCGCCAAAAACATTGCTACGTGCGGTAGAGCTACTGCGGGAACTTAGCAACCTTTGGCGTCACGCGCGGTTGAATTTGCGTGCTGCCGCCCGCGTCATCGATCACGTTGCGAATCGCTCCCAGGTTGTCCAGCGCCACGGTGATCATGTGGTGGAAGCGAACACCCGCGGTGTGCGGCACTTCGATCGCGCGGTCCATCTCGACGTCTGGATGGCGGAATACGCTGTAAATGCCTAGGCCCCACGCCTCATGCTTCTTCACCGTGTCAGCCACCTTGTAGCTGGCCCAGCCTTTTGCTCCGCCCGGTGCGTTCCACGCTGCCTGCGTGGGCGGGTCGTACGGTATCTCCGACTGGTAGAAGTAGGTGCGTCCCGCTTCGCCATTCCATAACACTTGGTACTGCTGGTGGTGCTCCACAAACAGGCCGTAGATGGTCACGCGGTTGCCGTTCACAACAAGTCCGTTATCGCTCTCGTTGACTGCCCAGCCCACGCCGCCGCGGCCGTGATCCGCGCGCCAGATCCAGGTGTGGTCCACCACCGTGTCGTCGCTGTCGATGACAAAGTTGGCGGCCACCTTACCCACCGCGGCGCCGCCTACGCGGAAGAACACGTCATGCAGAACGATGGGATTGGCCGCATGGGATTGATGAGCACCGGCCCGGCCCACGTGCAGCAGCGAAGGGGACTTCGCCTCGCCCGCATCGAACAGCAAACCGGAGACAGTCACGCCATCCACATCGGCCACGGTCATGGCCTCTGTGCCGCGCACCGCGTGCAGCGTGGCAAAGCCCAGCCCGAGCACCGTTGTGTCTTTACGCGTAACTCGGATCGGCTCGGATAGGTCGTAGATGCCCGGCGTCAGCAGCAGGTCCTTGCCCTGCACGAGCGCGCGGTTGATGGTGGCTGCGGTGTCGCGGTCTGGTCGCGCGATGTAGAAGTGCGTCAGCGGCACCAGGCGGCCCGGTGTGGAGCCCCCATGCCAAGTTACACCGTTCGTATTGCGCTGAAGTGATGGAATGCGCACCGCTACCGTTCCGCTCTTCTGCATTTCCAGGTACGGCTGTTCGCGCACTACCGGCACCGTCGGCACTTTGGTAAACGGCGGCTGCGGCCACTCACCCTGGGGCATCTGCGGCGTGCCCACAAACACCATGTTCCAGTTGGCACCGGTCCAGCGCGCCCACTCCGTGTTGCGTGAGATCCACTGCTGCTGCGTGCCGGAGTCCACTGTGCCGTCCACCACGGTGTCGCTCATCCATCCGCCGCTGGCCCAGCCGTGCTTCTGGTTCAACACCATGTTCCCATGCACGTGCATGCGCCGGAACGACACGGCCTGCGACACAGCCCACTGCATGGTGCCGCTGTCCGGCGTCACGGAAAAACCCTCTGCTGAGCGCCAGAACGTGGTAGTCGCATTGTCGTTGCGAGCCGCCGCATCCACGCGCACATCGCCGTTGATGTGTACGTCATCCGGCGACGCTCCCAACCCGATCACCTGCGTGTAAAAGCCAATCGGCAGCTTTAGTTGATAGGTGCCCGGCGCGAACACAAAGGCGTACCGTCCGTTACCAAACTCGGCATGCTGCTGCTCGGCATACACCGCGTCGATCTTCGCTTGGATGTTCTCCAGCTTGTCTTTTGGCGTGTAGACAAACACGTTGGATCCAAGGTCCGGCAGGGCAGTAGCCCGCTGCGCACCGGAACCGGACACAAGCAGGAGAAAGAGTGATACCGCAGCGAGTGCGTTTTGCTTGGCCATAAGAGTGCGGAAAAGCTTCACGAAACTTAGCACAGGCTGGCATGGCCGGTCGAACGATGATCCTGGCTCTTTGCATTCATACCCCGGCATGTCGCCTGGAAGGCGGCTTCCATTCGCTGGGAGCGAGCGTATCCGTGTAGTCTTCCGTGAGCGAGGGTTCCTACCTGTTCCACCGCGATCACTTCTCCGCGTACGCCATCGGCGTTTTCAACAGCCTCTTTGGCCGTGTGGCGCGCCTCTGCCCGCGCCCATCGGCTGCGCCTCACGCCGGTCTGATGCGTTCGGCAGCCACCTGCTCGGCATTGCTTGTGTGTGCGGCTGCGCCGGCGCAGGTCATCCAGGCAAGCGGCACGCCGCCGCCCATCGTCTTTGTGCATGGGAACGGCGACGACAGCACCCGCTGGATTCCCACGGTATGGCTGTTCGAGTCGAACGGCTACCCTGGAGACCGGCTGTTCGCGATCCGCTTTCACCATCCTGTGGCGCGCACCGACAACACCCGTGAGGAGCCGGCGCGCAGCAGCACGGAGGATGAAAAGCAGGAGCTCGCCCGCTTTGTGCAATCCGTCCTCGAAAAGACCCACGCTGCCAAAGCTGTGCTGGTGGGTAGCAGTCGCGGCGGCCTGACTATCCGCAACTACGTGGGCAACGGCGAGGGCCGGAAGACCGTGCTGGCCGAAATCCTGTGTGGAACGCCCAACCACGGCGTGAACGCCACCGCCACCAACCCGAACGGTGAGTTCAATGGCGCAGGAACATTCCTGACCGCGCTGAACCTGCCCGGCCCGGACGGCAACGAAACAACGCCGGGTATCCCCACGCTGACGTTGCGCAGTGACACCCTGGACAAGTATGCCCAGCCTTCCGGCATCGCTTTCGGCCATCCGGAGCAGATGAGTGGCGGCAGCTTTGAAAGCCCGGCGTTGAAAGGGGCGGAAAATCTGGTGCTGCCAGGCCTGGATCACCGCGAGCTTGCTTTTTCTGATACGGCTTTTGCGGCCATGTACCGCTTCCTGTTCGGCCGCGATCCGCGCACACGGGTCATCACGGCAACGAACGCACCACGCATCTCCGGCCTGATCACCGGCTTTGCTGGACAGGCCCCAACCAACGACGGCCTGGGCGGTGTACACCTTCGTGTGTCTGCCAGCGACGCCGCGGCAGGCTCCGCTCCCGCATATGAAACCACAACCGAAGCCAGCGGCGCGTGGGGACCGATGCGCATCCGCACTGGCGTGGGCTACACCTTTGCTCTGGAACGCGACGGCCGCCGCGTCACCTACTTCCTGCCACCGCTGCCCCGCTCGACCACGCTGCTGAACTTCCGCTTTCTGCCGGCCCAGCCTCCAGATGGAACCGGCAAGCCGTCGCTCTCGATCACGCGTCCGGAGGGCTACTTCAGTCGAGACCGGGACCTGGTCCGCATCGACGGTGCCCCAGTCCCCGAGGAGCCGGCCGGGCTGCCTGTGCGCGACTCGTTCACAGCGACCGGACTGAAAGATACCGGCGCGGTGAAAGTGGAGCTGCGCGGAGAAACGATCCTGGCAACGCCCTCAACAGGAGCGGCGGACCAGGTCAGTGTGGTGGAGTTCCTGCGGTAAAGTCGAATTCGCCTCGGACATGCCGGGACGCGCGCCGAATGGTAATCTGTTCGCGAGAAATCGCCCACTCTCCCCGCTCAGGCGCTACCTGGACTCAGTTCTGAAGGGGAGCTTCGCCATGCGGGGTTCCTTTGTTGTACGCCTTCGAAGAGTTTGAACTGAGTGAGGAAGAGTTCTCGCTGCGCCGGCGTGGGACACGTCTTCCCCTGGAACCGCGCGCGCTGCGCCTGCTGCTCATGATGGCGGCAAACGCAGGCAAACTGCTGGATAAGAAAGCCTTGCTCGACGCGGTGTGGAAGGACACCTTTGTTGAGGAAACAACGCTGACCCGGGCCATTGCAGTGATCCGCAAACGGCTGGGAGACGACCCCCGCGCGCCAACGTACATTGAAACCGTACCCACCCGAGGGTACCGGTTCATCGCGCAGGTGGAAGTGCGGGCGAACGTGCAGGCCGCACTTGCTACCGCGTTCCGTGAGCCTTTGGCAGACACACAATCCGCAGAGCGTTCGGAGAAGGTGGGCGTTGCTCCGCCCGACTCGTCCCCGGTGGAAGCAGACGGGGGCGAGCAGGCATTCGCTTCTCCGGAGTGGTGGCACAAGCGCAGGAACGCCTGGATCCTTTTGGCCGCGCTTGTGCTGTTACCGGCGATCGTCGGCACGGTGCTGTTTCTGCGGCATGGCAGCGCACGGTTGGGCACGGCAGGCGTGGTAGTGCTCGCGGACTTCCGGAACAGCACCGGCGAACCCGTGTTTGACGACGCCCTGCGTCAGGGGCTGCTGGTGCAACTGGAACAGTCGCCCCTGTTGCGGCTGGCCAGTGACGATCAGGTGCTAAAGACGCGAAAGCTGATGAGCTTGCACCCGGTGGGTGCGCTCACCCCGGAAGAGGGCCGCGAGCTTTGTCAACGCATCGGCGGCGCCGTGGTACTGGACGGCTCCATCTCACGATTGGGAACGGCATATGTGCTCGGCTTGCGGGCAAGGGCTTGCGGAAGCGGCGAGCAACTGGACGTGGAGCAGGCACAAGTCGCCCAGAAAGAGCAGATGCTGGACGCGTTGAGCCGCATGGCCACACGGTTCCGCAAACGTGTAGGAGAAGCCACCGCGACGCTTCAAGCCCTTGACACACCGCTTGCGGAAGCCACGACGCCGTCCCTTGAGGCGCTGCAGGCCTTCAGCCTGGGTATGCGGACCTTCAACTTGCAGGGCAGCAGCGCGGCCGTGCCGCTCTTTCAGCACGCGGTAGAGATCGATCCCACCTTTGCCTGGGCGCACGCCTGGCTGGGCAGGATGTACGCCGACGTGGGCCAGGAGGAGCTTGCCGCCGAAAGCACCCGGCGCGCCTATGCCCTGCGCAACCGCACAAGCGAACGCGAGCGTTTTGCCGTGGACGTCTCCTACGACCTGCTGGTCACGGGAAACCTGGAAAAAGCCCGTTCCGCATGCGACGCATGGTTAAGGCTCTACCCCCGCGACGTATATCCGCGTGCGTTTCTGGCTGCGTATATCTTTCCTGCATACGGCCAGTACGAGCCTGCCGTGGAGCAGGCGCGGCAATCCATCGCTATCGATCCTGACTTTGTCGTGGGCTACCGGAATGCCGTGATTAACCTGATCGCGCTGAACCGGCTCTCGGAGGCTAAGGCGGTGCTGCAACAGGCAGTCGGCCGCGGCGTTTTTCTGCCGAGCTTTGTCACGGACGCCTACCGGATTGCGTTTTTGCAGGGAGACGAACGGGCAATGAAGCAGGCGCTCGCCAGGGCCCCGACGAACCCGTGGCTGCGCTACTACGAATCGGCAACGCTTCTGAGCGCCGGACGCGTGCGGGAATCCCGCGCGGTACAGGAAGAGGCTCTGCGCCTGACCCGGCTCAGTGGACGAAAGGGGTTAGAAGCGGAGCTGCTGGCAAGTGCCTCCGTTGCCCATGTGCTTTACGGCTACCCGGCAGAAGGCGCAGCACAGGCCCGTGAAGCGCTGCTCTTGCTGCCCGGAAGAAACGTTGCGCCACAGGCGGCGCTTGCGTTTGCACTCTCTGGACACCTGGATGAAGCGGTGCTGGTCGTCGGGGACCTGAGAAAGCGTTTTCCTGAGGACACCGTGCTGCAGCGCCGGTGGATACCGGCCATTGAGAGCGCCGTTCAGCTCGCGCGGCCTGACCCGGGGCAGGCGCTGCAACTGCTGGACGCCGCCGGCACCGCTGGCGCGGGCACACCGCTCTACCCGGTATGCCTGCGCGGCCAGGCGCTGCTCGCTGCCGGCAGAGCCGCTGAAGCAGCCGTGGAGTTCGGGAAGGTGCTCGGGCAGCCGGGCGTGGTTCTGAACGATCCTCTGCGTGGCTTTGCCCAGGTACAGCTCGCCCGGGCCTACGCAGCCGCTGGCCGGCATGGGGATGCGCGCAACACCTATGGTGGCATCCTGCGGCAATGGGACGGCGCTGACGCGGATCTGCCGCTCCTGAGACAGATAACAGCAGAGGCCGCAAAGCTCTAATCTCGCATCGGTTGCCTGGCCGCCGCATCCCCGTCGCGTCTGTAAACCGCACATCTGCAGAGGTTTTGCACCCCTAAGGAAATCATCATCACGAACTCCTGAAACTCTAAGCCGCAATCTCTTTGCCGTGATGCATGTTGGTGTCACTCCTTGTATGGGTGCAGGCGGCACGGGTTGAAACACTTGCCTGAAGCGCGAACGTTCCACTGAGCAAGGGGGAAAACGCAACCGATGGAGTTGTTCCGTGAAGTTCCTTGTACGTCCTCTTCTCCCAGTGCTGCTACTGTTCTCTCTGCAAATTCCACCATCCTTCGCCCAGCAGGTTGCACCCTGGTTGCGCGCCCATGATCCGGGCCCGCGGCCGAACCCGAAGAGCACCATACCGAACCCTGTTCCCGGACTGAGCGCGAATGAGATCGCGCTGTTCACGGAAAGCCTCCTGCGGGTCTCGGAGCTGGAAGGTACCTGCGACACCTGCGTCCAGCAACCGCAGGGTGTGCTGCCGATCGACCCCGATCCCTCCAACCCGTTCTCGCCCAGGAAGCTGGTGAACTCAGCAGGCATGGGCCCGGTGTTCAACGCGGACCAGTGCTTTACCTGCCACTTTCAGCCCACCATTGGCGGCAGCGCTACGCGTGCCAACGCGGCCTTTGAGGTGGCACACCGCCTGGGCGCGTCCAACACCGTGCCCTCGTTTGAGGATCCCATCGGGCCATTCCGCGAGGTGCGCTTCAAGTTCAAGGAGAACGGCGACCGGGATGGCGGGGTACACAGCCTGTTCACCGTGGCCGGCCGCTCCGATGTGCCGGCCTCCTGCCGCCTGCAGCAGCCGGACTTTGACCGCCAGATGCAGTCGCGCAACCTGGCCTTCCGCATACCGCTGCAACTGTTTGGCCTGGGGCTGATTGAATCCATTCCGGACCGGGCGATCAAAGCGCAGATGCGCGACAACGGGGAGGAGAAGCGCGCTCTCGGCATCGCCGGGCACGCCAGCATCAACCCCAACACAGGCACCATCAGCCGCTTCGGCTGGAAAGCGCAGAACGCCTCGCTCACCGTGTTTGCGGGCGAGGCCTACAACGTTGAAATGGGCATCAGCAATGACCTGTTTCCCATTGCACGAAGCGAGGACAGCAACTGCAACATGGCCTATGAGCCGTTCGACGTGCCGCGCATCGATGACCTCTCCTACAGCAACCCGCTCAAGCTGATGCCGGCATGGCTGATGTTTACCGAGTTCATGCGGTTTGTGGATGCACCGCAACCCGCGCCCATGTCAGCGAGCGCAGAGCAAGGCAAGCGGCTCTTCAAGGAAGTGGGCTGCGCGCTTTGCCACACGCCGTCGTTTCAGACGCCGGGGTCCGTCAGCCCGATGGGACAGTGGGATCAGGTAGGGCCAAAAACGGCGGCGCTGCGCGGGCAAACCGTGAACCTGTATTCGGACCTGCTGGTACATCACATGGGTGCGACCCTGGCCGATAACGTGGTGCAGGGTGACGCGGGACCCGACGAGTTCCGCACCACACCCCTGTGGGGATTGGGTCAGCGGTTGTATTTTCTCCACGACGGCCGCACCTCAGACCTTATGACGGCGATTCAGGACCACTTCTCCTTTCCCGGCTTTGACGGCGGAGACAATCCTGCCAAGGATCGTGACTCGTTCCGCTACGGATCGTCCGAGGCGAACGGGACGGTGGCCAGGTTCAACCGGCTCTCCGAAGGCGACAAGCAGGCGATCCTGAACTTTCTGCGGACGCTGTAGGAAGGAACCGCGCATGAATGGCATCCGCTGGACCGGTGCCGCGCTCTGCGCCCTTCTCCTTGCCGGAGCAGGCCGAGGCGCGGAACCCGCTTCCGATCCGTTCCTTGGCAAGTGGTTGCTCGATCCGGGAGCCTCAAAGTATTCGGACGGCCGCTGCCCCAAACGCATGGTCATCGAGATGACGATGGAGGCGCGCGGCATCCGCTACCACTCCGAAACCGAGCCGGCTACCGGCGAGGTGTTTCACGTGGACTATGTCGCCCGCTATGACGGCAAGCCCGCGGTGGTCACCGGAGACCGCGGCATACTGCTGCCCGTAACGCTGCAGCGCATCAGCGCAAACAACGTCAGGGCGAGCTACAGCAGCGGTTTTCAGTTGATGGCGACGAGCGACCGCATGGTGTCGGCGGACCGAAACACAATGACCATTACAACCGTGTCACACGACGCTGGAGGCCGGAACCAGACCAACGTCGGTGTCTATCGCCGCGCAGGCTCCTGAGCTTGGACACGGCATGAAGGACCTTCGCCGAAGGAAGCAGTGTGGACCGAGCCGGATCGGCAGGGGCCGCGTGGTTACTCGCCCTCTACCTCGATGTCCTCCGGCGGTGCCGCCCATTCCTGCAGATCCTCAGCGCATTGGCTGTAACTGGGATAGGTGCGCTCCAGCACATTGAGATAGTGTTGCCGGACTTCGTAGCGGCTATCCAGGCTGCCCTTCTCATCGATCAGCCCGGTGAATGCCTCATAGATCGCGCCTGGGGACGCGGTCCCTTGCACCACCGTCGTTCTGTGCTTGCCCTCTGCCGAACCGGCCGGCAGCGCGGTCTGAATGGTAACGCCCGGCACCAGGTTGATCGCCGTCAGCACGCAGTAAAGGTAAGCCTGCAGACCCTCCAGCGTGGAGCAACTCGTGTTTGCCTCGGCTAGACGCTTGAGAAGCGCGTCGTTGGTGTCCATCAGAGACTCACTCTGCGGTTGCACGGTCTGGCCCGGACCTTTCTTCGCCGCACCACCCTCCGCCGGATCTCCCAGCAGGTTCTTCATGGTGTCTCGCAGAGCGGCCAGCCGGGCACGGCGCGGCACCCCGTTCACGTCCGAGGTTGATCCGGCAAATTCTTCCCGGAACTTCTTGGGTTCCTTTGCCAACGCCTGCACGGCTGCGCACATCTTCTTGCTGCCAAGCACCTTGCCCTTTACCTGGGCTTCGACAAAGTCACACAGCACCGCCCAGGCGATCTGGTGCGAGCCCATGCTGCCGTTGAAAGGCGAAATCGCGCGGCCCGCGTAGAACACGTCGCTCACCTTCATGCAGTCTGTTCCGGTGGCCACCTGAACGGCTAATCCTGTCACCGCATCGTGAAACAGGTCGGAGCCAACTACCTGCACACACACGGTGCCACGCCGCTTCTGCACGCGCACCGGACCCTCGGCATCACTCACCACGGCTGTTGAAGTCTCGTCTCCGGTCTCGTCGTCCGCTTCGTCTGGTTCTTCCCCGCTTCCTTCGTCACCAAGGGCGGACGCCCCGGACGCTTCCACCATGTCATTCACGCGCGTGGTCAGTTCCAGAATGCGTTTGTCACAAAGCGCAACGGCGCTCGCCAGCAGGATGGGCAGGTCTGTCTTGAACTGCTGCAGTCTGTCCTTTGCGTGTTGTTCCCGTGCGGTCCGGTTCCGGCCACGTTGTACGGCCTTTTCCGTGCGGTTCTGCCGCTGCCTGGGCGTAAGAACCTTATCGGCTCCATATTGAATTCTGTCTTCCTCGGCTTGCCTGGCATCTTTCCTGCGTTGCGTCTCATCCGCCTCTGCCTGCTTTGCGCTACCGCCCAGCCTGTCGCGCACGGCATCGCCCCTGGAGCCAACGGTAAGGCTGGCGGCACCTTTTGTAAGGGCCTCAGGCGGCAGCAGCGGCTCCACGTCCTTTGCCAGCATGGCTTCCACCACAGGCTGCGCGTGTTGGAGGTAGTCCCGTGCCGACTGGTACTTCCCAAGGGCCTTGCGCGAACTGCGGAACTGGTCTGCCTCTGTCTCGGACCGGCTATAGGCCCCTTCTTCCGCCTGGGCCGCGACCATGTCGTCCAGCAGGTACGCGATCTCGCTTCGAGTGGCCTTGCGCAGCTCCTCGTCAAAGCGTTTCTCCATGTTCTCGGGCGTTAGTTTGTACTCGGCCGGCAGCGCTTCGCAGTGCTGCTGCAGAAACATGTCGCGTGTAATCTCCGTGTCATCACACTTCACCCACGGCGCGACCATGTGCTTTCGCGCCACGTCGGGCTGGCTTTCCCAGATGGCGACCGCCGCATAGTCGAACCAGGCGTATGCCGCCGGGCACTCTTCCTTGCCCGTGTTTTCATACTCCGCAAGAAACACCGACTCACCCTTGCCCTTGCCGCCGCTGGAAGTGATCGCCCGCGTATTCATAGTGGAAAGCGGAATCATCTCCCGGTATTCCAGATACTCCGCAATGGCATGCTGCATGATGCTGATTTTGCACTCGCAGGTGGCTGCCGTATCCACGTCCTTCATCAAACGCGTGAGCGTATCCTCGTGCTTTTTCCACCGCGCCTGCCTTTCGTCGATCCACTTGCAGCCGTAGCCGGGCAGGGTTCGAGTGGCCTCGTAGAGCGCCTTCAGTCCATCGCGCGCCTCTACCACGGTCACAAACTTCAGCCTGGTCTTGGCCGTGTTCGCCTCGTCCGCCACCTCATCCGGAAGAAAGGCGTCCAGGGCCATGCGCTGCACGATGCTGAAGGGCGTTGTGTGGTCGCCCATGCTGGCCCCGTGGGAACGTGCCGGACGCCCCACAACCTTGAAGTCGGGCAGAACGCAGTCCTTGGCCAGTCTGCAGGTTGCCTGGGGCACCACCATGTCGCTGTTGCCCCCGCCCTCCACGTTGGCCTTCGCCAGGTTGAGCGCCTCTTTGCGGTCGACAAGGGATGCGCCCCCGCTGCTGCCGGTCACAGGCGTCCCGGAAAACGCGCTCTCCAGCTTGCGCTTCTCCTTGCGTTCCTGCTTTTCCGGGTCGGTCGCCCCCTCTGAGCCGCTCCCGCGGACCGGTTCGTCTGTCTCCTTCTCACCCGGTTCGTCTTTCACAATGGATTCGGACTCTGACTCCTCCTCATCCATCCCATGGGGGTCGACCTCGACCTCCATCGACTCTTCTTTCACCTCTTCCTTGTCTTTACACACGGCTCCCGACCTCCTCCCCCGCCGGTTCGTCCAGACCGTTCGATACGGCCTCCAGCACATTCCGGATCCGTCCCGCCGGGGAACCCAGCAGGGGATTGGCAAGGCACTCGCCGACCCATGCGTACCGTGCCTCCGTATGGAACTCCCACCCGAGCACGGCGGCAACTGTGAGGTATCCCAGGTGCTCGCCCTGTGTGCGCATGCCGTAGCCGAAGGCCCGGCGAAATGCCGCGGCGGCGTACTCGCGCAGGTCTTTCTCGGTCATTCCCTTGCAGAGGGACGAGAGGTCCTCCTGCAGGTACCGGCACGCTCTGTCCAGATAGCGAGCCTCCAGCACCCTTTCGAAGTGCTCGATCTGCTCCTTGCGAATCACCAGCATAGGTCTCGATCACTCTCTTGTTCGCTGTCGCTTACAGGATGCGTCCGAGTGTACTTGGCATGCTTTGGGCGTCCAAATCCGTGACGATGGTTACGCCCCCAGGACGCTCTGTGCAGCGCGAAAGGTTCATCCCGGAGCCACATGTCGTACGGAGCGAGCCTATGCTGCCGGCAGGTATTTTGAAGGTCTGAACCCATGCAGGCGCAGACGGACGCAGCCCACTGCCTCGTGGAAGTCTTTCTGCAGCCTCTGGGACACGCTGTACTCGGCGGGCCATTGCGCCGGGTGCGTGTGCCAGTCGAATGCGAGCGGGCCGGTGTAATGCTGCAGGATCAGGGCGGTGCGCGGCAGATGGTACGGCGAACTGATCACCTCCGCGGAGTGCCAACCGTTGCTCTGCATGATGGCGCGGCTGAACCAGATGTTTTCCACGGTGTCCTTTGCCTTGTCTTCCACGGTAATCGCACCGCGCGGAACACCTGCATCCGCCGCAACGTCCGCCATCACCTGCCCTTCGACGAAGTGGTTGTGCGCCGCGCCGCCCGTCATGATCAGGTGCGGCGCAACACCGGCGCGGTACTCGCGCACGCTTTCGGCAATGCGCTCGCGCAGCTCCGGCGAGGGGCTGCCATCCGCTTTAGCCGGCGTGCCAAGAACGATCAACACATCGAACTGCTTTGCCTGCCCATGGTGATCCGGGACCGTCTCGAAAGCAAACAGCAGCAGGCCCAGGTAGCCCAGCGCGATCACAACGAGGGTGGCCGCAAGAACACGAAAGAACCGCATAGCGCGAATGTACGCTTTCCCACGGCACGTGCCACGGCGCAAAGCACCTGGAACAAGGCACTGCAGCCGCGGCGACACGGTTCCAGTCGCTGCATGGCGAGTGGAACCCGAGGATCAGCGTCTCGCGTGCTCCGGTCGCGGTGACGGGCTGAGAGCTGAGGGGCCGTCGCGCCGGGACGCGCGGAACGGAAGTGTGCCTCGCCTGGACGGAATCCAAGCGAGGCCATGCCCCTGTGCTCTAGAAACCGACCTTGAAGGCGAACTGCACGTTGAACGGTTCACCGAAACCGATGCCTGGTGCGGATGCGCCGTTGCGGGTGTTCGTGATCAGGCCGAAGGTGCTGCCATTGATGTTGCTGACGCTGGGATTTGCGTAGTTGTTGAAGTTGAAGATGTTGAAAACCTCCGCGCGCAACTCCGTGCTCACCTTCTCCGTAATGGGAGTGCGCTTGAGCATGGAGAAGTCCACGGTGCGGAAGTTGGGACCCACGAATGCGTCGCGGCGTTCGTTGCCATAGGTGCCCACGGCGGGCGTGCTGAAGGCACCGCCGTTCTGCATCCAGCGGTATTGGCGGCCGGTGGCCGTACTGGTGGCAAGCTGCACACCCGTGTACGGATTCACGCCCACGTTGACGTTGGGACGGTCCTTCAGTTGGTAGGTGCGGCTGTTATCCGTGCTGACGAGCGGGTTCAGCGGCAGGCCGCTGGAGTACTGGAATGAGGCGGTGGCCTGGAAGCCCTTGCTCAGCCGCGGAACCGCATGCCAGAACTCTGGCAGGGAGTAGAAGAGGTAGCCATTCACGTTGTTCCGCCCGTCAAACGTGCTTGGGCCGTAATCCTGCTTCAGGTTGTAGCTGTTCATGGGCGTGGTGGTGGATGAACCGTCATCCATGGCCCGGCTCCACGTGTAATTCAGATTGCCGGACAAGCCTTTCCAATCGGACTGTCGGATGCTCACCTGCAGAGAGTGGAAGTTTGAACTGGCCGCGCCCTGCAGTTGGTTCACGCCCGCCAGCGCATTGCCGGCAAAGGTGGCGTTCTCATTGGCAAAGGTGGTGGTGCCGGCGTAGGGACGCGCGTTGTACGTCGTGGTGCCACTGGCAACGGGCTGGTTCAGATCGAACAGCGTGAGCAGACGGCGGCCTTCCGTGCCCACATATCCAACCGTCAGGAGTGTCTTGGGCGAGACCTGCTGCTCCAGGTTCAGGCTGAAAACGTCAGCATACGGCATGTGGATGTCCGGCTGAACGCCAAACGCGCCAACCGTAGGTGCGGCTGTACCGACGAACGGGTTTACACCCACCTGCCAGCTCACCGCGTTGTTCACGAAGATAGCCGCTGCGTCTGGGCCGGCGGGGTTGTTCTGCGAGTAAGCCGCGCCGCCGTTGCCGGTGGTGCCGCTGGTAAAGGCAGACATGGCCGGCGTGTCAAAGAAGCGTCCCCAGGTACCGCGCAGCACGGTGGTGTTGTCCTGGTGGAAGGAGTAGGCAAAGCCAACGCGCGGCGCGATGGATTTGTAATAGTTCTGATACAGCGGCTTCTGAAATCCCTGACCCGGAACAAAGCTGTAGGTGTCATCCAGCGCGGAGTGCACCACGCCCGGCACCGAGTAACGAACACCCAGGTTGAGCGTGAGCTTGCTGTTCACCTTGAAGTCGTCCGCTGCCCAGGCTTCTTCCGTGTTCAGCAGCCACACGCGTTGCGCGTTGCCCTGCAAAAGGCGCGCGCCGGATGAGGCTGTGGGCTGGCCGTTCAGGAAGTCTGCGATGTACGCGAGGTTGTTGCAGTTACTGGCCGTGGTAAAGCCAAGCGCGGCGGCATAGGCCAGCGAGGTAGCGTTGCAGGTGGCACCGGTGGCACCGGTCGCGCTGCGGAACCATGGCCCGCGCGTACCGTCGAAGTTAAACGTGCCGCGCGAGCTGGAGAAATAAAGCTGGTTGATGTTGGCATGCCGAAACTCGCCGCCGAACTTGAGCTGGTGGCGGCCCACTTCCCAGTGGAAGTTATCCGTGACGTGGCCGGTCACGTCGGTACGGCCGGACGGCTGCGTGGCACCCGTAATATCGAAGCCGCTGATGTTGATGGTGGGCGCGCCCTGCGCAACGATGGGGTTGGTGATGCCCAGGTTCAGGCCAACGCGCGATGGAAAGAAGCTCTGGTTTGCATCGTTGAACGTCTGCAGGAAGTAGTTGGTGCCAAACGTGATCTGGTTCAGGATCTTGCTGCTGAACGTATGCGTATCCACGATGGAGAAGTTGTGGATGTGCATGGGCGCGGTCTGGTAATAGTCCGCGTAGAACGAGCCGGTAGGCGCGGTCTGCTTGCCCGTGGTGCCCAGGTAGCGAATAGAAAGCTGGTTCCGTTCGCCGAAGCGATGATCCAGCTTGATGATGCCGTTGTAGCTCGAGTAGTTGGTGGTGCCCTGCGCGAAATAGTTGCTCGTGGTCGCCGGCCCAGCCTTGGAACTGGCCGGGAACAGCAATCCATACAGGTTCGTGCTGAGCTGGTTGGGCTGCAGGTTGTACCGGCCCATAAACGCCGTCGCTGCGCTGATCCAGCTATCGGTGAGAACGGTATCGGTCAGCGCGGTGTTGATCTTGGCGATTTGGATCTCACCCGCGGTAAACAGGAACGTGTGATCCTTCCAGATGGGGCCGCCCAGCGCAAATCCACCCTGGTGGTTGCGCAGAAACTGCTTGCGGCTATCCGCAGGTGCCACCGGCGAGATGGCCGCGAAGAACTCATTGCGGTCATAGTAGAAAACATCACCGTGGATGTTGTTGGTGCCGCTCTTCAGCACCATGTTGCTGTTGGCACCCGCGTTGCGGCCCTGGTCTGCTTCACCGCCGGACTGCATGGAGAACTGATCGATGGCTTCAATGGGAATGAGGCCGCCCGCTACGCTGGCGATGCCGCCCTGGTTGGAAGCCACAATGCCGAGCCACGCGTCCACATTGTCCGCGCCGTCCACCTGGAAGTTGATGGACGCCGTGCGCGAGCCGTTAACAGAGTTGGAGAGCGCAGCCACACCGGGCGAGTAGCGCACAAGCCGCGTGAAGTCGCGGCCGTTCAGCGGCAGCTCCTGCACCGCCTTGGAACTGACCACGGAGACAAGCGCGCTGGACTCTGTATCTACCTGCACCGTGCCCGCGGCGCTCACGTCCACCGTCGTGGTTTCGGCACCCACCGTGAGCTGTACATCCAGGCTGGTCACCTTGGTGACTTCCACGTTGATGTTTGAAATCTGCTTGGTGGAAAAGCCCTGATACGAAACTGTGAGCTGGTAGATGCCCACGGGCAGCTCTGTCAGGTTGTACTCGCCCGCCTTGTTTGAGGTTTCCTTCAGGCTGGTGCCCGTGGCCGGGTTCAGCAGCGTGATCTGCGCGCCTGCGACGGCGGCTCCCTGCGGGTCTGTAACGCGGCCGGTAAGGCTGCCGCGGAAGGTCTGTGCGCCGGCACACATGGCGGTTGCAGCCAGTGCCACGGCGGCGGCGATGGAGACACGCGCCTTGTTGGTCAGTACGGTCATAGATCCTCTCTTCAAGAACACACAGGTTCGCGCACAGCGCAAAGGGCTGCGCTGAGTGATCGCCAGAAGGCAGAGACCCCGCGCAGGAATTACGCGGCATCCCCGGGTACCAGCAGGACAAGCAGAAAAGACTGAGGTTTCTAGGTACCGTACAGAAAAGTCGGTGGCAAAGCAAACAGAAACTGCAAAGGGGTTAGGTATGCAACCTAAACAGTGCGGCTGCGTTCCAGACGCCTCAGGAGACGAAGGTGTACCGGATGGTCCAGCGCGCGGTTTGTCCCGGGGCAATGCTGAGGTGAATGTAGCCTTCCGGGCAGACAACCGTGCGGATAGACCAGAAGTTCAGGTGTGAGAGCGGGTGATCGGCGGTCTGACGGATGCCCACGTGGGTCCGCCTGTTCTCCACAGTAAAGTCATAGTCCGAAACCTTGTCGGAGTAGCCGGTTAGGACGCTGTTCACCGTCTGCTTGGGCTGCAGCTCCGATGTGTAGGTCAGTTCATTTCCGCGGATCACGCCGCCGTTGGGCAGGGCGTGCTCGGGTTCCGGATGGAAAGTGAAGCGTACCGCCGTGTCCGGTCCGGTGGGCGTGTTATCCAGCACCACGAAGTTGTGGTTGTACACGTCCATTTCCAGCGGGGCCGTGCCGCGGTTGGTGAGTTCGTGTTGCAGCGACAGGCCAGCAGCACCTTTGGCCAGCTCTAATTGCTTGCGATACGTGTAGGCGACGCCGGTGGGCGACTTCAACTCCTGCGTGAACTCCACCCCGGTGTGCGTGGCGTGCGACTTCCAGGTGCCGCTATCCACGATGGGGTACGTGAAGTAGGAGGAGTACGGCTTGTCATCGACCCTGCGCAGAACACCCACGCCGACCTTGACGAACAGGTCGCCCGCCTCCGCCGCGTTGTAGCCGATGGCACCCTCCTCCGGCTTGAACTCCTCCACCGGGCCGGAGATGGAATCGTTCAGCAGCGGATCGTAGCGCGGGAACCACGGTCCGAAGTAGGTGTGGCCGTTGGCAGAAAGGCAGCCGATTACGCCGGACCAGTCAAAGCGCGTAGAACGGTAGTAGCCGCGAGTGCTGTCCGGCAGGTAAATCACGGCCTTGACGACACCGTTCGAGATCACGGCCCTGGGAACGTCCACGGCGGCAGCAGCTGCGCAGTCCGGGGTGGATGGCACAGGCGCTTGGGCACCCGCAGCGGTGGCCGGCTGCTGGCCCGCGAGAAATGCGCAACAAAGCATGGGTGCGGCGAACATCGCAACTTTGCAGAGCTTCTTCGTCATCACAGCCAATCGACAAGTCCTCCGAAACTACGGCAAAGCGTACGCGACGTACACGCCGCCGCTGGGCTTGGTGCTGGACTGCCCGCCGCCCGCCGCAATCACGACATACTGCTTGCCGGCGACGGAGTAGGTTGCGGGCGTGGCCAGGCCGGCAAAGGGCAACTGGGTTTCCCATAGCAGCTTGCCGGTACGGCTGTCATAGGCGTGAAACTTTTCGTCAAACACGGTTGCGCCAATGAACAGGAGCCCGCCCGCCGTGACCACCGGGCCGCCGTAGTTGTCCGACCCGGTGGGCTTGATGCCCTTGGCCTTCAACTCCGGATACTCGCCGAATGGGATTCGCCACAGGTACTTGCCCGTGTTCAGGTCAATGGCGTTCAGCGTGCCCCAGGGTGGCGAAACCGCGGGGTAGCCCTGTGGATCGGTAAAGCGATTGAAGCCGATGGTCTTATAGGGCATCAGGTTCTCGCCGCCGGAGGTCTTGGCGACCGCTGCCTTGTGCGTCGCCTCAGGGTCCCGCGGCGCGCGAGTCAGGTAGCGGATCACTTCGTTGATACGTGCGTCGCCCAGGCCGGCGAAGGAGGGCATGCGCCCCTTGCCACCGTGCACCACGGCGGAAATCTCCGCGTCTGTCAGCCTGCCTTCCACGCCGTGCAGTGACGGGATCAGCGGCGGCGAACCGGCGCGGTTGATCCCGTGGCATCCGCTGCACTGGTTCTGATAGGTCTTTTCGCCTTCGCTGCCCGGGGGCGGCGGCACGGTCAGGCCCACCAGCCAGGCGGTGTCGTTCTCGTTGACGTAGATGACGCCGGTGTTGGGGTCCACGGCGGGTCCGCCCCACTCTGCGCCGCCCGCAAAGCCGGGCAGGTTTGCCATCAGCTTGTCGACCACCGGCGGCGTGAACGCGCCGCCATGCTCCAGGCTGGCCCACTGCTTTACGGCCCAGGCATGGGACTCAGGCGTCACGTTGGTCAGCATATCTTCGGTGAGCCCCTGGCGCGTGTAGGGCGCGGGCAGCGTCGGAATGGGCTGGGTCTTCGACGCCGCCTCGCCGGGAACGGTGCTGGCCGGGACCGGCTTCTCCTCAATCGGAAAGAGTGGCTTGCCCGTGACGCGGTCCAGAACATACAGGTACCCGGTCTTGGAGGTTTGGGCAACGGCGTCCACGCGCTTGCCGTCGTGCATCACCGTGACCAGCGCGGGCGCGGCGGAGAAGTCGCGATCCCAAAGATCGTGGTGCACGGCCTGGAAATGCCAGAGCCGCTTGCCGGTGTTGGCGTCCAGCGCCAGCAGCGTGTTGGCGTACAGGTCGTCTCCCGCGCGATTGGCACCGTAGAAGTCGAACACTGCCGACCCGGTGGGCACAAAGACGATGCCGCGTGCCGTGTCCACCGTCATGCCGCCCCAGTTATTGGCCGCGCCCGCCACCTTCCATGCATCCTTTGGCCAGGTCTCGTAGCCCGGCTCACCCGGATGCGGGATGGTGTGAAAGGTCCAGCGACGCTGTCCGGTGCGGACATCAAAGGCACGGATATCTCCAGGCGGCGATGGATAAGTTTCCGGGTTTCCGCCTCCCACGATGATCGTGTCTTTGTAGATGGTTCCGGGCGTTGACAGGTCGACGGACTGGGACTCGTAGTCGTCGCCCCGCAGCCCCTTGCGAAGATCGATCTTGCCGCCTTCTCCGAAGCTCGTGATGGCCGTACCGGACTTTGCGTCCAGGGCGTAGAGAAAGCTCCTGTAGCCGACCAGGATGCGGCTTTCGCCGTTGGGCCGGCCATCACTCCAATAGGTGACGCCGCGGTTGCGCGCAAAGCCGTTCAAAGGTGCCTGCCACTTCCACAGCAGCTTGCCGGACGCACCATCCAGCGCGATCACGGCATGGTTTGGGGTGGTGGCATACATCACACCATCCACGATGATTGGGTTCGTTTCCAGCCCGCCAGTTTCCCCCGTATCGAATTTCCAGGCGACCGCCAGCTTGGACACATTGTCCCGGTTGATCTGCGCCAGGCTGGAGTAGTGGTCGCCTTCCGGCTGGCCGCCATAGGTCTGCCAGGTTCGTGTTACCGCGCTGTCTGTACCGGAATCTTTTATGCCCCTGTCAGACCTATTGGAAGCGGCAAAGCCCACAAGGGAAACAGTAACTCCCAGAGCGCACGCCGCCGCGGTCACAGATGTACGCATGAACACGATCCTCCACAAAGGTCTTCCTGAGGGTTATAAGGTTGTGCTTGTAAGTCGGGGAGCCTGCACCACACCCTGAACCGTCGCCATCTTACTCTCATCGCGGTTGAAGCGGAAAGGCGCAACCCACTCCCTGTCGGCACCGTGGCACAGATCTCATAAGCGGATGCTATTCTTTGCGGCACCATGCAAACAGGGCGCAGAAACTTTCTGAAGAAGTCCACTTTCGCAGTTGCCGCGGGTGCTGTACTTTCCAACACGCGCGAACTGCTCGGCCAAACGGCCACACCCGGCAGCGGTGCCCAAGGGAACGCCGCGGACCTGCGTGACGCCGGCATGCAGATGTGCGAGGCCTACTTCAACGGCCGCGACGAACAGAAGATGGCGTTCTGCCGCCAGATGGATGTGCTGGGAGCGGTCAGCGGCATTGATCGGACGGCCAACAACCGTCTCTGGGAAGTGGCCGCCGTAAAGGCAACGGTGGAGGCCTACGCGAAGTGCGGGCTCAAGCTGCGCGTCATCGAGGGCCCGCCCGCCCTGGGCGAAAAGACCAAGCTCGGGCTAAGTGGGCGCGACGAGGAAATCAGCAACTTCATCACGTTCATGAAGAGCCTGCGGCAGGCCGGCATCGATACCATCTGTTACAACTGGATGCCCGTCATCGGCTGGTACCGCACGGATATGGCGCGGCCCGGGCGCGGTGGAGCGCTGATGACGGCGTTCGACTGGGAGGCCGCGAAAGACGCGCCCGCAACACAGTACGGACAGGTTTCCAAGGAAAAGCTCTGGGAGACGCTCACGTATTTTCTGAAGGCCGTGGTGCCCGAGGCGGAGAAGGCCGGCATCAAGCTGGCCATGCACCCGGACGATCCCCAAGTGGACCAGATCAAAGGCATCTCCCGCATCATGACCACGGTGCAGAACTTCAAGCGTATGCTCGCGATCGCTCCCAGCCCGAACAACGGCATCACTATGTGCCAGGGTAACTTCGCGCTGATGGGCGCGGACATCCCGGCCACCATCCGAGACTTCGGCAAGGAGAAGATCCACTTTGTGCACTTCCGCAACGTGCGAGGCGGCAAGTTCAGCTTTACGGAGTGCTTCCACGACGAAGGCAAGATTGACATGTATGAAGCCATGCGCGCGTACTACGACATCGGCTTCCGCGGCCCGGTACGTCCTGACCACGTGCCCACCATGTACGGCGACAGCAACGCGCATCCCGGTTACAGCGTGCTCGGCTGCCTGTATGCCAATGGGTACCAGCGCGGGCTGATGGAGGCCGTCAGCAAAGAGCGGCGGCACCGCGCATGACCCGTTCCGTCCACCGGCAGCAGTAGAACATCCCAACGCACTGCGGTTGCCGATCTAATAAGACAATCGATTGAACTGCTAAGTGGAGCTGCAGAAAGGCAGAAAGCCTTGCCGTTAGTGCACGCACTATTAACTCGCTACGAATAGTAGCTGAGGAGGTTAGTCGCTGAAGAAGTAGCCCGCGAACTTACGCCGGTACTTAGACCGGTTCCTGTCAGCTTTGACACGGATGGTTCTCTCCAGCGTATAGTTGTGCGAACCATTTGGAGGCCACCCTTGATTCAGCGAAATAGCGCAGAGCTGCGCATGTCAGCAGAACATGTGTCCACGTTACAGCCCGCAGGCGCGGATCGCAGGAGAGGCAGAGCCATGCGGCTGCTTCTCTCCCTGCTGCTTTTGTTCGCCGGCTTTCTCGGCGGACGCTCTCTGGCAGCGCAAACGGGTCAGCTCACGGGCGTGGTCACGGACTCGACCGGTGCCGCTATCCCGAATGCGACCGTCGAGATCACCGACCAGAAGACGGGCACGCTGGTGCGAGAGGCACGATCCGGAACGGACGGCACCTTTCGAGCGCTCAACATGCCGCCGGCGACGTATTCCATTAAGATCAGCGCCAGCGGCATGCAGAATCTGCTCCGCAACAACATTACACTGGACGAGCAGCAGACGTTGGGTCTGGGCAACCTGAGCCTGACGGTGGGCGGCAGCAGCGAGACCGTGACGGTCACAGAAGAAGCGCCGCTCATTGAGACCGCGAACTCGGATAACTCCTCCATCGTGGACCAGCGGCAGGTACTGGAACAGCCGCTGAACGGCCGTGACTTCGTTTCGTTGCTCACCACGCTTCCAGGCGTCGTGACGAACAACACCTCGCAGTTTCGACTGGTGTTCAACCAGACTAACGACTTCTTCGTGAACGGCATGCGCGGCACCGCCAATAACTTCTTTCTGGACGGCGTGATCAATACCGACGTAGGCGCAAACGACGGCGAGTACACCAACCTGAGCATTGACGCGGTGGGTGCCTTTAAAACGCTGACCGGCAACTTCAACGCGGAGTACGGCCGCAGCCCGGGCGTCATGATCTTGGTGAACACCAAAACAGGCGGGCAGAAGTTCCACGGCACGCTGTGGGAGTTCGACCGCAACACCGCCTTCAATGCGAACGACTGGTTCACCAATCACCGGGGTGGAGCGCGTGCGCCGCTGCACTACAACATCTTCGGCGGCAACGTTGGCGGTTGGATACCAATCCCCAAGATCTCGCCCGCAGGCAACAAGCGCGCTTTCTTCTTCTTCAACTACGAGGGTACCCGCGCCAGCAAGCCGAATGGCAACACCTTCTACACAATGCCGAACCCGGCCATTCTGGGCATCAACGCCGCGAGCGGGCAGGCGCTGGGCTATGCAGACATGTCCACGGTGTACCGCTCCGGCAATGCCTGCGCTTTTGGCGGCACGGGGACCTGCTCGCCGATTGCAGACACCAACGGCAACCCGGTGCGGAACGGCCAGGTCTTCGTCCCCGGATCGGTTCGTTACAACGCCCAGGGTGAAGTGATTACGGGTACGCCGTTCGCCAACAACCGTGTGCCGGCAAGTTACTTCAGCAACCAGTACGCCGCCATGATCAAGAACGTACTGCCGGGCTACCGCGGCAACCTGAACGCGCCCGTGTACAACAACGGGTTCGGCGATCTGCTGCAGATTCCTTTCCAGGACACCTACACCTTCCGCAAGAACCAGTACGCAGCGCGCATCGACTTCACCTTTGGTCCCAAGGCGAACGCATTCTTCCGCTATGTGGACGACCGGCAGCAGGAACAGCAGGGCTTCGGCATCTTCTCCGGCCCCAGCTTCCCGGTATATCCGCAGTTCCGCCAGAAGCCCGGCAAGAGCTATGCCTGGAGCCTGGTGAACGTGATCTCACCCACGCTGACGAATGAGGTTACGGTGGGCTGGCTCCATCTCAACCAGCTTGTGGACATTCCGTCCGGCACGGACAAGTCGCTGTACGACAAAACCACCATTGGCTACAGCTTCAGCGACATCTATCCGGCCACCAACACGCACAACCTGGCACCGCAGCTGAACAGCGGCGACGGCTACATCAACACCGGCCTGTTCCCCGCCGGCTGGACCTCCACTGGCAACACCGTCGTGGTCACGGATGACGTCACCAAGGTGATCAAGGACCACGTGCTCAAGTTCGGCATCTTTGGCGACCTGAACGAGAACGGGCAGGAGGGCAACTGGCAGGAGAACCCGAGCTTTAACTTCGGTGCCAGCAACCAGAACAGCAACAACAGCAACGTCGGCATAGCCAACATGCTGACCGGCAATTACACCACCGTCGCGCAGTCCAACCTGTTCGCCTTCGGCAACTTCCACTTCATTCAGTTGGAAGGCTACATCCAGGACACCTGGAAGGCGACGCCGCGGCTCACGCTGGACTACGGCCTGCGCTACGAATACGTGGGTCCCACCTACACCACGGGTCAGTACCACGAGTACTACTTCGTGCCGAGCGCCTATAACGCGGCCCAGGCCGTCAGCCTGAACACGGCCAACAACATCCCCGGCCAAGCACCCACCCAGGGCACCATCATTACCGGCAGCGGTAATCCTTACAACGGCATGGTGCGCGAGGGTACCAACGGCCTGCCGAAGGGTGGTATTTACAACCGGTTCAACAACTTTGGACCGCGCGTCGGCTTTGCCTACGACGTGTTCGGCGATGGCAAGACGGCGCTGCGCGGCGGCTTCGGCACCTTCTACGAGCGCTACCAGCAGAACATTTTCAATTTCGGTGCCATCAGCAACCCGCCCACGGTCTACACACCCACCGTGTACGGCGGCAAGATCGACAACACCTCGGCTTCCATCGTGAATGGGCAGCCGCTCACCACTTCCTCGGTGACGGCGCAGGACATCAACGCCAAGGTGCCCACCACCTACGGCTACAACATCGGTATCCAGCAGGCGCTGCCCTACAACATCGCCCTGGACGTGACGTACATCGGCAACGTCAGCCGGCATCAGGTGTACATTCAGCAACTGGAGCAACTGCCGCTGGGCTACACCACCAGTACCAATGCCCTGGCCACGGTCAACAACGTGACCCAGGCCCTGTTCCCTTACAAGGGCTACAACTCGCTGCAGTACGCGCGTTTCGGTGCCAGCAGCAACTACAACGGCCTGCAGGTGCACGTGACCCGTCGCTTCAGCAATCGCCTGACCGTCAACACGGACTATACCTACTCCAAGGCCATGAACCTGGATGACGTGGACACCGACTTCAACCAGTTTGCCGATTATGGCCAGCTCTACCGCTTCTACGCACCTGCAGGGTATGACCGCCGCAACGTTGGCAACATCCAGTACGTGTGGAACCTGGGTGACTTCAAGGGCAGCAACAAGCTCATCCAACTCGCCGCGGGCGGCTGGGAGTACTCCGGTACGGCCCAGTTTTGGAGCGGCACGCCCTGCCTGACCAACAACCTGGGCGGTAATTGCGACCTGAGCTCCAGCGGCAACCTGGGCAATGGCGGCTTCGGCCACATCCGCCCGGACTACCTGGGCGGCCAGATCATGGCCAACCACACCCACAACGTTGCCGCCGGTGCTAGCCCCATGTGGTTCAACCCCGGTGTCTTCGCAGTGCCCAAGAACGGCAGCTTCGGCAACTTCGGCCGAAACAGCATCTACGGCCCTGGCGTCAACAGCTGGAATATGTCGCTGAACAAGAACTTCCTGTTCACAGAAAGCATTCGTGCGCAGCTCCGGTTCGAGTTCTTCAACGTCTTCAACCACACGCAATGGGGCAGCATCAACGCGGGCCTGTCCGCGCCGACACCGGGGCAGACTTTTACCAACAGTCCGGGCGCAAACTACGCCGGCAGCTCCGGCCAGATCACCAACGTTCGCGATCCTCGCCAGATGCAGGTGGGCGCGAAGTTCTACTACTAACCCGTACTTCCACACTCAAGAACGAGCGCCTGCTGCGGCTGGCTCTCTTCTGCTTTGGCCGTGGCTCTCTGCAGCCAGGAGCAGAGGCATCGGCTTACACTACGGCTCAGTTGCAAGGAGTCTCTTGGCAAACAACCGCTCCATCCTGAAGACCGTCCTGCTGGCGGCCTGCATGACAGGTAGCAGCGGCGCGCAGACGGCTGCGAGCAGAGAGGCGCCCACGGCGGAACAGGTCTTCCAACAAGCCATGCAGAACATGAACGCCGGAGCCTACGCCAATGCCGAAGCTGGGTTTCAGCAGATCCTGCACAAAGACCCGAGGAACGCCGCGGTTCTCATCAACCTGGGCGTTCTGTACGCAAAGACCAGCCGCCTGACCGAAGCAGTGGACGTTTACCGCAAGGCGCTGCAGGTAGTGCCCGCGCAGGAGGCGGTACAGCTGAACCTCGGCTTGGCCTACCTGAAGCTGCAGCAGTACAGCGATGCGTTGCCGTACTTCGAGCGCCTGCACCAGGCACATGCCGCGGATGTGCGCGTGACCACGCTGCTGGCTACTGCGCTGGCGTATAGCGGCAAGCCCGCGGACGCCATCCGCCTGCTGCAACCGCTTACTGCGTCTGCCGACGCGGACCGCGGTGCGCTCTACGTGCTCGGCATCGCATACACGCGGGCAGACCGGCAGGCGGAAGCGCGTGAGACGCTTGCTCGGGTCTTTGCCGGTGCGCCGCCCGCGCAAGAGGCCTTCCTGCTGGGCGAAGCGTACCTGGAAGCGACGGACTACCCGAATGCCGTTCAGGCTTTTCAGGACGCCCTGTCAAACGACGCGGACAGCCCCGGAGCCCACCGCGAGCTTGGCCGTGCCTACCTGGGCATGCACGGCAACGACAAGGCTGAAGAGCAACTGCGGCTGGCGTTGAAGGCTGACCCGCACGACTCCGCCGCGCTGTACCTGCTGGGCGCGCTGCTGGTGCAGCTCTCGCGCTGGGCTGACGGGCGCACGGTGCTGGAGCAGGCGCAGGCCGCCGCTCCCGGATCATGGGCTACGGCGTTCTACCTTGGCAAAGCGAACTTCGAGCTGCACGATTTGCCCGTCGCGGACAAGCAGCTTCGCCGGGCCGCGGAGCTGAATCCGGATGAACCGGGCGCGCCGTATCTGCTTGCCCGGATTGCTCGCGCACAGGGGCACCCGGAAGAGGCGGCGCGCTACATGGAACGTGTGGCCGCGCTGCACGCAACGGCGCTGGACGCGGAGAAGAAGGCTGTGGAGAGCGCAAACCGCGACAAGACACATCTACAGGGCGGGCAGCAGTAGGTGCGCTTCCTGCGAGCTCTTCTTGCTTTCGGTGTGGCCGTGTGCGCAACCGCACACGCGCAGGAGATGGGCTCCAGCACGGGCGCTGCGCGCGAAGGCATTTACGACGCGGAGCACCGCCCCATCACGGCAGGTGGCTTCGTGAAGAGCGGGCCGGTGCCGTTTGAAGACATCACCGCAAAGTCAGGCCTGAGCCGCTTTCAGCATGTAGCAGGCACGCCGCAGCGGAAGTACATTCTTGAGAGCATCGGCTCTGGCGTGGCGCTGCTGGATTACGATCGCGACGGCTGGCTCGATATCTACCTGGTCAACGGCAGTACCTTCGACGCGGAGGCAGGCAAGGCCAGGCCGCCCAGCGCGGCGTTGTTCCACAACAACCATGACGGCACGTTTACTGACGTGACCGCCCCTGCTGGTGTGGCGAACGAACGCTGGGGCACCGGTGCGGTCGCGGCGGACTATGACAACGATGGCTGGCCGGACCTGTACGTCTCCAACTACGGCCAGAGCAGGCTCTACCACAACAACCACGACGGCACGTTCACCGATGTCGCCGCAAAGGCGCACGTGACGTTTGATGGTTGGGCCACGGGCGCTACGTGGGGTGACTACGACGGCGACGGCAAGCTGGACCTCTTCGTGCCCGGCTACGTGCACTTCGACCTGCCCGCAACCGGCAAAGCGCCCGCCACCAATTGCACCTTCCGCGGCCTGCACGTCATGTGCGGTCCACGCGGCCTTCAAGGCGAAGCGGACAAGCTCTTCCACAACAACGGCGACGGCACGTTTACCGATGTCTCTGCGAAAGCGGGTGTGCAAGACAAGGGGAAGTACTACGGCCTGGCATCCCTGTTCATCGACGTGGATGGCGATGGCAAGCCGGACCTGCTGGTCGCGAATGACTCCACACCGAACTACCTGTACCTCAACAAGGGCGATGGCACGTTCAAGGATGCATCGTTCGATTCAGGCTATGCGCTGAACGGCGAAGGTCGCGAGACCGCCTCCATGGGCATCGCCGCGGGCGATCTCTACCGCAACAGCCGCATCGATCTGTTCCACACCACGTTTTCGGACGATTACAAGCCGCTCTACCGCAACGATGGCGACGGTAGCTTTACGGACGTCTCCGTTGAGGCGGGCATCGCCGAACCCATGGTGCCGTTCCTGGGCTGGGGCACGGCCATGTTCGACGTGGACAACAACGGCTGGCTCGACCTGTTCGTGGTGAACGGTCACGTGTACCCGGAGGCAGACAGCAGCAGTTGGGGCACAAGTTTTCGCCAACGGCCATTGCTGTACCTGAACAGCAAAGGCAAGCTGCGGGCCGTGCCGCCGGTTGAAGGCACAGCACTGGCAAGCCCGATCACCGGCCGGGGCATGGCGTATGGCGACCTGTTCAACCGTGGCGTTCTCGACGTGGTCATCAACAATCTGGATGGCGCGCCCACGCTCCTTCGCAATGTTGCGGGCGGTGCGAACCACTGGATCGCATTCGAGCTTACCGGCACGGGCAAGAGCAATCGCAGCGCCATCGGAGCACAGGTGTTGGTCACTGCCAACGGCATCAAACAGCGCGCGGACGTGACGGCAGGCGGCTCCTTCGCTTCCTCATCAGACCCCCGGGTGCACTTCGGCCTGGGAAACGCTTCCAACGTGGAAGCAGTAGAGGTACTGTGGCCGGACGGACGCCGGGAACGCATACGACCGGCCGGCGTGGACCGATTCATCCGGGTCACCGAAGGCAGCGGCGTTCAACCTTAATCTGCGGTCCGATAAGGCGGGGATCAGTTCGAGAGTAGATGTGGCTTGCGCTTAAGTTCTGCCAGCAGAGCGTCCACTCGTTCTCTCTTTTCCAACTGCTCCAGTTCGTCATCAAGGTTCGCTGGCAACGCAGCTTCGGTCTCCCGCTTTGCCGTTTGCGCGGCTTGCGCCGTTAGCACGGTGTCGCGCATGCGCTTCAAAACCTGGTGCGCTTGTGCGGTAGTTGCGTCCGGTCCATTGCGGCGAGTGACACGGCGATGGGCCGCAAGCAACAGCTCGCCTTCGCTTGTTGTTTCTGCCAGCTTCGCTTCCAGCAGCCGATATCGATCGCGCATCCACTCTGCCTCCGTGCGCTGATCCGCAAGTTGCTGCGCATAGCCTTCCAGCGTTCGCTCTGCCTGCAGGCAGCGTTGCACAGCTGCACGGGCCAGGGCTTCGTCACCTTTCGCAAGCGCGAGCTCGGCCCTGCGGCGCCAGCTCGCCACCGCATCTTCACACTCTGCGCATTTGCCCCGCAGCACGTGCTCATCGGCAACAGCAACAGCGACCTGTGTCTTCACCTGCAGAAGCTGGTTCTCCATGTCGCGCAGAAGCTGCTTCAGCATTACGGGCGGATTTTCCGCCTTGTCGAGCATCTCGTTCACGTTGGCTCGCAACAGGGTTGCGACACGTTCCAGCAGAGCCATGACTCGTTCCTCTCTTGAAAGGGGTTGTGGTGCGCGGGATATTGTTCGGCGCACCACGACATCCGTCGGTTAGTGCGAGTGGTTGCCGTCCGCGCGGGGCGCGATGCCCTTCACGTTCTGCAATAACTCCTGCAGGTTCATACCACTCAGCGCTTCAAACAGAGCCGGCACCTGTGCGGCAATTTTGGTCAGGTCGCCCGTGATCTTGTTTGCTCCCATTTGCGCATCGTTGCCGGTTGAGACAATCGTGATCTTGTCCACCTTGCTCAGCGGTTCGCTCATCGCACGCACCACGTCCGCCATATTGGTGATGAGCTTGTCCACGACGGCGGCCTGTGTCCATTCCTGGTAAGCCTCGGCCTTTACGTTCATCGCCTTCGCTTCTGCCTCACCCTTCTGGAAGATGATGGCTGCTTCAGCCTCACCCTGCGCACGGATTGCAGCGGCGCGGCCTTCTGCTTCAACTGTCAGGCGAGCGCGTTCCGCGGCGGCCACATTCTCAACGCGCTTCTTCTCGATCTCAGAACGCTTCAGCACCGTCGCGATCAGTTCCTTCTCGTTGCGCAGGATCTCGGCTTCCTGCACCTTGATCTGCTGTTCTTTTTCAATCTGCTGCACCTTGACCTGCTCGGCAATCACCTGCTGCTGCATCACGTTCTTCTGGATCTCGTAGGCCTTGTCTGCCTGCGCTTCCTGGCGGCGGCTTTGCTCAGCGAACTGAGCCTTCTGGATGTCGACATCACGCTGCGCCTCAGCCTGTTTGGCCAGTGAGAGCGTTTCCGCAAGCACACGCTCCTGGTCGGCGGCCGCCTTTGCAATGGCAGCCTCACGCAAGGCGTTGGCGCGACGAATCGCGGTATCCCGCTCTGCCTCCGCCGCTGCAATCTCCGCATCGCGACGGATGCGGGCAATGTCCGGCCGGCCCATGTTCGTGATGTATTCGTTCTGATCGCGTACTTCCTTGATCGTGAACGAGATGACTTCAAGGCCCATCTTGCTGAGATCCTCGGCGCAGGTGGATCGCATGCGCTCCGCGACCATCTCGGGCTCTTTCACGATCTGCTCCACTGTGAGCTGGCCGATGATGCCGCGCAGGTGGCCTTCCATCACAAGGCGGATGAGCGCTTCGCGCTCCGCAGGATTCTTGCTCAGAAACTGCTCGGCCGCGGTCAGGATGCTTTCGCTGTCGGAGCGCACCTTGATTTGCGCCACCGCCTCCACGGTAACGGCGACACCCTGCTTGGTGTAGAGATCCTGCCGGGGCGCAACGTCGAAACTCATCAGCTCCAGTGAGAGCGTGCGCGCGTGCTCCACCACCGGCAGGATCACCGAGCCGTGGCCGCGAATGATGCGGTGACCGCGAAAGCCGTAGATGATCAACGCTTCATTCGGACCGGCTTTGCGATACATGCCGGCGACAAGCGCCATAAGGGCGAGGGTTGCAATGAGAGCCAGGCCAACAACAATGTAGACCACATTCGACATAAATGTCCTTTGCTAGAACTGCATGGATAGGTGGAGCTTCCGATACAAACGGATCCTCAGAAAGCATTTCTGTGGCATTTCTACCGTGCCGCAGCGTTGTCTACGTCCTTGTGGAATGGCGCGACCCAGGCGATGCCACGGCTGTAGGTAACAACGACCACCTCTGTACCCCGCATGAGCGTTTCGTCTTCGCGAGACCGTGCCGCGCTACAGCGCCGTGTTCCGTTGAGCGTGAACAGGATTTCACCGGTGCCACCGGGCCTCACCCGATTGGTCACTCGCGCCAGCACGCCGCGCATCTCGGTGTCTTCCGGACGAAGCGGGCGCTCATTCCGCATGAGCACTTTGCTGAGGAAGAGCGAGATCACCGCACCACCGGCGCAGCCCGCTGCCAGTGCCAGCAAGACAACGGCGAGCACGGTAAAGTCGTGCGTGCGTTGCAGCAGGTATCCCACACCGCCGAACCAGCAAAGGAATGCGGCCATGCTGAAGGCATTCAACCACTGCCCGGCACTGCCGTGGTGAGTATGCGTCCCGTGACCGCCGAAGTGAAGATGACCGGCATGCAGATGACCGCCAAAGAAAGATGCCGCTGTCAATACCAGGCCAAGGCTGAAGCAAACAAGAAAGATAGTCTCTCTAATCATTTTGTTTTCGCTTTCAGTGTGCGTTTCGCTCTGCTCAAAGATGTTGTTTGTGGCTCGGGTGCTGGTGCTGCCATATCCGGTCGTAACGCCTGTAACAATCGCTCGGTAAGTTCGGGTGTCTCCAGGATTGCCTCCAGCAGCAGCAGGCAGCGGCAGGACTCCGGATGCTTTGCAAGCGTGAGGAGTGCATTGGAAAGTGCAGGATCGCGACGGAATCGCTCAGCGCCACCAATCAGCCACAGGTCCAGCTTGTCTTCCAGAACCCGGGCGTCGCTGAGCAGCTCTGCGTGGTAGCCTTCTGGGTCATCCACCAGATAGCCCGGATGCACCTTGAAGAACTTTGCGAGTTGCAGTCGAGTGGTGTTCGTAAGGTGGGGCCGAGCGCCAGACTCAATCTGCGACAGGTAGCTCTGCGAGAACGCAGTCCCCGTTTCCGCGGCAATGGCGCGTACTGCTTCCTGCTGCGACATGGTGCGGCCCAGGCCACGAATCGAGCCCTCAACCTCACGCAGATAGCGAACTTTGTCGGCGAGCTTCACGGATCACCTCGTATTGCGATCCGTGATAATTTATATCGCATATTGCGATACTGTGCGTCGCCTGGTGCAACGAAACAGCCGCTGCGTTACGAGGCATTGAGCCTGTTCGCAGCGGCTGTATGGTGGTGCATTGCTGAAGATCGTGAAGACTGCCCAGTCTAAGCGAGCTACACGGGGTCGACCGGTCCGGCCAGCGGATCGGTGAGCAGCGGCCTCCTGGTGGATGCGAAGCCGTACACCGCGATGAACACGTAACACAGCGCGGGCACGATAAAGGCTTTCTGGTAGCCAATGCCGTCGGCGAGCTTGCCGTACAGCAGCGGCAGCAGCGCTCCGCCTACAATGGCCTGCACCATCAGGCTTGATCCCTTGCTGGTCAGTTCGCCCAGCCCGGCCAGGCCCAGCGTAAAGATGCTGGGGAACATGATGCTGTTGAACAGGCCTACCGCAAGGATGGTCCACATGGCGACGTGGCCGGTGCTCAGCATGCTGGCAAGCACCAGCAGGCATGCCACCACGGCAAAGATGCCCAGCAGCGTGCCGGTGCGCACCTTGGTGAGAATGGCCGATCCGATAAAGCGCCCGACCATGGCGCCAAACCAGTAGTAGCTCACATAAGTCGCTGCGGCGGCCGCGGTCAAGCCGCCGATTTGCGGCTGCTGGAAGTAGCCGATGATGAAGCTGCCGATGGACACCTCGGCACCCACGTAGACAAAGATGCCCACAGCGCCGAGCAGGAGCCACTTCTGATTCCAGATACTGCCGCCGAAGCCGGCGATCGGCCGCATGTCCACGGTCAGGTGCTCGCGGTTGTCCAGCTTGACCAGGGCCAGCAGCACGGCCAGCAGCACCAGGATACCGGTAATGATCAGGTACGGCGTTTGCACGGTGCCGGCCTGCTCGGCGCGGTACATCTGCAGTTGAGCGGGCGCAAGCTGCTTGATCTCACCCGCGCCCAGCGTGGTGGCCGCGCCAAGGATAAAGATGCCGCCCAGCTTGGGTGCAATGGTGGTGCCCAGCGAGTTGAAGGCCTGCGACAGATTCAGGCGGCTGCTGGCCGTGGCGCCCGGGCCAATGCTGGCGACAAACGGATTCGCGGCAACCTGCAGAAACGTGATGCCCGCGGCCAGGATCACCAGCGCGCCCAGAAACAGCGGGTACGATGCCAGGTGCGCCGCCGGGATGAACAGTGCCGCGCCCGCCGCTGCTACCGCCAGGCCGATGACCATGGTGCTCTTATAGCCGCGGTACTCCACCAGCTTGCCGCCGGGAATCGCAAACAGGAAGTACGAGCCGAAAAACGCGAACTGGATCAGCGCCGCCTGCGCGTTGGTCAGGGAAAAGATCGACTTCAGGTGCGGGATCAGAATGTCATTCAGGCTGGTAAGAAAGCCCCACATGAAAAAGAGCGTGGTGGCGATCGACATGGCACGGGTATCGGTTTCCGTGCGCCTGTTCGAGCTAAAAGCAGTGGGCGAAGAAGAAATGGCCATGGGCAGACTTTCCGGGCAAGGGAGAAACCCAGGCCTATGGCAGCAGGTTAGCGCGTCCGGCGGCACGCCGTCACGCTCCGCGGGTGTTGCACCCGGCAAATTCCGGCTCTCACGGGTTGCACCAGGCCTGCATCTCACGTTGGAACAGGGACGCGGGAACACACGAATGAGCAGGAAGCACAGGCGGCATAGAGAAAAGCTTGCAGGGGTGCGGGAATACCGATGGCTGAACACCGCTGCGCTAGTCCTGTTCCTGGTGGGGTCGGTCGCGGGAGCGCTTTCCATTCTGCTGGTATCCAGCAGCAGGCGGCAGTTGACCGAACAGAACGGCATCCTCATGGCGTCGGAGCGGCTGATCTCCAGCATGAAGGACCTGGAGACGGGGTATCGCGGATTTGCACTGAGCGGCGAGGAGACTTACCTGGAGCCATACCAACTGGCGGAGCGCGTTTTGCCGGAAGAGTTTGCGGCTCTGCACACGGACCCCGCCGGGCGGCAGCTCCTGGCAGATCTCATCCAGAGCAAGCGGCAGTACGCCGCGCAGACGATTGCAGCGCGGCGCAATGGGCAGGTGGAGCGCCTGACTGAAAAGTCCATCATGGACAACATTCGAAGTGTGATCACGGAGATCCAGGACCGGGCGCACCGCGAGATTGCCCGCGTGGACCGGCGGGAATCGTTCTGGCTGCCCATCCTGGAGATCACCGCCGGCGTGACGCTGCCGCTCTCATTCCTGTGCGTCTCACTCGTCGCGCTGGTCCGGCGGCGAAAGGAACGGGCTGCGGCGGCCCTGCTGGAGCGCGTGCTCGATCACGCGCCCATCGGCTTCGGCCTGGTGGGCAACGACCTGCGCGTCCGGCACGTGAACGAGGCGTTTCTCCGACTCTCGAACCGGACCCTGCCCGTCACGCCTTCCACCACCGTTTGGGACCTGCTGCCCCTGCTGCGGACGTGGCTGGAGCCTGCCATTCAGGACGTGCTCGCACACGGCACTTCTCAGACAATGGATGCGGTGCTGCCTACCGGGCAGTCTGAAGACGAGTCATACCAACTGCGGTTCGGCATCTTTCCCCTGCCGGACGAGCGCGTTTCGGGCAGGAACGCGGGCGCGGGCATTGTGATAGCCGACGTCACGGACGAGCGCCATGCGCAGGAGCGACTGCGCATCAGCGAAGAGCGTTACCGCAGCCTGATCGAGAGCAGCGCGTCCATGGTCTGGACCACGGACTCCGATGGCGAGCTGAAGGGCGATCAGCCCAGCTGGACGCGGTTTACCGGGCAGACTCCCTCGCAGTTTGAACGCTACGGCTGGCTGGATGCCGTGCACCCTGAGGACCGCGGCGCGGCGGGCGCGGCCTGGCAAAACGCCGTGGCAAACAACACCTTGTTCTCCGTGGACATGCGCGTACGCCGCAAAGATGGCGAGTGGCGCACCATGGCCGCGCGCGCGGTGCCGCTGCGTACCTCGGGCAGGATTCGCGAATGGGTCGGCACGCACACAGACATCACCGAGCAGAAACGCGCCGAGGAAGAACTGAACATCGCGAAGGAATCCGCCGAAGCCGCAAACCGCGCCAAGAGCCAGTTCCTGGCCAACATGAGCCACGAGCTGCGCACACCGCTCTCTGCCGTGATCGGCTACAGCGAACTGCTGGAAGAAGAAATGGAAGACCGCGGTGACAAGGACACGCTGGCCGACGTGCAGAAGATCCAGAGCAACGCGCGCCACCTGCTCTCGCTCATCAACGACGTGCTGGACCTGTCAAAGATCGAAGCCGACCGCATGACCACCTATGCGGAGGAGTTCAGCGCGGCGCAGTTGCTACAAGATGTGAGCAACACGATGAAGGGGCTGGTTGCGCAGAAGGGCAATGAACTCCTGCTCGAGGTTGCGGGCGACCTGGGCACCATGAACAGCGACCAGGTAAAGCTGCGCCAGTGCCTGTTCAACCTGGTGAGCAACGCGGCCAAGTTCACGGAAAAGGGCCACATCACGCTGCGCGGCAGCCGCGCAGGCGACACGCTCACCTTTAGCGTGTCCGACACCGGCATCGGCATGACGCCGGAGCAGACGGCGAAGTTGTTCGAGCGGTTTGCCCAGGCAGACGCCTCCACCACGCGCAAGTACGGCGGCACCGGCCTTGGCTTGGCCATCACGCGGGCGTTCTGCCGTCTGCTGGGCGGCGACATTGCCGTGCGGAGCGCGGCGGGAGAAGGCTCCACGTTCACCATGAACCTTCCTGCGAACCTGCCGCAAACAGAATCCGCCGAGCAGGACAGCGCGTCCGCGGCCGGCGCTGAGAACAAGCGCCTGGTGCTGGTGATCGACGACGATTCGTCGCAGCGCGAGCTACTGCGGCGCTTCTTGGAGCGCGAGGGCTTTGCCGTGCGCCTGGCAGCGGACGGCCGCAGCGGCCTGGAGCTGGCACGGGAGCTGGTGCCGCGCGCCATCCTGCTGGACGTGATGATGCCGCAGATGGATGGCTGGAGCGTGCTCGCCGCGCTCAAGCAGGAGCCCGTGCTGGAACGGATCCCCGTGGTGATGGTTACGTTTGTGAACGAACCGGGTCTCAGCAGCTTTTTGGGCGCGGCGGACACGGTGCTCAAGCCGGTGGAGTGGGACAGGCTCAAGGCTGTGATGGAGCAGTTCCGCGGCGATCCCGGCCAGATCCTGGTGGTGGACGACGATGTGGAAACGCGGCAGCGGCTGCGTGCCGCGTTTGAGCGGCAGGGCTGGACCGTATCGGAGGCGGGCGACGGGCAGGCGGCGCTGGACGTGGTCCCGCCCGCGCCGCCGCAGGTCCTGCGGCTGGGCCTGACCATGCCGGTCATGGACGGCTTTGAGTTCCTGCATCGTTTGCGGCAGCGGCCGGGCTGCGAAGACATCCCGGTCATCGTGCTGTCCGGACGGCTGCTGGACGCCAGCGAGCGGCAGCAACTGGAAGGCGCGGACCGCGTGCTGACCAAGGGCGAAACGAACCTGCGGCAGCTTGCCGGGGAGTTGCGCGCGCTCACACCCGGTCTGCACGAGCACCACGCGCCGGATGAGAGCAGCCGCGCCGAACAGCATCAAAACTAGGTTTGGGAGTTTGTACATGCAGCTTTTGCTGGTAGAAGATCACGAAGAACTTTGGGACTTTCTTTCACGACGGTTGAAGCGCCGCGGATTTGAGGTCACCGTCGCGACAGACGGCCGGCAAGGCGTGGAAAAGGCGCGCGAGCTGAAGCCCGACGTGATGCTGCTGGACATGAACCTGCCCATCCTGGACGGCTGGACGGTGGCCCGCACCCTGAAGGCCGATCCCGCAACGGCCGGTGTTCCCATCATCGCGCTCACGGCGCACGCCATGTCCGGCGACCGGCAGAAAGCACTCGACGCCGGCTGCAGCGACTACCACCCCAAGCCCGTGGACTTTGCCCAGCTGCTGACGCAGATCGATGCGGTGCTGGCGGCCAAGCCGCAATGAGCGAAGAGGATGCG
>CAXTBQ010000010.1:34341-52778 GCA_964242065.1 uncultured Terriglobus sp. | reverse complement strand
TAGAAGCGGAAGCTGCCGACGAAAACGATATAGAACCACAAGATGGAGGGCAGATAGATAGAAGCGTCCACTTCTGCTGGCAAAGATCCGAGCTGCACCACGCATACAGAACCACGCTGCGGCACAGCGCATCCAACCCTGCATGCGCACGCACACTATCAAGACGACGCACCTGAAGCTGACGTACGAGGAAGCCGGACCGAAGGGTGGCAAACCGCTGGTCCTGCTACATGGCTGGCCTGATTCGCCGCGGGCCTGGGACAGGGTGTTGCCGGCGCTGCACAAGGCGGGATACCGCACCTACGCACCGTTCCTGCGTGGATACGGAGAGACGGAGTTTCGTTCGCACCTGTTTGGCCGCAACCCGCGAAGAACCGGGCAGCCGGTTGCGTTTGCGCAGGACGTGATCGACCTGGCAGACGCGCTGGATCTGAAGACCTTCGACTACGTGGGGCATGACTGGGGTGCGCGCACGGGTTATGCGCTGGCCGCGTTATTTCCGCAGCGGCTGCAGCGCATGGTGACCCTTTCCGTGGCGTTTGAGCCGGGGCCCGGCAAGCCTCCCAAGCTGCCCCAGGCACAGGCGATCTGGTACCAGTGGTATCTCTGCTCGAAACCCGGCGAGAAGGCCTTTCGTGAAGATCCAGTTGCCTTTTGCAAGCGCCAGTGGGACACCTGGAGCCCTGAAGGCTGGTACTCGCCCGGCGACTTGGCCGAGGCCGCAAAGAGCTGGAAAGGGAAAGACTTCGCAGACGTGGTGCTGCACAGCTACCGCTCGCGCTGGGGCCACGCGGAAAAGGATCCTGCCTACGCGGTGTTGCAGTCGCGCTTTGAGAGCACGGTGACGCTGGGTGTGCCCACGCTGCTGCTCCACGGCCTGCAGGACCACTGCGAACTGGCCGAAACCACAGACGGTGCTGGGCGTTACTTTACCGCAGGCTATCGCCGTGTGCTGCTGGACGGTGTGGGCCACTTCCCGCACCGCGAGAACCCGGAGCGGACCGCCGGGGAAATCCTGCAGCACCTGCAGGGCGATGCATCGTGACAGAGACTGCGGAAGTCGTTCGGCACTACCAGGTGGAAGGCCGCGTGCAGGGCGTAGGCTTCCGCTGGTTCGTGCACCGCGAAGCCGCCGAACTGGGCCTGCGCGGCTGGGTCCGCAACACCGATGCCGGCCACGTGGAAGCCGTGGCGGCGGGTTCGCCGGAGCAGTTGGAGGAGTTGGAAGCAGCGCTACGCAAAGGATCGCGCGGCAGCCGCGTGGACCGTGTGCGCATACACGACCTGGCCGAAGCCGAAGGCGCACAGTTGAAGGAGTTTGTGATTGATGGCGCGTTCTGAGCCACGCCGGTACCGGGCCGGTCGTTAGAATGAATGCATGTCACACCTGATCAATTGCGAGCCGCTCAAGGGCCTGATCCGCACGGTGCCGGATTTCCCGAAGCCGGGCATCCTGTTCTACGACATCACCACGCTGCTGAAGGACAAGGCCGGCTTTGCGCAAATGATCGACGCGTTTGCGGCGTACTACATTGACCGGCACGTGGACCTGGTGCTGGGTATTGAGGCGCGCGGCTTCATCTTTGGCCCGGCCATGGCCTACCGCCTGAATGCGGGATTCGTGCCGGTGCGCAAGCCCAAGAAACTGCCCGCACCCACCGCCAAGGTGACGTATGACCTGGAGTACGGTTCGGATTCGCTCGAGATCCACCTGGACGCGATCCAGCCCGGCCAGCGCGTGGTCATCGTGGATGACCTGCTGGCCACCGGCGGCACCATGCAGGCAACGGTGCAGTTGGTAAAGCAGCTGGGCGGGGAGATCGCGGGAGTAGCCTTCGCGGTGGAACTAGACTTCCTTAAGGGCCGCTCCAAGTTCCCTGACGTGGACGTATATAGCCTGCTGCACTACGACGAGTAGCTATCGCTCGGCCGAGCACGCCTGTGCGGCGACTCCGCGGAGCAACAGCCTCAGTGAGTCGTTACAGGTGCCGCGGGCAGCACGCGCAGGCTGAAGCTGCCGATGCTGGGCGGGTTACTGCCGGGCAGCACCTGCAAGGTGCCGAGAGCTTCGGCTCCTTCAGGAGTCTGATCGCGAAGGCGGAAGATGAGTACTCCCGGCTGGAGTTCGCGGGCGGAGAGCAGGTTGTAGCCGCCGTTGGTAGAGCGCAAGGCAAGTTCCGCGGCAGATGTGGGCGCCGGAGCTTCGTTGGGCAAGACGTGTTCCAGCGCCGGGCCGCTGCCGTTGTTGAAGGCGGCCAGCCACGACCAGAGCAGGTGCCCGGCGGGCGTATCCGGGATGAGCCCGGCGTCCGGGCCAAATCGCGGCAGATGCACAATCACCGTCGCGTGCACGTTCGTGTTGCCGGAGCGAGCGCCGCGGCGTGCAGGCGCGGGAGCGTCTGCCGCATCTCCCATAACCACGGTGTCGATCTGCGACGGGTCGTCGTCCTCATCTTCTTTGTCGCCCGCCTGCGAACCTCCGCCACCCGCCGGGCTACGGCTTGCATTAGAGTTACCGGAAGCAACCCGTCGGTGCTTACCAGTGCGGCCCAGGCCGTACGCGATGCCGAACAGCGCCGTACCAGCGATCAGTAGCGCCAGCAGCAGCACGCCCGGGCGCATCGGCTGCCGCGCCGTCAGGTAAAAGCGCGGCGCTGCATCTACAGCGACTTGGGCTGAGCGGTCAGGCATGTACAAAGGCCCGGCGCGCACAATCCGGACACTCCTTAGACGGTATCCCTCCTGCGCAGGAAGCGGTATGCGGAACTTCGCTGGAGCGCGTTGCGTACACGGGAGTACCCTTACCCTGCGGGTGAAACATGCATTGGACTGAAGCGCTGAAGCTGGCGCTGCAATCGTTGTGGGCCAACAAGCTGCGCACGGTGCTTACGCTGTTGGGCGTGGTCATCGGCGTGGCTGCGGTGATCTCTGTGGTCACGCTGGTGAACGGCGCGAACGCCTACGTGGACGGCAAGCTGAACCGCTATGGTTCCGACGTGTTTACCGTGTCAAAGATGCCGAACCTGATCACCAGCTTTGCGGAGCACACCAAGTACGAGAAGCGCCGCAACATTCTGCTGGACGATTTCAAGTTCATCCGCGAGAACTGCAAGCATTGCGTGCAGGTGGGCGCGGGACAGGGCAGCAGCGTGGGCGTCAAATACGGCACGGATTCTGTGACCGGCGTAAGCGTGCGCGGGTGGACTGCCGCCATGGCCGACCTGAGCAATCTAAACGTCGTCGAGGGCCGCGCCTTTACACCGACCGAAGTGGATCATGCAGGGCACGTGGCCATCGTAGGAACGGACATCCAGGAAAACCTGCTCAAGGGCGAAGACCCCATCGGCAAGGAAATCCGCGTGGATGGCGTGGTCTACACGATCATCGGCATGGGCGAGAAGCAGGGCAAAACGCTGGGCAGCAGCCAGGACAACTACGTTGCCGTGCCGATCACCGCATACCAGAGCACCTACGGTACGCAAAAAACGCTGACCATCTACGTGAAGGCGCCCGGCACCGGTCTGCCGCTGGAAGAAACCGGCGACGAAGTCCGCACGCTGATGCGTACCGCGCGGCACGACCGCCTGGGCGAGGAAGACAGCTTCACGCTGGACCTGAACAATACGTTCCTCTCGCTGTTCAAGACAGTGACCAACCTGTTCGGTGCCATTGCCATCCCGGTTGCGGCCATTTCACTGGTGGTGGGCGGCATCGTCATCATGAACATCATGCTGGTAAGCGTTACCGAGCGGACGCGCGAAATCGGCGTGCGCAAGGCGCTGGGCGCGCGGCAGCGGGACGTGCTGCTGCAGTTCCTGATCGAAAGCGGCTTGATGGCGACAGCAGGCGGCATTCTCGGCGTGTTGTTCGGCGTGGGCGTGGGATTCGGCATCTCCACGGTGGCAGGCTTCCCTATGAGCATTGCCTGGTGGAGCGTCTTTGTGGGGCTGCTCGTGGCCACGGGAACGGGCATCTTCTTCGGGGTTTATCCGGCGAAAAAGGCTGCGATGCTCGATCCGATTACTGCGCTACGGAGCGACATGTAGATGAACCTTTCGGACGTTCGCGAAACCATCACCATCTCGCTCGACACGCTGCGTGCGAACAAGCTGCGCAGCGGCCTGACCGTGCTGGGCATTGTGATCGGTGTGCTTACTGTCATCGTGATGTCGTCGGTGATCAACGGGCTGAACAGCACGGTGAACGGCATCATCTCGCAGATGGGATCGAATGCGCTGTTTGTCTTTCGGTTCTCGGTGTTCGGTTCACGGCCCACGCTGGAAGAGCTTTCGCGCAAGCAGTTGACTTACGACGATATGAAGGCGCTCAACGGCTTGCCACACGTGATTGCGGCGGCGGCAGGTCTGCGCAAGGCAGACTTCGGTCCCTTTGGTGCCGAGGGCATGACCACCGTGAAGGCCAACGGCCGCAAGGTGGAGAACGTTGGCCTGGGTGGCGACAGCTACACCTCGTACATCGTCAACGACTGGCCCGTTACCGCGGGGCACGTCTTTACGAAAGAGGAAGAGGAGCGCGCGGCCAAGGTTGTGATCCTGGGCCATGACACGGCGGAAGACCTGTTCCCCAATGGTGACGCGATCGGCAAGGAGGTCGAAGTTTCCGGCATTGCTGCTACCGTCGTGGGCACCCTGGACAACTTCAAGAGCGTGTCACCGGGCAAGAACCCTTCGGACAACTTCTGTTACTTCCCCATCACCACGTTCCACCACATGCACCCGGAAGTACTGGACTACTGGATCACCGTGAAGTACGACACACCGGTCAACCGGGAGGCGGTGGAGGAAGAGGTGCGCGAGGTGCTGCGCGCGCGTCGCAAGGTGCCCGTAGACAAGGACGATAACTTCTCCATCTTCGGTTCTGACTCACTTACAAGATTGTGGTCGCAGCTCACAGGCGGGCTGTTCCTGCTCATGTTCGCGCTCAGCAGCGTGGGCCTTATGGTCGGCGGCGTAGGCGTCATGAACATTATGCTGGTGAGCGTGACCGAGCGTACGCGCGAGATCGGCATTCGCAAAGCCATTGGTGCCACGCGGCGAACCATTCTGCTGCAGTTCACGCTTGAGGCTATGGTGCTGTGCGCCATCGGCGGCTTCATGGGCATCGCGCTGGGCTCACTCATCGCGCTGGTATTGCACGTCTTTCTTCCATCGCTGCTATCCAGCGGATGGGTGATCGCCGCGTTCGTGATTTCGATTGCGATTGGACTAGTCTTTGGCATCTACCCGGCCTGGAAGGCTGCCAGCCTCAATCCGATCGACGCGCTGCGATATGAGTAAGCAAATCGACGCTTTTACTTCAACATCTGTCTCCCTGAGCGGACCACCATCACTTCTTGTCATCCCGACCTGAGCGAAGCGAAGTGGAGGGACCTGCTTTCTTTTCAAGCACAACGCTGCTCCTGGAAGAAAGCGGGTCCTTCGACTTCGCACTGTGTGCTCCGCTCAGGAGGACGGCGTAGAGGGGCCACCGTCTTACGAAGGACGACTCACAGCACCGATCCTCCTCTTCGCTCTACTCCACACGCCTTACTTCCACGTTCACGGCGTAGAACGTGGCACCGCCTCCCAGGTCGGCAAGACGTTCGCTGGTCAGCACATTGATGCCGTTGCCATCTTCGGAGAGCTTATTCCAGCCCAGCGTGGCGGCCACGGTGCCGGGCTGAACTCTGCCGGTTAGCGCAGCCTGTAATTGCAATGTGCCGCGTTCGTTGGTGACCTGTACCGTGTCGCCTTCGGCAATACTGCGAGCGGCCGCGTCTTCCAGGTGCATCTCCAGTAGGCCCAGCCCGATGCGCTCATTCTCCATCTGCCGGTGGCGTGGCGTGTTGGCGAACGTGGAGTTCATCCAGTGGTCGGCCTTGCGCGCGAGCAGGCGCAATGGTTGTGTGGCATCGTTGCGCTCGGGCGTGGGAACGTAGCCGGGCAGCGGGTCCATGCCCTTGGCGGCAAGGGTGTCCGAAAGGAACTCGCCGCGACCGCTCGGTGTCCGGAACCATGAGGTATCGCTGAAGGGCAGAAACTCGCCGCGTTGGTTGCGTGGCAGCGCGAGCGGGATGCGGGATTCAGCTTGCAAACGTTCGTAGGTGACACCGTTGTGCCAGGGGTGCGCTGTATCCAGCGCCTGCTTCAGCAGGTCCTGCTCGGTATCGCGGAAGCAGGGCTCGGGAAAGCCCATGCGTTGCGCCAGTTGGCTGAAGAGCCACACGTTGCTGCGGACTTCGCCGGGCGGCTCTGTGGCACGCGGCGAGAGTTGGACGTGGTAGTGGCCGTAGGCACCCTGCACGTCGTCCTGCTCGAGGAACGTGGGCGCGGGCAGAACGATATCCGCGTAATCCGCTGTGTCGGTAAAGAAGCAGTCGTGGACCACGGTGAACAGGTCTGCCCGGCGCATGCCGCGCAGCACTGCACCCTGGTTCGGCGCGACCGCTGCCGGGTTCGAGTTGTACACAAACATCGCACGCACCGGCGGATCCTGAAGTTCCGTAAGTGCGTGGCCCAGCCGGCTCATGTTTACGGTGCGTGCTGCCCGGTGGAGCGGGCTGGCCTGCATCAGCTCGGGCATCTGCAGCTTCGCGGAATTGAAGCCGAAGGCGGCTGACGTGGAGAGCATGAGGCCTCCTCCGTGGTGCTTCCACGCGCCGGTCAGCAGCGGCAGCATGCCCACGGCACGCGCCGCCGTTCCGCCGTTGTCGGTGCGCTGAATGCCGTAGTTCAGCCGGATGACCGCAGGCGTGGTGGTCGCATAACTGCGCGCAAGAGCGACGATCGTTTCCGCATCAATGCCGGTGATAGCAGCAACGCTCTCCGGCGCGTAGTCACGCGTCATGACGCGATCGCGCAGTGCCTCGAACCCGTGTGTGCACTGCTCAATGTAGTCGCGGTTTTCCAGACCGTCGCGCAGGATCACGTGCATCATGCCCATGGCCAAAGCGGTGTCGCTGCCGGGCGTCAGTGCGAGGTGCTGATCGGCTAATCGCGCGGTCTTGGTTTGGTACGGATCGATGACAACCAGCCGCGCACCGTTGCGCCGCGCCTGCTCAATGAACGGCCACAGGTGGATGGTGTTGCCGTGCAGGTTCGCGCCCCAGGCGATGATGAGCTTTGCGTGGATGAAGCTTTGCGGCTCCGGCCCCAGCCGCGTGCCGTACACCGCGTTGAGCGCTGCCGCGCCCGCAGTCGAACAGATGGTGCGGTCCAGTTGCGAAGCGCCCAGCCGGTAGAAGAACCGGCGATCCATGGAGCCGTAGCCAAGCTGCCCAATGGTGCCGGCATAGCTGTACGGCAGGATCGACTCCGGGCCATGCGCATCGCTAATCTGCTGCAGCCGCAGTGCGATGGTGGTGAGCGCTTCCTCCCAGGAAATGCGCTTGAAAGCCTCCAGTTCGTGGCCGTGTTGCAGCGAACCTTTGAGCACACCAGCGCGCCGACGCAGAGGGTACAGCAGCCGGTCTGGAGCGTACACGCGGTCCAGAAAGCGAGCCACCTTCCCGCAGAGAAAGCCGCGCGTGACCGGGTGCGTGGGATCGCCCGCAATGCGTACCACGCGGTTGTTTGCGCGTTCCACCGTGGCGAGCACGCCGCAACTGTCTGGACAATCAAGCGAGCAGGTGGCGTGGACCACCTGCAGATTGCCGGAAACGGCAGCGCTTTTGACAGACAGTTCCACGGGCCTTTGCTCCAATGACACTCCGCCTGGCGCTGCTGCGGATTCTGTGCGGAAGGGCATGGGATGATTGTAGGAGTTGCCGGTAGGTTCCGCGAACAACTACGCTGGGCGCGCAGCTCCATCTCCGCACGCGCTGCATCTGCTTTACCTCAGGTCCCCGGGGGACATGAGGCACTCAAGTTGAGAGGTCTTGATCATGCGCCGTACCCTGCTTGTTTTCGCTTTGGCGGTGACAACCCTGCCTCTTTGCCTGCCCGCTATGCTGTACGCGCAGGAACGCGAAGGCACGCAGATGAAAACGTTGCCACAGGGGGAACTCGACGTGGTCAAGGTGCTGCTGGCCCAAGAGCGCGCCTGGAACAAGGGCGACATGAGCGGATTTACCAGCGGTTATAAGAATTCGCCAGACACTCTCTTCATCGGCTCGGACATTGCGCGCGGATACGACGGCATGGTGGCGCGCTACAACCGCTCTTATCCCAACAAGGACACCATGGGAAGGCTGACTTTTAGCGACCTGGAACCGCGCCTCCTGGACGAGAAGTTTGCCACGGTCACGGGCAAGTTTCAGTTGGAGCGTTCAAAGAAGGGCGGCGGCAACGCCAGCGGCATTTTCTCGCTGGTGCTGGAAAAGACGCCGGACGGCTGGAAAATCGTGCTGGACCACACGTCCTGACGGAGAGGGATGCGCCTCACGCCTTTCGCACTCTGTGCTCGCGGTGCTACCGTGCAGGGCGGAGCGATACGGCACGTGAGCCTTTCAACCAATCTCTTGCTTTTTCTTTGCGCATCAACAGCGGCAGCACAGGTGAATCCTCACACCATGAAGGCGACCGGCAAGGTCGATGCGCGGTTCCAGTCTTACAACATCGAAATGGTGGAAGTGATTGGCGGCCGCTTCTGGCGACCGTACACCTCCACGCCGGTGAAGGACATGCCCGCGCCCGCCGGCGGCATGGTGGGTCTGGACCCAGCGCTGTTCGAGCAACGATCGCCGATTGACCTACGCAACCCGCGGTTGCGCAAGCTGGCGGCAGCGCTTGGACCGGCGTATCTCCGCGTCAGCGGGTCGTGGGCAAACAGTGTGTACTTTCAGGATAGCGAGCAGCCCGCGCCCGCAAAGCCGCCGTCCGGCTTCAATGGCGTGCTCACGCGCGCGGAATGGAAAGGCGTCGCGGATTTTGCAAGGGCTGTGGACGCGCGCATTGTGACCTCATTCAGTGGGAGCGCCGGCACGCGCGATGCTGCCGGTGTTTGGACACCCGCGCAGGCCGAAGCCTTTCTGCGCTACAGCAAGCAGGTGGGCGCACCGGTTGCGGCGGCAGAGTTCCTGAATGAGCCGAACTTTCCGCTCGCGTCCGGAATGGCACCCGGTTACAACGGCGCGGCCTACGGGCGCGACTTTGCCGTGTTCCAGCCGGTGTTTCGCAAGGAGGCACCCGGTGCCCTGCTGCTTGGTCCGGGTTCTGTGGGCGAAGGCTTTCCGCAGGCACCCGCGTCTGCCGGCAAGCTGCAAACGGAGGACCTGCTGAAGAGCTTCGATGCCGCGAAGGTGGACGCATTCTCCTACCACCTGTACCCGGCCGTGTCAGAGCGTTGCGCCGCGCATGCACCCGCAAGCTCTCAACTGGGCACCGAACCAGAGACTGCGTTGAGTGACGACTTTCTCCAGCGGACCGACGCGGCTGAGCAGTTCTACGCAGGCTTGCGCGATACGTACGCGCCGGGCAAGCCCATGTGGCTCACGGAGACGGGCCAGTCTGCATGTGGCGGCGACCGCTGGGCCGCCACCTTTTTCGACAGCTTCCGGTATCTCTATCAACTGGGCACGCTGGCGCGGCGCAACGTGCAGGTGGTAATGCACAACACGCTGGCCGCAAGCGATTACGGTTTGATTGATGAAGCCTCTCTGCAACCCCGTCCGAACTACTGGGCAGCGCTGCTGTGGCACCGGCTCATGGGATCGGCGGTGCTGAATCCGGGGCCATCGCCTTCGCCCACGCTGAAGGTGTTTGCGCAGTGCACGGCAGGCAAAGCGGGTAGCGTGACACTGCTTCTGCTGAACGTGGGTCGGGCGAAGCCGGCCAGCATTTCCATACCGGCAGCGGGAGAGCAATACAGGCTAACCGCGGCCACGCTGCAAGAAAAGGCAGTATTGATGAACGGAACGGACCTTGCCCTGACCGCAGCAGGAGATCTGCCCGCGCTGAAGCCGCTGCCTGTGGCAAAGGGCGTGCTGACGCTACCGGCCGCCAGCATCAGCTTCGTAGTAGTGAACGCGGGCAATGGCGCCTGCCGCTAGATGCGCCTGAAATCACACAAATGATCGTGAAGCCGTCATGGGTAAGCACATGATTGCGAGATCGACCAAGAACGTACCTACAGATTCATTCCATATGCATTGGGAGAGATCTGTGAGCTCAAGTCCACAGCTCTTTCCCGAATTGCACCATCTGACTTCATCGGTATTCCCTAGCCGAGGTCTACCGTCAGGTTCAGCGCCTCCACTTTCGCTTCCAGATCTTTTTGCGCAGCGTCCCGCTCAGCCTGTAGCTTCGTCATGCTGTCGCGCAGGGTGTTGATGCGGTCTTCCTGCGTGTTCAGTTCGCCGGTGTACCGCTTCACCAGGGCGCGTTCTTCGGCGGAGTTCTTCAGCGCCGCCAGGTTCTGCCGCAATCGCGCCTGATCGGCCTCAATACGGCTCATTGCGTCGCGCTGCTGCCCTATCTGAGTATCCAGTTCGACGACTCTGCGCTTGGCCTCAGACACCGGCTGCAGGGCCGACCGTACGCGCGAGAGGTCGCTTTCGCCCTGCAGCAGCGTGGAGATTTGCTGCTGGCCCACGCTGAGCAGGGCGTAGCGCGTGGAAAGCGTATGCCGCTGGCCCACATGGAGCCGCACAGTTTCGCCGGCTGCTGCCACCACGCGGAAGCGGTAGCTGTCCGGCGTAGTCTCCTCCGGCCTGGGAACGCTATCCAGCTCCCATCCGCGCAGCCGAGGCACCTCCACCACCACATTGCGCGGCTCCGCGGCAGAGTTGCGCACGAGGTACTCCGTCTCGGTGATTTCGCGAGTCCGTTCTGTGAGGATGCCGCGCGACACCGTGACCTGCTGCAGGCGGCGGGTGCGGTGGTCCGGCTCGCCATCGCGGGTCACGCGGACGGCGTTGTCGTTGGCGTAGCTCAGCAGGCGTCGTTCGCCGGGGTGGACCGGGTCCAGCAGGCCCTCGCCCGTGAAGTTACCATTCTGCAACACGGTGAACGATCCGCGGTCGAGCGTCAGTGTGCTGGTGTTCTTAATCCATAACGCGCGCAGGCTGGTGTTTGATACGGCGGAGTAAAGCGTGACCGGATCGACGTCGACCTTGACCTGCAGGATGGGTACCAGCGCCGAACGGTTGTGCGCGATGGTGACTGGGTCAGTGAGCTTGTACTCGAAGAAGTCGTCAAAGCCGCTGGTGGTGGTGTTTGCTCGAATGGACGCGGTCGCCGAGTCTTCGTAGCTGATGGGTTGCGCGCCGTTGACGCTGTATGTGCCGCCACCCACGCCGCCGCCGCTGCCCGCACCCAAGCCATAGCCGCGACCGCTGCCCAAACCGTTGCCGTCACCATTGCGGACCACCGGCGATGGTGCCGCACCCATGCCAAGGCCGCCCATGACGCCGCCTGCGGAACCCATGCCTGAACCGGCCACACCGGCGGCCATGGGTGGAGTAGGCGGAGGGGCCAGTTCGCCGCTCTCATGCGTTTGCGGTGTCAACTGCGCCTCCTGCGGCAAGCCCACCTCAGGCCGGCGTGCATAGTACGGCTGCGAGATGGGCTGCAGGAAGCTTTGCGGCGCGCCCGCTACCAGCGACAGCTGCACGTCTTTCCAGTCCACGCCTGTTGTGTTATCGATGACGGCCCAGCCCTGCAGCGTAGCCTGCTTCCGTGCGCCAGATGCCGCGCCCGGATTGGCTGCACCATCAAACAGCACGCGGTACGTCGCCTTCCACACCGGTACCTCAGAGATGTAGGAGACGCGCAGTTCACGTGTGCCGGTGCCCTTGTCCGTCAGGCTCAGATGGCGCAGGCCGTCCCTACGCCGGTCCGACAGGATTTGCAGGTACTGGTTCACATCGCCATGCAGACCCGGGTCCAAAAGGCGCACAGAGGTCTGCCCGGTCAGTTGGAACGTGCGCACTGCGCCGGCATCGGAGATGACAGTGAGGAAGTACTGCTGCGGAGGCGTTACCGACGCCGCCTCATCCGCCTTGGGGACGGCGGATGTGCGGAGTTCCACGTTCAGGATGCGGCCGGTAACAGCTGCGCCGGCACCGGTCACCTGCACATGCGCTCCACGAACGGCATGGTAGAAGTCAGACGCGGTGGGGTCCGCGTCCAGCAGCAGCGGCAGGGTGCGTAACTGCTGATCGAGCGGCGTGGTGCTGTTGTAAGCCGCACCGGTCACGCGTCCACCACCCAGATCAACCGCGGTCAGCGTCTGCAGAACATCATTCAACTGTGCCGTGGTGAAGTCGATCAGCACACTTTGCGTCCCCTGCACCTGCCCGGCATGCTGAAAAAAGCCAACGCCGTTCTTGTACAGGTCCACACGCCGTATGGGCAGCGGCGTGGCAGACGGCTGGGCGGCAGGGGCAGTCGAAGTGCGTTGCGCACCGGAAGGCAGGGCGAACGGCAGCAGTAGAAGAAGCGCAACACGCATGGCGGAAACCTCAAGAAGGCCCGCGTACCGGGCACGGTGGTATAGACACCGCAGACGCGAAATCGGCATGCCATGCAACGTTTCTGTCTCCTGTGCAGTGGTCAGCGACCCTGATGGAGCGTTTCGGTTCTTCCGTACCGGCGCGTCGATGTGCATGAGCTTCCGGTTTTCCCTGCCCAACGGTCCTCGTGCGTGGGCTTTCGGAAGGGCTTGGCTTCAGCCATGCCGAAGACTGCGAACCGGGCCAAGGGGCCTTTAACCCCTGAGGTCTTTTCGCTAGTCGAGGCTTCGCTTTCTCGGGGCCAAAGCTGACCTCTGCGGTTAAACCCGACCCATCAGAGCAGCCCTCGACGGCACAGCTGAAGCTGCGCCCTTCCGAAAACAACCACGGCGGGAGGTCGGCTGTTCCCTGCTCACCATGTCTCATCGACGCATCAGACAAGAGGGCACGTCTCACAACGGAGCGAATCACTCTGCCTGAGATAATCAGAACTGCATGCCATACCCCTCGCGCAGTCCGCGCTTTGCCGCCTCACTTCGTCTGCTGATCCCTGCGCTGCTGGTTGCAGGTTGCCGCGCGCAGGCACCTTCGGAGAAGCTTTCGCCGGACATGGCGCGGCGCATTGCGCTGACCATTCGTACCAAGGCGGCACAGTTGCCCTTCAACTACGACGTCAAGGTAGCCGACCGCAAGCCAAGCAACGAGCCCGGATGGGACGAGGTTACCGTGTTTCTGGGTGAGGAGGGTAAGCCGTCGCGGCCGATGACGTTTCTTTTGTCGAAGGACGGCAAGACGCTGGCGCAGATGAACACCTTTGACATCTCCAAAGATCCAAGGACGCTGGTCAGCGATGCGGGCAGGCCGTTTCGCGGCGGCAGCGAAAAGGCACCCGTGGACATTGTGGTGTTTGACGACCTGGAGTGCCCCTTCTGCGCCCGCATGCACGCGCAGATGTTTCCAGCCGTGCTGAACCGCTACGGCGACAAGGTGCGCATTGCCTACAAGGACAACCCGCTGACCCAGATCCACCCGTGGGCCACGCACGCCGCGGTAGACGCGGACTGCCTGGCGCAGCAGAGCAACACCGGCTACTGGAACCTGGTGGACCACCTGCACGAGCACCTGGCCGACATCGGCGTAGACCCTAGCGCCAAGCCCGGACCGGACGGCAAGCAGCCGGAGAAGACCCTGCCCGTGGCCGAGGCGCAACTGGACCGGGCCACGCTGGACGAGGGCAAACGGCAGAAGGTGAATGAGAGCAAGCTGGAGGCCTGCGTGAAGAAACAGGACGACACGCCGGTTAAGGCCGGGCTTGCGGAAGGCGAGCAGCTCAACGTGAACGGAGTTCCCGCGCTGTTCATCAACGGCGAAATGATCACGGGAGCGGTGCCTATTGAGTACGTCTACCGCGCCATCGACAGCGCGCTGACGGCGCAGGGAATTACGCCGCCGCCTCCAGTGCCGATTCCGCCACTGGAAGCACCCGCTCCAGCATCGCCCGCGCGTTAAGAACCGGTAGGCGCTTCCTTAGGCCTCGCAAGCGTCCCCTGGTGGTACAGCATCTGCCAGCGCTCGTCGCGCCTTACCCACAGGCTGCATCGCAGTGTCTCGCGCCCGTTGACCACGGTGCGGTAGTTCAGCAGCGCCAGGTCCGCGCCAAGCGGCGTGCAGCGGAACTCGGTTGTCCGATGGCTGCGCAGGGGCATGCCGACCAGTTCCCGCAGCATAGCCGCGCGGTCCCACTCGCGCCCGGAGGCACTGACTTCACGGAAGTCCGTTGCCAACAGCGATTCCACGCAGGCGCGGTCGCAGTCATCGCCCATGGCAAGCAGCCGCTTCTCCAGCGGCACAAGCTCTTCAATCAAGTCCATACAGTAAGCATAGAATGGCAGGTGTGAGCCCGCTCGCAGCCGACCTGATCCAGATCGATCTCTCCCCGAGGAAACCTGCACCCAAGCCAGACTGGCTGAAAGCGCGGGCACCGGTGGGCGAGACCTTTCATGCGCTGAAGCGGCTGACGCGCGAGCAGGGTCTGCACACCGTGTGCGAAAGCGCGCACTGCCCTAACATCGGCGAGTGCTGGAACCACAAAACCGCAACGTTCATGATGCTGGGCAACAGCTGCACCCGCCGCTGCGGGTTTTGCGCGGTGCCCAGCGGCAAGCCGGAACCCATCGACCACGATGAGCCGCGCCGCGTGGCTTACGCCGTGGCACAGCTTGGCCTGCAACACGCCGTGATCACCAGCGTCAACCGCGATGACGACAACACGGGTGCGGCGCGTGCCTTTGTCGAGGTCATCCAGCAGATTCGCGCGCAGGCACCGGGCTGCCAGGTGGAAGTGCTGACGCCGGACTTCCAGGGCACCGAGGAAGCCATTCGCCTTGTGGTCGCTGCCGGACCCGAGATCCTGAACCACAACATCGAAACCGTGCCGCGGCTGTATCGCGTAGCTAAGAGCGGTGGCCGTTACGAGCGCAGCATCGGCTACCTGCGGCTGGCCAAGGAACTGCACCCGAAGCAGGTGACCAAAACCGGGATTATCGTTGGCATGGGCGAAGAGACTCATGAGCTGCTGGATGTGTTCCGCGACCTGGCAGCCGTAAAGGTAGACATCTTAACCATCGGCCAGTACCTGCGCCCGTCCAAGGACCACATCCCCATGAAGCGCTACTACACGCCGCAGGAGTTTGCGTTTCTAAAGGAAGAGGCGCTGCGCATGGGCTTTCGGCATGTGGAAAGCGGCCCCCTGGTGCGCTCCAGCTACCACGCGCACGAGCAGGCGCAATCGACTGGCCTGAGATAACAAAGACCTAGGGTTTGTCCTTAGTCAAAGGCGCTCCATTGCCGACAAATTCTGACGTGCGCAGGCGTTCGCCTACAAGAGTCTGCCTTTTCAATGGGAAATGTTTAGCATCCAAGAAGTATCCTGCTCGATTGCCCCAGAACGGTCGCCTTGTAGGACTGGGTCTGGATTGACGAAACAGTTGGGCCTTATGCCATCTACGGGCAGGGGGCCGGCCTGCAGGGTGTGACAGCACATAACCACCGTGAGGCGGGTAAACACCTGCCCACAGGCTGGGAACTTCGCAGAAGGTTTGCGGACGCACCGGCACAACGACGAACCCTCTTTTCCCAAGAAAGTGAACGCCGTGCTGTCACACACACTTTTTCGCCGGGCGGCGCTGCCGCGGCTACATCTTCTGGTAACAGCTGTGGCGCTGGCGCTGCTCGTTTACGTGGGATTGCTGGCCGCCTTCTCCTTTGGGGGATTTCCCACGGACATGGTGTCAACATCGCACTGGCCCACGCTGATCGATAAGCCTGTGGGCGAGGACGGCTACTACATGCTTACGGTGGCGGACAACATCGCCACCCACGGCCGCATTCTGTACAACCACGGCGTGCCTGCTACAGGAATCCAGCCGCTCGCGACGCTGATGTTTGCGGCGCTGGACTGGGTGGTCAAGCTCTGCGGCGGAGGTTCCATCGCCCTCATCCGCAGCGTGCTGGTGCTCGGCGCCCTGCTGTTCGTGCTGTTTGCCTGGGGGGTCAGCCGGGCGGCAGCGGCGCTGGCACCAGCAGAACATCGCCGCACCTCTGCCGGTATCGGATTCCTGCTCACACTCTGCAGTTACACGCTTTTCCGCCTGTTCACCTATGGACTTGAAACCGGCATCTATCTGCTCTTGCTGCTCTTGTGCTTCCGCATCACCTTGCGCATGGCACAGGAAGGTCGCTGTGGCATGCCTCTTGCTTTGTTGCTGGGGCTCTGCGGTGGTTTAGCGGGTCAGGCTCGAATCGATTTCGGCATCGTCTTTGCAGTTCTGCTAGGAACGCTGCTGCTATACCGCTGGATGCGCTGGGGTGAGGCGCTGGTGTCGGGAACTCTGGCGCTGGTTGTGGTTGCACCTTGGTTTCTCTTCGTCCACAGCATCAGCGGATCGTGGCTGCCCACCTCTGGCAAGGCGGAGTCCACTTTGGTGGCCGGTGCCACCTTTATGCAGCGCGCGGGTGCCATGGCCTTGGGCGTGGCGGGCGAGGTGATGCCATGGTGCTATGGTGTGGTTTCCACCGAGACCACCATTGTGGCGGTGCTCAGCGCGGCGTTAGTCACCTGGTGCATCCTCTCAAAGGGCGGTCTGAAGCGCATCGTTGCCAGCGTTTATCTTTCGCCACATGGGCGCATGTGGCTCGTGTGCCTTGGCGTTCTGCTGCCGACATACCTCCTACTGTTCAATGCAACGCACTTCTATTACCGCTACATGGCGCCGCTCGCGGTGTTAACGCTCCCAGCGAGCGCGGTAGTGCTGGCCAGGTTCGCAACCGTGCGGCGTAACCTGGCGTTCATCGCGGTCCTGCTGTGCGCTTGCTTCGTTTCCTGGACGGCCGGCGCACTGCATAGCGGCAGGCTCGGCAACAGCCAGACACTTGCCGCGGGCTACATCCACCGTTATTTTCCTGACGCGCGTGTTGGTGCGTTTCAGAGCGGCGTGGTCGGATTTTTCAATCCGAACGTCGAAAATCTTGACGGCAAGCTGAACGGCGGTGCGCTGGTCGCAGCGGCTCACCACCAGTTACCGCAGTTCATTGACAAGGAACATATCGATGTCCTTGTGGACTGGCCGAGTGTCTTCCGAGCCAATCTGCCCGCTGACTATCTTCGCCGGTGGAAGCCATGTCCCATCCCCATTGATGGAGGGGGAGAGAGCGTTTGCCTGTTGCGCAAGACAGCGACTTCTCAGGAGGAACGGTCCGCCATGGACCAACGTTTCTAAGTGGTGCGAACCCCTCTTAATCGAAAATTACTTTTCTGGATCGCTGTTGCGCTTGCCTCGCTGCCCAGCATCTTTGTGCTGCCCTTCCTGTTCCCGCTGAAGGTGCCAGTGTTCTCGCCGGTGTACACCGCGGGTGGCAACAATCGTATCGGAGCCATCGCGGCGGCAGTCATCAGCGTAGTGGTTGCGCTGCTTTGCTGGCGGTTACGTTACGTGCTGAAGCGGAAAGCTGTTCCAACGGGAGAGAACGGAAATCCTCGCCGGCTGCTCCTATGGATAGCGGCTCTTCTGGTGACGCTGTATTCAGCTGTTTTGGGTTTGCTGATGGTTCGGAACGGCATGTACTACGCCGACGCCGGATACTTTCTGACGCAGCTGCGCAGCGGCATGGTCTTTCATGCGAAGTTGTATCGCGACGTGGAGTTTGCGTACGGTCCGTTGCTGTACTTCTGGCCCATGCTGTTCATTCGCGTGCTTGGCTGGCTGCATGTTCCGCCCGCCGCTGCTTACGTTGTTTCGTTGTGTTCCATCGAACTTGTTGGCACGGTCATGCTGTTCTGCACCGTCAATGCCATGCCGATGCGGCGCAGCATGAAGGTCTTCGCTTTTATGACGCTCTGCGTGGTGACGCTGGATCCGCAAGAGGGCCTGAACTACACGGCGCTGCGGTTTGGTTGTAGTCTGAGCGCGCTGGTGCTGTTAGCTCGGCAGCGCACCCCTTCGCGGGCCGGTATGGTTGCCGCGTTGGCTGCATGCATCACCTTCGCGATCTCGCCGGAGATGGGAGTCGCGTTTGTTGCGGCGGCGGCAGTCTATGGTGTCTACCGCGCGTGGACGAGTAAGGTGCGATTCCTGGTCATCGTGCCGGGTGCGCTAGCCGGTGCGGGCGTGTTCACGTTGCTGGTTGGGCGCGATTATTTTGCGACGCTGAAGGAGTTTGCCAACGGCGGCTACAACATGCTGCTGGAGCCTGCGCCGCAGATTTATCTCCTGCTGCTTTGCACGCTGGGGCTGGCTCCCGTGGTCGTAGCGGCTGTGCTGGCGGAAGGCCGTTGTGCCGGAAAACGCGCACCCACGAACGGTTTGTTGCTTGGCACATGGGTCGCCGGGCTGGCGCTGCTGCCCGCCGCGATGGGACGCTGCGATCCGCTCCATGTGTCTTTTAACGGTTGGCCGCTCTTTCTCTTGAGCTTTGTTGCGCTGGACCGCATGCGTTTGCCGGTGCGGCGCATCGGCCTGGCAATCGGCCTGCTGTTTGCGATGTACTC
>CAXTBQ010000010.1:0-34317 GCA_964242065.1 uncultured Terriglobus sp. | reverse complement strand
AGAATATGCCCTTGGCAGTGGTTGGATCAAGAAGCTCGTTTTACAGCAGCCACACCCATACGAGGACGTGGACTTGCCCCGGCTGCAAGCCATCCTGCATGGCGACCGTGTGTCGTTTCCCTGGTACTCGCCGATGCGCAATGTGGATGCGCTGGCGGCGGCGGGCGAATACCAGCCGCTCTATCTTTGTATTCCGGCGGTGGACGACCGGGCGGAAGCACGCACCGTACGGGAAATGCGTCTGGGGCGGTATGCCATGGTCCCCACCTGGTACCCGCTGGCGGGCCAGAATGCCATCAATAACGATGGCATGAAGTACCGCATGCGTTTCGGCTACCGTTACAAGCAACGCTATGTTCCGCATCTGCAAGGTGCTCTGCTGGTCCAGGAACTAAGGCAGAACTGGCAGCGCGTGGGCACCTTCGGCAGCTACGATCTGTACCGTCGCGAGCGCTAAGGGACGGCGGACGTGTGGCCAGACGCATCCGATAGAATCGAGCACGTTGCGCAACACGCGCCTGAAGGACGGAACATGGCTTCGCAGATGGCAAACATCCCCGCACTTAAGGACCTGCAGGTCCAGTTGACCAACAAGATGAAGGGCTCGGTGGAAGACTTTCGCGCCGGCCTGCTGTCGGTTCGCACCGGACGCGCCAGCGTCCACATGCTGGACAATGTGCGCGTGGATTACTACGGCTCGGAAATGCCGATCAACCAGCTCGCACAGGTGTCCGCGCCCGAGGCCAACCAGATCGTGGTGCAGCCGTTTGACGTGGGCGTGGTGGGTCTGATCGAAAAGGCTATCCGCACCAGCGGCCAGGGCTTCAATCCCATGCACGATGGCAAAGTGATCCGTGTGCCCGTGCCGCCCATGACGGAAGAACGCCGCCGCGATGCGGTAAAACAGCTGTCCGGCATCCTGGAAGACCACAAGACCAGCGTCCGTAACATCCGCCGCGACGGCAATGACACCATCAAGAAGGCAACCAAGGACAAGCTCATCAGCGCCGACGACGAAAAGCGCGCCATGGAAGAAACGCAGCAGATGACCGACGCGCAGATCAAGACACTCGAGGAGATGTTCAAGGTCAAGGAAAAGGAACTGATGACCGTCTGAGGCTGACTATGTGCGCAGTGTCATCCTGAGCAGAGCGAAGGATCCCTGCAAAGTCCGCACCTTAACAGACGGTGCGGACTTTCTTACGAGGAGATCGAAAGCGCAGTATTCATCAAGAGCGTTTGGATCCTTCGCTCCGCCCTTCGCCTCGCTCAGGCAGGCTTCAGGATGACGAAGCCCCTGGTTTGTTCTGGATTGCAGCGGTTCAGGAGATTAGCAGTTGAGCACACAGGCAGAGCAGTTTGATGCAGTTGTAATCGGTAGCGGTCAGGGCGGTGTTCCGCTGGCCAAGGCTCTCATGCAGCACGGCTGGAAAACGGCTGTGGTGGAACGCCGCTATCCTGGCGGCACCTGTGTCAACGATGGCTGCACACCGTCGAAGACCATCGATGCCAGCGCACGTGTGGCCTACCTGGCAAAGCGTGGCGCAGACTTCGGCGTTGAGACTGGCGCGGTCGGTGTCGATCTGCGTAAGGTTTGGGAGCGCAAGCAGAAGCTGCTGCTCACGTCGCGCGACAACATCGGCAAAGCGCTTGAAGGCGAGAACGGCACGCTGATCCTGGGCGAGGGCAGCTTCGCAGAGCAGCAACCGGGCGGCGGCAGCTACACCCTGGATGTGCTGCTGCAGGACGGTGGTACACGCACCCTGCAGACCTCGCGCGTCTTTCTGAACACCGGCGAGCGGCCGAACCCTCCGGAAGTGGAAGGCCTCGACACGGTGCCCTACCTAGACAGCACCCGTGTCATGGAACTGCAGGAGGTACCAAAGCACCTGATCGTGCTGGGTGCGGGCTATATTGCGCTGGAGTTTGCGCAGATGTTTCTCCGCTTCGGTGCAGAGGTCACAGTGCTGGAGCGCGGCGAGCGCCTGGCCGCGCACGATGATGAGGACGTGGCCGAGTGCCTGCGCGGCATCCTGCAGGAAGACGGCATGCGCATTCTCACCTGTTCCGCCGTCAAACGCGTGTCTGGCGACGAGAACTCGGTCTCGCTTGAGGTGGAGGTGGAAGGCGAACCGCAGACTGTAAGCGGTTCGCACCTGCTGGTGGCCACCGGCCGCACGCCCAATGTGGAGTCGCTGCACCTCCATGGCGCTGGAGTTCGCCAAAAGGACGGCGGCCACATCGAAGTGAACGACCGCCTGGAAACGAGCGCGCCTGGCATCTGGGCGCTGGGCGACGTGAAGGGCGGACCGGCTTTCACCCACATCTCCTACGACGACTTCCGCATCCTGCGCGCCAACCTGTTGGAAGGTGGCAACGCCTCAATCAAGGGACGCTTGACCAACTATGTGATGTACACCGATCCGGAGCTGGGCCGCATCGGCTTGAACGAGACCGACGCGCAGAAGCAGGGCATCACATACCGCGTCGCGGAAGTCCCCATGAAGCAGATGGCGCGCGCCAACCAGATGGCCGAGCCGCGCGGCATGATCAAGGCGCTGGTCGATCCGGAGACGAAGCAGATCCTGGGTGCGACGGTGCTGGGCGTGGATGGTGGCGAATTGGTTGCGCAGATCCAGCTAGCAATGATGGGCAAGCTGCCTTATACGGCGCTGCGCGAAGGCATCTTCGCGCACCCCACCAAGGCCGAGGTGCTGAATACGCTGTTCGGCAGCTTTCGAGACAAGCAGTCGTAAGCAGGGCTTGACGTTCCTCTGCCTTAGTCACAGCCGTAGGCCCGGAATCTTTCCTCCGCCGTAATCAGGCCCATAGGCCCGGAACATAACAGTCTGGGCCGCAGGCCCAGGTAGGCATCACATCATTACAGCAGCGCGCTGAAGGCGCGACACAAAGAATCACACCTGAGGTCGGCTAGCTGCGCCAATGCAGTTCCACGGGTCCTTGCAGCGGATGCTCGCCTTTGCCGGTCAGGCGGCGTTGCTTCAGCGCGAAGTACCACTTGGCCGGCTTGTCCGCGTCGTCAATCAGCATCATGGCCGGGCGGAAGCGTAGACCTTCCGCCTGCTCGATCATGGTTTCCTGGTCCTGCCGCACGAACTTTGCGCCGAAAGATCGCGCCAGCGTGGGCACCAGCGGAACGTTATAAAACACGTTCCAGCAGGCGACCACATCGATGCGGCAACTGCTCGGCGTGATGGGCGTCACAGTGGTTAGGGACGCGAACCACTTGTTCCCGGCACGGATCGTTTCGTAACGGCGATTGGGCAGGGTGAAGTCGATGGTGGTGGTGATCGCCTCGCCATAGACGCCCAGCAGCTTGTACGGCGCGGAGTTGGCGCTGGGCGCGTGGGAACTCATGCGGAAGCCATCCGCGATGGGCTCAAAGTGCTTCGTCTTTTGATGGATGGAAGCGGCGGAACGCCACCACCACGCCTGGTGCACGAACGGACCGTGCGCCGGGTCCATCAGGCCGATGATGCCGTGGTCCACGTTGCACGGCAGGTCCGCCGCAATGTGCGCGGTGCGGAACTTTGCCGAGAACTTGGGCACTTCCGGCACGGGGGGCAGCTTGCTCTCATCCTGGATGCGGCCAGCGCCTGCCTCGGGCAGAAACACCCATGCATAGCCGTCAGTCTCCCGACAAGGATAGGCACCGGCGTAGATCTTTGTGGGTTGCAACGTGTCGATCTGCGTAAGCGAAGGGATCTCAACGCACTGACCGCCGCATGGCTCAAACTTCCATCCGTGGTATTTGCACTGCACGGTGTCGCCGTCGAACCATCCGGCCGAGAGCGGAATGCCGCGATGCGGGCACAGGTCGCGCATGGCAAACAGGCTGCCGTCGCGCTTGCGGCCCAGCAGCAGCGGCACGCCGAGCAGCAGCGTGGTGGCGGTCTCACCGGGCCGAAGCCGCTCCGCTCGGAGCGCCGGATACCACTCGCCGAAGATGAGTTCCGTTGCCGGCTGCGTACCCGGTTCCGGCTTGTCATTGCGCAGCTTCATCGCTCTTGCAAGGCTACACCGGTGGCCGCTGTGAGTCGTCCTTGTACCTGTCATCCCGCAGCGAAGCGGCGGGATCTGCATGTGTTTGCGCCCACCCACAAGTTTCGGGACGGGCTTCAAAGCAGAAATGTTCCCGCAGGGCGCGAACGGACGAAGTGTTTTCTCATCCCGACATCCACGGCGAGAGCTTACTTGCAGATCCCTCCGCTTCGCTGCGGGATGACAGATCATAAATACGACAACCGTGTTACTAACGAGTCGTGCACAACCGCCGACAAGGAGTAACATAGAAGATGTTGTAGGCCCGGTAAGACTTAGGCCAGGCGACGTAAGATGCAGTACCTCAAATCCTTTCTGACGCTCCTTGTCACAGTCCTTGCTTATAAGTTGACGGTGACCGCGTTCTCCCTGATGAACAAACCCAGCGACACCGCTCTTTACAGCGGCGCAGCGCTCTGCATTCTCACGGCGTTCGGATTCATAGCCAGTGTTCGACTCCTCTGGAGGAGGAGTACGCAATGACGCTCTTTCCTGATGTACTTAGCAGCAATCGTAACGACGACGATGGTGTGCGTAGGCTGAAGCTGCTTTTCAAGGCCGGTGGCCTGGTGCTTGCTTCGATTCTCGCCCTGACCATACTGTTCAACTACATCGTTTCCGTCACCCGCATCGGCGCGGGACACGTGGGCGTGGAAGTGGTGCTGAGCGGATCACAGCGCGGTGCTTCGGAAATTCCAATCCGTACCGGATGGGTCTTCTACTCGCCCATCCGTTCGCAGATCGTGGAGTTCCCCACCTATGTGCAGACGGTGAAGTGGACGCGCGATTTGAATGAGGGCCGCGCCAGCAACGAGGAGATGAGCTTCAACTCGAAAGAGGGCATGAATATCTACTCGGACGTAAGCCTGAGTTATGCCATTGAGCCGCGCCGGGTGCCGGACTTCTACGTCAAATACCGCGTCACCGACATGGAACAGTTCACCCATGGCATCCTGCGCGATACGGTGCGCAATTCCTTGAACGAAGTCGCCAGCACGTACACCGTGGAGCAGATCTATGGCGAGCAAAAGACTGCCTTTCTGGAGCAGGTGCAACGCCGCATCCAGGCGCAGCTTGACCCGGTGGGTATCAACCTGCAGCAGTTCGGCTTTATCGGAGCGCCGCGCGTACCGGACGTGATCGCGTCAGCCATCACCTCAAAGGCGCAGGCCATTCAGGATGCGGAGCGGGCACGCAACGAATTGGCCAAGACGCAGGCCGAAGCCGCCAAGCAGGTGGCCGAGGCGGAAGGCGAAGCCAAAAGCAGCGTGACGCGCGCCCAGGGTGAAGCGGAAGCCAACCGCATCCGCCAGACCAGCATTACGCCGCAACTGCTGCAGCTGCGGACGCTGGAAAACCAGCGGGCGCTGATCGATCGCTGGAACGGGCAACTGCCCAGCGTGGAAACCGCTGGTAACAACAGCATGATGCTGCAACTGCCTTCGGCCCGGTAAAAGAGAAGGGCGGCCCATGGGACTGGCCGCCCTTTCTTCTGGCGTGGCGGCGAAAGGCCGTGCATCCTAGATGCCATGGGCTATTTTCTTCTGCTGCTGCTGGGCGTTTGTACCGGCTTACGCACACTGACACCGATTGCCGTGCTGTGCTGGTTTGCGTACCGCACCGCGCTGCACCTGGTGGGTTGGCGATCGTTCACGGCAAACATCATCGCGGTCATGGTGTTCACGCTTATGGCGCTGGGTGAGTACGTGGGCGACAAGCTGCCCAGCTCGCCCAGCCGTACGGCTCCCGTCGGCCTGCTGGGGCGCTCGGCCTTTGGTGCCTTCGTGGGATTGCTGCTGGCGCAGCCACTGCTTGTAAACCCGTTGGTGGCAGTGCTGCTTGGGATCGTGGGCGCGCTCGCCGGCACGTATGGCGGCTGGTTTCTGCGCACCCGCAGCGTCATCGCCTTGAAGACTCCCGACTGGCCGGTCGCAGTGGCAGAGGATTGCCTGACGATTCTGTTCAGCATCCTGCTGATGAACGCCGTGGTCACGCGCAGCGCGCTCTTCCTTGGCAATGAAGGTGGACTTCTGCGCTAGGGGCCGTTCGGGTCAATCACATGCGGCGGATTCAGCCATAATGGCTAGGTCTGTTACGCCTTTGACTCTTTGAGGAAACTGTATGAACTGGTTCGCTGCTGTGCTCTCTGGGTTGTTACTCGCGTCGTGCTCTAGCAGCAGCGCACAGTTAGGTGTTTACGGTGGCTTCACCACGTCGACGCTGAAGCTTGCCAACACGCCGCGCATCAATGGCGGCACGTTTGGCCTGCAGTACGACGGCAGTCACCATCCCCTGCTTAATTTTGGCATCGATGTGCGCGGCTCGATTATTTCCTCTGACAGCACACGCGTCACGGCAGTCACAGCTGGGCCAAGGGTCATTTTTCACCTGCCCATTGTGCCGTTGCGTCCCTATGCGGAGGGCCTGATCGGTGGCGCGCAGGTGAGTGTTGGCCAGGGCGTAGCAGCAACTGACACGGGGGGCTTCGCTGCAGGGTTTGCTGCCGGAGCCGACCTGCACCTGCTGCCCTATGTCGATTGGCGTGTTCTGGATTACAGCTATTCCCGCCTGCAGGCGGGCCACACCTACCAGAACAGCATCACCACAGGCATTGTCATTCGCATCCCGTTCTCCTAACCACTAGCCCGGGCAATCGCTTAGAAGTGTTGCAGGCGGACCTGTAAGCCGGATTCTGTCCACACTGCCCAGCCACTTGCGTGACCGGGATGCAGCGCTGAACGATCATTCCTCTAGGCCCGGCATCGCTGCCGGGCTCAAGCAACCTACCCGCGGGTCTGGCGCACCGGGCCGGCACGCGCGTGTCCCTGGCTTGCGCTGGAACAGTTTTCCCGCCTATTTGGTCTTGCTCCGTGTGGGGTTTACCATGCCGCCTGCATTGCTGCTGGCGCGGTGCGCTCTTACCGCACCTTTTCACCCTTACCCTTCGCTGTGTTCAGGGCCAGCTCTTTGCTTCCGCTCAGAGCAGGCCGCTGCATAGCGAAGTGGCGGTATTGTCTCTGTGGCACTGGCCGTCTCTCTGCCTTGACGCAGAGATCCCGGGCGTTACCCGGCACACTGCCCTGCGGAGTCCGGACTTTCCTCCCCCGCCTTGCCTTCCGGCAAAACAGCAGCGATCGTTCGGTCCGCCTGCTGGCTTGAGTATAACCGCGCTTGTGCGCATTGCTAATACCCGCGTCGTGGCCCCTTTGTTCCATTCCTTAGCAGTACACGATGTAGCGCACTTTCCATTGGGCTAGCATCTGAGCCTGGCGATCCCGTGCCGCTGATAGACTGCGTTGCATGGGCCACTTCCTGTTTCGCTCCGTCACCGTGCTGGCGTGCAGCTTTCCCGTCTTTGCTTCCGCGCAGCAGGTGCTGACGGCTGTCGACTATGCCCGCGCGGAAAGCCGTCTGGCCTATAAGACAGCGCCGCTGGTGGACCACGCTGTGGATCGCGTCACCTGGCTCAAGACTGACTCCGCGCCCGGGACCGCCGACCGCTTTTGGTACAAGGAAACGTCGAATGGCGTGACCACGTTCATGCTCATCGACGCGGCCAAGGGTACGAAAGCACCCGCGTTCGATCACGCAAAGATGGCGACCGCGCTGAACACGGCGGGTATCCGCAATGCCACCACGGGCACGCTGCCGGTCACCGATCTGGAGTTCGCTGACCGCGACGCAACGCTCATCGTCACTGTGCGCGGTGAGCGCTACCGCTGCGCGCTGCCGGCGTACACCTGCACCAGGCAGCCCGTGCCGCCCGCGCACCAGCAGGCCCAGGCAAATGGCCAGCCCGCTGGCGGTGTGAGCGCGACAGCCACGGGTGGCAATGCCGGCATGAGCACCAATCCCGTGGCCGCGGCACCGCTGCGCCCTGGCCGCGATGAGGCGGTGGTGTCGCCCGACGGCAAGCGCGCCGCGTTCATCCGCGAGTGGAACCTGTGGGTGCGCGACGTGGCTACCGGCGAGGAAAAGCCGCTCACCACCGACGGCGTGACCAACTACGGCTATGCCACCGACAACGCCGGATGGACACACAGCAACCGCGCCGTGGTGGTGTGGTCGCCCGACTCGAAGCAGGTCGCCACCTTTCAGCAGGACCAGCGCAAGACCGGCATGATGTACCTGGTCAGCACGAACGTTGGCCATCCCACGCTCGACGCATGGCCTTACCCGCTGCCCGGCGACAAAGACGTCACCATGATCGAGCGCGTCGTCATCGATACCGACAGCGGCAAGGTAACGCGGCTGAAGACACCGCCCGATCAGCACCGCTCGTCCCTGTGCGATGACATCAGCTGCCGCGGCGGTGGCTGGGACGACGTGCAGTGGGCAGCGGATGGCAAATCGTTAGCATACTTATCCACCAGCCGCGACCATCGCAAGGAAAGCCTGTTCATGGCCGACGTGAGCACGGGTGCGGTTCGCCCTGTGTTGGATGAAACCGTCTCCACCTTCTTTGAGAGCGGCAATGGCCGTGTGAACTGGCGCTACCTATCCAAGCGCAATGAGGTTCTGTGGTTCAGCGAACGCAGCAACTGGGGCCACTTGTACCTGTACGACGCGAGCACCGGCGCGCTGAAGCACCCGGTCACCCAGGGCGACTGGAACGTCACGCAGCTGCTACGCGTGGATGAGAAGTCCGGCGACATCTTCTTCGAGGGCGTGGGCCGCGAGAGTGGATGGGACCTGTACTACTCTGCCACGTACCGCGGCAACCTGGACGGCAAAGAGGTCAAGCTCCTGACTCCCGAAAACAGCAACCACGCCGCCACGTTGAGTGAAGACGGCAAATATTTCGTGGACCTGTACAGCACGCCGCAGACGCCGCCCGTTGCTGTGCTGCGCGATGCAGAAGGCAAGCGCCTCACAGAGATCGCCACCGCTGACATTACTCGATTGGAGGCCACGGGATGGCAGCCGCCGGTCAGCATTAAGGTCAAGGCGCGCGACGGCAAGACGGACCTGTATGGCGTCTTGTTCAAGCCGTCGAACTTCGATGCAAAGAAGAAGTACCCCATCGTGAACTACATCTATCCCGGCCCGCAGACAGGCTCGGTAGGTTCGCGGAACTTCAGTGCCTCGCGCGGTGATGACATGGCGCTGGCGGAACTCGGCTTTATCGTCGTTTCGATTGATGGCATGGGCACTCCCTGGCGCTCCAAGAAGTTTCACGAAGCCTACTTCGGCGACATGGGCGACAACACCCTACCGGACCAGGTCGCCGGCATGAAGCAGCTGGCCGCGGAGAACCCGTGGATCGACCTGAACCGCGCGGGCGTGTGGGGCCACAGCGGCGGCGGCTTCGCTACAGCCGATGCCATGTTCCGCTACCCCGACTTCTTCAAAGTGGGCTGGAGTGAGAGCGGCAATCACGACAACCGCAATTACGAGGACGATTGGGCAGAGAAGTGGATCGGCTTGGACGACGCCGCCAGCAAGAAGGCTTACGACGACCAGGCGAATGAAAGCATCGCCAAGAACCTGAAGGGCAAGCTGATGCTTGTTCACGGCACCATGGATGACAACGTGCCGCCCAGCAACACCCTTCTTGTTGTGGATGCGCTGATGAAGGCAGGCAAGGACTTCGACCTGCTGATGGTTCCCAATGCGCATCACGGCTACGGTGACCAGACGTATTACATCGCGCGGCGGCGTTGGGATTACTTTGTGCAGAACCTTGCGGCTGGCACACCGCCAAGGGAGTACAAGCTGAACCCGACGCCCACACCGGGGCGGTAGTCGCTACCTTCCGATTGGCTGCAAGACACCGCAGGCTAAGCCCGCAAACAGCTAGAAAGTTTCTCGTCCTCAGCGGAGCACGTAGTGCGCAGTCGAAAGCCTGCGCGAGCTTGCCGAAGGGGACCTGCTGTCTTTTGTGGCGGCATTGCTGCTCCAGGCAAACAGCAGGTCCCTCCACTCCGCTTCGCTCCGGTCGGGATGACAAAGCTCTGTGAAGACTCCGGTCGGATAGAAATCTTTTGAAACGCTCTGGTCGAGATGACAAATTCTGGAAGCATACCGATTGCAGAGACATCGATATCTCTGTTCCTACGGCCGCGTCCGCGTGGGCACCTTCCATCCATCGTCCGTCAGCACCAGCGTGGTTTGAGCACTGTTGGTGGCGGCCAGTGCGGCCCGCATGTCCGGAAACGCGTTCTGCGTTTCCTGCGCCTGTGCCCAGTCCTTCACGTCGCCGAGGGTGTAGGTGTAGTTCACGGTCGTTTTCGCGCCCGGCTGCGTGCCCGCGGGTGTATTGCTCACAATGTCCTTCACCTTGCGGTGCGCAAAGCAGAAGTTGCCGTAGCCCGGCTGCGTGGTATCCGGTGTCCAGTAGCTGCGGCCCTTGTCTGACAGATCGTAGCTGTTCGCGTTCTTCTTGATGAGGCCCAGCAGCTTGGTCTTCTCCATCGGTGTGCGGCTGAGCAGGCCCTGGTCCACCAGCGCGTCAAAGGGCTGCACCTTGGCGGCGTCGTCTTTGTCGTGCTGTTGCGGTAGCTGGATGGGCTGCTTCCACAGGCACTCGGGAAACTGATCATAGTAGCTGTTGATGGCCGTTTTCAGATTCCCGGTGTCGTCCTTCTTTCTGTTGCAGCTGGTGGCCAGCAAAGCAGAGGCGGCCACTGCCATCGTTCCCGCGCGCAGCACGTTTCTTGTCATGGCGTGAGTGTCTCACTTTCCTCCGCGGCAGTCCGGCTGCGGGATGGATGAACGTTGCGAGATTTGATGCAAGCCATGCGTTGCCGCCTGCTTCGCGAAGTGTACTTGTTGTTCACATCATCAGACGACGTTCTGCCGCTGCGAAGGGAGTAGGCTAGACCCGGGGGCCGTTACGACAGCGTCGCAGCTCCGCGGAGGCGCAGGTGAAGCAGAACAGCTCGTTGCGGATGGATCGGCGATCATTCCTCAGGAACACAGGCCTGGCGGCAGCAGCCGTGGCCACGGTGCCAAGTGGATCCCTTCACGCGGCAGCAGAAACGGGCAATGCGCGATCGGCAGACACCGCGTCCACTGACTTGGTCAGCCACGTTAACATCCTGCAGGGCACCAATTCCGAGTACCAGTTCTCGCGCGGCAATACGCTGCCTATCGCGGCGATGCCGTTCGGCATGGCGCATTGGACGCTGCAGTCGCGCGCGAACAGCTCGTGGATGTTCCAGCCCAACGAGCGCCGCTTCCAAGGCTTCCGCTCCACCCACCAGCTCTCGCCGTGGCTGGGCGACTACGGCCACGCCACGTTCATGCCCGTCTGCGGCGCGGTCAATCCTGATCCAGCTTCGCGCAGCACCTCCATTCGGCCGGAAGAGGCGAAGCTGTCGCCGCACAGCATGCAGTTGGAACTGCTGCGCTATGGCATTGACGCGGAGTTGGTTCCGACTGAACGCTGCGCGGTGATCACGGCCAGCTTCCGCAAGCCTGGCGAACGCGCACTGCTGTTCGACATTCCTGGCGATAAAACGGTGCCGCAGATGCAGCAGGACGCGGCCACCCGCACGCTGCGCTTCACCAGCAGCGACAACCGCGGCGGCGTCGCGCCCGGCTTCGCTACCTACTACGTGCTGCGGTTTGCCGAGCCCTGGACGAAGTTCGAGCTGCGCAAGCTCAAGGATCACCACGTCGGCATCGTCAGCCTCCAACCTGACGCAAAGTCGATGGAAGTGCGCATCGCCACGTCGTTCATTTCGTTTGAGCAGGCGCAGGCGAACCTTGACCGAGAAATCGGCAGCAAGCCCGTTGCCACGCTGCGCGACGAAGGCCGTGCCGTGTGGAACAAGTACCTGAGCCGCATAGAAATTGGCGGCGCCACGCCCGTGCAGCAGCGCACGTTCTACAGCTGCGTGTACCGCACACTGCTGTTCCCGCGCATGTGGCACGAGCCTGCGGCAGACGGCAGCATGCACCACCGCAGCGCCTACAATGGCAAGGTCGAGCCCGGCGTGATGTACGCCGACCACGGCTATTGGGACGTGTACCGCGCTTGGTATCCCATGATGACCATCCTGTTCCCGGAGCGGCTGGGAGAGATCCTGCAGGCCTGGGTCAACGCCAGCAAGGAAGGCGGCTGGCTGCCGCAATTTCCGTGCCCCGGCTACCGTGCCTGCATGACGGGCAGCCTCATCGATTCGGTGTTTGGCGATGCTGCGGCCAAGGGCATCCAGGGCTACGATGTCCAAGCTGCCTACCAAGGCCTAAAGAAGCACGCCACGCAGCCCGGCGATCCCGACGCGGGTTGGGGACGCCGCGGCATAACCGAGTACATGAAGTACGGCTACGCACCGCACGGCCTGGTGGACCAGTCCGCCGCGGAAACCGTGGACCAGGCCTATGGCGACTTTTGCATTGCCCAGGTGGCCAAGGCGACCGGTCACATCGATGACGCGGCCATGTTCCTGAAGCGCTCGGAGAATTGGAGGCACATCTTCGACCCAGGCACCGGCTTCATCCGCGGCAAGAAGGCCGACGGTACGTGGATCGAGCCGTTCGACCCTATCCAGTGGGGCAATCCGTATGTCGAGGGCGCGGCGTGGCAGCATCGCTTTGACGCGCCGCACGATGAAGAGACGCTGTTCACCCTGCTCGGCGGCAAGGAGAAGGCCGTTGCCGCGCTGGAAGAGATGATCACCATGGCACCGGATTTCAACGTGGGTTCCTACCATCAGGAAATCCACGAAATGTCAGAGATGGCGGCAGTGCATTTCGGCCAGTACGCACATTCCAACCAGCCGGTGCACCACATCCTGTACCTGTTCACCGTTGCGGGCCGGCGCGATCGCGCAGCGTACTGGGCGCACCGCGTCATGGATGAGCTGTACACGCCGGACACCTTCGCAGGCGACGAGGACACCGGCTCCATGGCCGCGTGGTATGTGCTCAGCGCGCTGGGCTTTTACCCGCTGTGCCCCGGCAAGGCAGAGTACGTGCTGGGAGGCGCCTTCTTCCCACGCGCAACGGTGCATTTGCCCAACGGCAAGGAACTCGTGGTCGAGCGCGCGGCAAAGGGCAAAGCAGATGCGCCCGTGCGCCTTGGCAATCAGGCGCTATCCGCAACCATCCCGCCCGACGATGTGGTGTGTGGCGGCTGGTTGGTCTTTCCGGATTAGGGCTGGCGCGGGTGACGGCTGACCGCGGGCAGCCTTCACCCGTGACTGCGTTGCGAAGAGCGGACTTGACCTGAAAGAGTGACCACAAAGGGCATTTCTCGTTACCTCATTGCTTGTACTAAGCAGCATCGATCAGTGACAGTGTTATCGAAGGCTCCAAACTGTCGGCGGAAGCTTTGAACGCAACCACTTCGACTGAACCTTCCTTGCACTGGTAGCAACGTGTTCAACAGGCGACCGCCTTAAGAAATTGCAGCAGCACCGCATGGAACGCTTCGGGTGCCTCGAGCTGTGGCCAGTGTCCAACGTTATCCATCGCGACAAATCCTCGTAAGCCAGGCAGTATTTCTCGAAGGGATTGCTCCGTTGGGCTACGCACTGCGTTGCTAGGATCCGCCTCCCCGGTAAGGAAAAAGCTCGGCTGTTCTATGACACGGCCTGCGAAGGCACGGCTGGCAACGGCAAAGAAGGTGTCGATTGCACGGTAGTAGTTCAGTGGTGCATGGAAGCCGTTCCGGCTGAACACCTGTACTGTCTCCTCCACATAAGCGGGGTCGATCGTTGTGGGTGCTCCGGGAGCAGGACGGAGCATATGTCGCGCCGGGTCAAACGGATCCCATCTCTCGTTCGGGATCACCTCGCCTGACATCCAGTAAAGGCTTGCCGGGATGCTATGTGCGGCGTTCGCCCATTTCGCATCGGCCTCAGCGGTCATCTGGTCGAACATGTAGAAGCCGTTGGCACCTGCGGCACGAAGCCGGTCCAGGAAACTGGGGCCACCAAGTTGGAGAAAGGGAACGCTAACGCCGAACACGGCAGCAACCCGGTCCGGACGCATCATTGCAGCGTTCCAAGCGATGTTGGCACCGAAGTCGTGACCGACAAGGATCGCGTTGCGACTCTGGAAGTGGTCGAGGATGGCGATCACATCGCCGACAGTTTGAAATGGCGTGTAGAGGTCCGCGTCCACCGGGGCGTCGCTGTCACCGTAGCCCCGCATATCAAACGCAATCGCATGAAAACCAGCGTCGGCAGTCGCCTGCATTGCTTGCCGCCAGCTCGTCCACGTCGTTGGAAAGCCATGACAGAAGACGACCGCAGGGCCGCACCCCTGATCCACGACGTGAAGACGGATGCCCTTGGCATCGACGAAAGTGTGATTGGGTTCGCTCATGTTTGCCATCTTTCCATGGCGTGAGTGCTGAGGCAATACGGCCGTATTAGAATGAGGTTTACCTGTATGCCAGACCCTTTAGCATCGACGCAACGAGCTCTTTTGATCGAGACCGGAGCACGCGTTTTTCACGAGCGCGGCTACACAGCAACGGGAGTTCGTCAAATAGCCACTGCCGCCCACGTCCCGCTGGGATCCTTCACCAACCACTTTCGCTCCAAAGAACGCTTCGCTCTGGTTGTGCTGGAGCATTACGTGGGACAGCTGGACCTGATCATGCGAGCGACGTTGCTCGATTCTTCGCACCCACCTGCAGAGCGGATCGAGGCGTACTTCGACACGATTGAGCATCGGCTTGACCAACATGACTGGGGAGCCGGCTGCTTGATCCCTGACCTTGCAACGGAAACACCAGTTCATAGCAAACTGCTTCGTGAAGAACTTGCTCGCGTGCTGGAGCGGCAGACCGCTGTGTTTGCTGGAGTTCTGCGCGACATTGTCGAACCCGGTAAGGCAGAGGATCTCGCCGCTGTGCTGCTTGCAGCATGGCACGGTACTTTACTGCGCATGAAGGTGGAACGCTCTGGCGCACCTGTCCACCGGTTCAAGCGAATCCTACAACGCCTTCTATACGCATAGGACACGTTCTTGCGCCTGGACCCGTTCGAACTCGACCGCGATTCTCCTTACATCCGAAGTACCTCGATACTCCTGGGCCGTCAGCCATAATTGACTGAGTAGACGCTTACCTCTAAACTTCCCCTTGTGCCAAGGCCACGGAGCGACGAAAAGCGTGCGGCAATTTTGCAGGCAGCCACTCGTGTCCTCGTTACACAGGGCTTGAGTGCGCCTACGGCCGGCATTGCAAAGGAAGCCGGTGTGGCCAACGGCTCACTCTTCACTTACTTCCCAACAAAAACGGAGTTGTTCAACCAGTTGTTTCTTGAACTGAAGGGTGAAATGGCTGCAGCAGCCCTGGCCGGAGTTCCCGCAAAGGCAGACCTCAGAAAGCAGTTCTTTCATGTATGGCAGAACTGGACGAATTGGGCGACTGTGTTTCCGGAGAAGCGAAGCGCGCTTGCGCAACTAGCCGTGTCGGGAGAAATCACAACTGAGAATCATCTCGCCGCACAGAAGCTGATGAGCGGCCTCTCTGACCTGGCGGATCGCAGCCGATCGGACGGCCCCATGAAGAAGACGTCTTTGGCCGTTGTCCTCACCCTGATGACGTCCGTGGCGGAAGCTACGATGGAGCTTATGCAGCGTGACCCCGCGAACGCCCGAAAACATTGCCGCGAGGGCTTTGAGGCTGTTTGGCGGATGGTGCACTAAGTTTTTGGCAGCGCGAATGACTGACTGGACACTTACCGAAGGAGAAGAGACAAACAAATGGCGACCGACCCATCGAACTCCATGCATCAAGCTTTTATCGTCACCGGCCCGACTTCCGGCTATGGTTTCGCTACGGCCCAAAAACTCGCCCGGCAGGGAACGCTGATTCTTGTGGGTCGCGACCGTGCCAGGCTCCTGTCGTTGCAGAAGGACATAGAGACAAAGGGCGGCGCTGCAACTACAGTAGTCTGCGACTTGTCGGATATGGCATCCGTTCGGAACGCCGCGAAGGAGATCATCGCGCTCGGTCTTCCTGTCGCAGGCCTTCTGCATAACGCCGGCGTTCAGCAGATGACACCTACAGTAAACAAGCAGGGCTGGGACATGTCGTACGCCACCAATGCGCTTGGCCCCTTTCTACTGACAAAGGAGTTGCTGCCGCACCTTGCGGACGGAACGACGATTACGTTTGTCGTTTCTGCTGTGGAAGATCCGGAGCGTCCTTCGGCCAAGATGGCTGGCTTTCGCGGAGGGCGCTACATCTCTGCTGAGGCAAGTGCGCGGGCAGAGTGGAAGGCTGGTGGTGCAAAAAGAACCGGGTACAACGCATACGCCACGTCAAAGCAAGTTGCGCTTGTGAATGCATTGGAACTCGCGGAGGAAAACCCGCGTCTTTACGTCAACGCTGTGGAGCCCGGCTTCAGTCCGACCACGGGATTGGGCCGCGAAGCTCCCGCCGTTCTTCGATGGGTCGCTAGACACGTCTTTGGCATAATCGCGCCTCTGATCAAAGGATCCACAACTGTGAACAAGGCTTCTTCCTTATTGACCCGTCTCCTTCTGAACCAAGCAAAGAAGACAGGGGTCTACTTTGACGAAAAAGGAGAGTCCTTGCAGCCTTCGGAGCAGGTGCGCGACACTCTCTTTCGTCAGCGAGTGCTACAAGAAACCCGGGCGTTTCTCGCAGCCCATCAGTGCTGAGCCACTGCCAAAGACAGAGTGCGTCGCCCCGTCCGTCTACAGTGTCATGCTGGGCAACGCCGCGGTCGTAAGATCGAGATCAGCGCCATCGCTGACAAGCAGTAGTCCGGCTGAGGAGAAGCAGGACGCAGCCGGACGCGGAGGAAAGGCCGCAGAGGGCGCGGTGAACTGCACGGGAACTGCACGAGGACTACGGGTGGAACGCAAGACGAGAGCGCGGTGTCGGGAAAGTCAGGCGCGCGGAGAGTGCGGCGGCCGATACGCTGAGGATCCATACCGTTGCGTGTTTCATCGGCTTGCAACCGTCCCGGTGATAGCCTAACGACAACATGCGTCACCGAATGCAGAGGCTGGAGCAGCGATGACGGAACTGGCATACCCCCCTGTGCCGATGGGCGAACGGTTACGCGCGCACCTGCAGATTGCGCGGCTGGATCACTCCATCAAGAACCTGTTTGTGCTGCCCGGCGTAATTGTTCCGCTCAGCTTGTATCCCGGGCTGCTCACGCCGCACCTGCTGCTGACGCTGCTGCTCGCCTTTCTAGCCATTACGCTGGTGGCCTGCAGCAATTACGTGATCAACGAGGTGCTGGACGCGCCCTACGACCGGCTGCACCCCATCAAGAAGAACCGCCCTGCCGCGCGTGGCGTGGTGTACACCGGAGCGGCGTATATCCAGTGGCTGCTGATGATGGCAACTGGGCTCCTGATCGGCTACCTGTTCATTGGCAAGCTGTTCACGCTTACGGCGCTGGTGCTGTGGATCATGGGCTGCCTGTACAACTTTCCTCCTGTCCGCACGAAGGATGTCCCGTACCTCGACGTGCTGACCGAAAGCATCAACAACCCGCTGAGAATGCTGCTAGGCTGGTACGCGGTGACGGCAACACTGGTGCCTCCTGTGTCGCTGCTGGTGGCGTACTGGATGATCGGCTGCTACTTCATGGCGCTGAAGCGCTACAGCGAACTGAACGAGATTGGCGACCGCACCGTTGCGGGCAGCTATCGTGCTTCGTTCAAGCGATACACGCCGGAACTGCTGCTGGTTTCCGTTATGTTTTACGCATCGACGGCCATGCTGTTCCTGGGCGCGTTCATCATTCGCTACCGGCTGGAGCTGATCCTTGGCTTTCCGCTGGTGGCGTTCACCATGGCCATTTACCTGAACATCGCGTTCAAGCCGCAGAGCGCCGCGCAGAACCCTGAGAAGCTCTACCGCGAGCCGTTGCTGATGGCTTCCTTCACGGCCACCGCGCTGATGATGGGGCTGCTGCTGTTCGTCCGCATGCCGCGGCTGGAGCGGTTCTTTGAGCCGACACTGCCGGCCGCCGCACCGGTTGCCCCCCCCGCGGCACGCGTACAGCCCATGCCCGCCGTTCCAATCGAGCGCGGCAGCGCATGAGTGTCGCCGAGCAGCCGCGAGCTGACCGGCAGTTGCCTGCGCTCTTTGCCCTGCTGCTGCTGACGACGACGATTCTGTTGTTGTGGGGACACTTTCGTCCGCTGGATCAGGATGAGATGTTTGTGCTGCAGACGGACAGCGTCGGCTCCATCGCAAAGCTGGTGGACGTGCAGCGCCATACGCCCATCTCGCTGGATCCTCTGTTCTATCACCTGCTGGGGCATGTTTCGGTATCGCTATTCGGAGCCACTGCGTTTGGCATTCGACTGCCCTCGCTGTTTGGATTTCTGCTGATGCAGGTGTGCGTCTTTTTAGTCGGCAGCCGGATGGCCGGCACACGGGCGGGCTGGGTGGCGGCAGCGATCCCTGCGCTGACCGCGACGCTGTTCTATGGTGTCCAGGCACGGCCCTATGGCGTGTTGCTGGGGCTGACGGCGTGGCTGCTGCGAAGCTGGCTTCGTGCCACACGCGACGCAGGGAAACCGCGCAACGGTGCATTGATACTGCTTGCTGTCACGCTGTCGCTGGCGCTGAACACGCACTACTTCGCCATACTGCTGCTGGCACCGTTGTTTGGCGCGGAACTGGTGCGCATTGTGGATCGCACACGGCATGCGAGCAGGCTCCAGATTGACTGGCCAGTGATGTTTTCGATCGTGGCGGGTACGGCCGGCGAAGTGTTTGCGCTGCCGTTTCAGCAGGCGGCCGGCGAGTTTCGCAAGCACTACTACAACGCGGGGCAGGTGGGCTGGCACGCTGTAACGCAGTCGTACCGTGCACTGCTGATCAACTACACGGATTACCCGCTCGCGTTGCAGCGTGTCGTTGGTGTTCTGCTGCTAATCGGAGCGCTCCTGTTGTTACTGGCGATCCTCCGGCGCTTTCGCGTGAAACCCACATCTCTGCATGATGTGGCGCACCCTCTGGTTGCGTTGTCCGGCGCAGAGTGGGCATTCCTGATGATACTCGCCGCGCTGCCCTTCGGCGGATTTCTGCTGGCGCGCTTTGTAACGCACTCGATTGAAGTGCGCTACGTGCTGCCTGGCCTTCTCGGTATTGCTCTGCTGATCGCGCTGATGCTACGCCCAGCTCTTGCACACTTCTCTGCTGCACCAGTTCTGCTGTTGCTTCTGATCGCTGTGGCCGGGGCGGAACGCGTGCGTGAAGAGAGACACCGGCTGTCAGAGTTCCGGGTTGCTGCAGCGGTTTCTCCAGAGGTGCGTGCCTGGCTGCAACGGCATGAGCAGGGCAGGCTCTTCGTCCAGAACACCGGCCATTTTGAAGAGGCGCTGCCGTTCCTTACGGACCCGTTGCTGCGTAGCCGGACAACGCTGCTGTACTCCGCGCCAAGAGAGATCGAGTGGCTTGGCCACGACACGGGCGCGCTCACGGCCTTGCACCTGCGCGCCTTCAGCACTGTTCCGGTGCAGCGGTACGAAGATCTGCACCTCCAAGCCGGCGATGCTCTGTTTGTGCTGTACCCGCCCAGCGGCTGGGACTGGCTGCAGCGCGACCTTCCCGCAGGTGGTGTGATGGCGCAACAAGTTGGCGGGGCGCTTGGCGGAGACGCTTTCGCTGTACCATTGCACTCCCTGAAGGGCGATGGGGGGTGAGCACGCGCTCCGCTCCATTCGCAATGCGGCGTTTGTACAGGCTGGCCGGAGCCATCGCAATGGTCGCCGTTGCCATGGACTGGCTGCGCAACTGGCTTGCCGCCCGGCGCACGCCGCTGCTGTTCGATGACAGCTACATGTTCCTGCGCTACGCGGGCAACGTGCGGCACGGCCTGGGCTACTCGTGGAACCTGGACGGCGTGCATACCTATGGGCCCACCTCGCTGCTTTGGGGCGGGTGCACCTTGTTGTTGAGCTTTGTACCCGTGGGTGCCTGGGATCAGTTGCTCCTTGGGTCGGGTCTTTGCTCGGTCGCCGCCGTCGTCTGCATGGCATGGGCCGTGGCTGCGAACGCCGGCAGCAACGCCCTGCGCTCCCCGTGGCGTGTGACCCCGCTCCTGGCCGTTCCGCTGGCGGGCGCGGCGGTTTTTACCGGCAACCAGTTCACCGGCATGGAGACCATGCTGGCCATGGCGCTGTGCGCACTGTTCACCGGTCTTTGTTTCCGCTGGATGGCGGGCGAGGTGCGTCCCGCGCTAGTGGGAACAGCAGCATTCCTGCTGCTGCTGGCGAGGCCGGAGTCTGCCTTGGTGGGTCTGCTGCTACCCGCGCTATTTTGGCTGCTGCAGCGCGAGCAACGCCCCGCGGGGCGCGAAGTTGCCGTGCTGTATGGCGTCTTTTTGGGCGCGGCGGCAGCGCAACTGCTGCTCTGTCGGGCATACTTCGGCACCCCTGTGCCGCTCAGCGTGTACATGAAGGGCAAGCAAGCCTATCTGGGATACCGCGGAGTGTGGCACCCGGAGCTGATCCTGCCGGAGTTCCTTGCGGGTGCACAGGTTTTCCTGGCCGCTTGGCTGCTGCTTGCGCGACGTGAGGACCGGCGGTTGCTAGTGGCTTGCGGCGCGCCGCTGCTGGCGATGTGCCTCTACCTGCAGACCGTGACGCAGATCATGGGCTTTCACGCCCGCTACTACGCCCCGTACTTGCCGCTGATCGTGATCCCGGCGATGCTGCTGGTGGACAGGCGTCTGCAGGACGGCAAGCTTTCCGCGCTCCGACTGCGCCTTACCGCCGCAGTTGCTCTGTTTGGCGTTCTGTTGGGGCTTTCGCTGGAGAGCGTGCAGGCGGCGATCCGCCGTGTCGAGCATCATCCTCGCGACGAGTATGACCCGGCGCAGCTCCAGGTAAAAGCAACGGCATCGCTGCCGCGCACGGAGTGGCAGCCCATGATGCTCTCCGTAACCGATCTCCTGGTGGCGCCGCTGCCGCACGGGGTCACAGTGGCTGCTACGGAGGTCGGCTACCTGGGCCGGCGCGCATCCCAGGCGAACATCATCGACCTCGCCGGACTGAACGATACCGACATTGCGCTGCACGGCTTCCACATGGACCGCCTGCTGGCTCGCCGCCCGGATCTGATCTGGATGCCGCACACCGACTACACCTACCAGCGCGGCGTGATGTTCAGCGATCCGCGCCTGCTGCAGCAGTACGAGGTCTACGCCAATGCGGCCAACTTCGGACTGGCCGTGCGGAAGGATTCGCCGTACCGCGCGGACATCGATCGGCAGCTCGGGGTGTTCTGGGCGGCCATGTACCCCGGCACCACGCCGGATGCCTACCTGGTGCATGCTGCATCGTGGACCGGCGCGAAGCACGTGGTGTACGGCGAGTAACTTTATCTCCACTGTCATCCCGTAGCGAAGCGGAGGGATCTGCATTTCTTGCGGCTGCGCATACAGATGGGGTGGGCAAACCCGCGAATGCGTTTGCGCAGGAGCGCGAACGGACAAGCCTCACGTCCACAGCGGGAGTGCAAAAGCGCGCCAGCACACATGCAGATCCCTTCGCTTCGCTGCGGGATGACAAACCCTTAGTGTGACGATGCCTCGTTTACGTAGGTGCCTGGATACCGCTACGCGAAGCGAGCCTTCAACCGCAGCAGCGGCGACTCAAAATACCGGAAGCTGGCCCAGGAAACCGTCACGGTTCCGGCAAGCGCCACGAAGGGCAGCAGCAGATGGGCCACGCCGCGGTGCCCAAGGCACAGCCATACGGAAAGCAATGCCCAGACCTGCCCAAGCAGCAGGTGGTACACATAAATGCCATAACTGCGCACGCCCAGAAAACGCAGCCACGGGTGCAGGCACACCCGGTACACGGCCGTTCCCGGCTGCACCGCCAGCAGGATGATTCCCGCCGCGCCCAAGGCAAGCAGCGTGTATCCCCACGCGCTGTGCAGCTTCATCCACTCCGGATCGATCCAGTGTCGGAACCTCGCCCGCGAAAGACACTCCAGCACCACTGCCACGGCCGCTACCAGGGCCAGCAACGGACGTGCCATCTCCAGCAAGCGTTCCCGTTCCGTTCCGCGCAGCGCCAGCGCCACTGCGCCGCCCAGCAGCAGCGCGTCAGCCCGCAGCGGCGTGGTGCGGTACAGCAGGCCGAGCGCAATGGTCCTCGGCGAACACACGTGCAGCGCCAGCCATCGCAGCAGCGGCACCAGCACCACCATGGACAGGCACAAGTTACGGACACGCTCCCGCCGCCGGAGCGTGAAAACCACGAACGGCCAAACGAGGTAGAACTGCTCTTCTACGCACAGGCTCCACAGGTGCGGAATCTGCCAGGTAAACCGCGGAAATGCTTCTGACCGGATGTCTTCGAACACCGACGTATTGTTTCCCACCGCACCCTGCCACACGAACCGCGCGTAGTTGCCCAGGTAGAGCGGCCACGTCCACTGCGCAGGGTGCAGCTGCCAGCGGAACACCGGATACAGCAGAACGGGCAGGAGCAGCACGGCATAGTACAAGGGGAAGATGCGCAAGGTGCGCCTGATGTAAAACACACGGTAGCGGTGCGGACGGTGTTGCGAATCGAACAGGATGCCCGTGATCAGGAAGCCCGACAAGACGAAGAAGATGTCCACGCCGGTAAAGCCCCAGCTCAGCGCCATTGGCAGATCAATGTAGTGGCTGGCGAACACCAGCAACACTGCAATCGCGCGCAGGCCGTCCAGCGCCGGGTAATACTGCCGGTTCTCCGGCGGTGGCAGAACGTCCGCATCCTGCGGCATAGCCCCGCTTGACACCCGCATCCCTAGACCACGGCAGCGGCCATCCGCTGCTCCGCTTGCTGCCGCTTGCCCCCCATAAAGGGCCGCTCGAACGCCACATGGAAGCCGTAGCTGCCGGCCAGCGCAAGCACACTTGCCGCAACCATCACCATGACATACGCCCAGTCAAATCGGACGCCAAACGATTGCCGGCGGTTCCGCACCCAGTACCAGGCAATGAACAGGAACGGTCCGTGCAAGAGGTAAATGCTGTAGGAGAACGTACCCGTCCAGGCCAGCGGCTTCCACTGCAGCGCCCTCCGCACAGGGCTGGAGCGGCTCTGATACAGGTAGGCCAGAAGCGATGCGCAACCCAGGGCCGCCAGGATTTCCTGCTGCGGCTGCGATGCGTGCGGCAGCAGGACGGCAGCCGCAATGGCGAGGCCCATGCCGCCAAGCGTCAGCCAAGGCCTCTCTCGTCCAAAGGCTACTTCTGCCGAAATCATACCCATGCCGAAGAAGAGCAGGAAGTGCACCTGGCCCACCGCGTGGAACAGCCGGAAGCCACCCAGCGAGACCACCGCAACCAGTAGCAGCAAAACCCAGACGCCCCAACGGCGCCGGGTGGCTACCAACGCGGGATACAGGAGGTACACCTGGCACTCCACGGCAATGGACCACAGCGCGCCGTTGAGCGTGTACATCTGCCGCGGCATCCAGTTCTGCACCAGAAGCAGGTGCGACCACACCGCCTGGAAGGAGAACTCGCCCACCGGATCGCGGAACGGTCCCCGCAGAACAAAACCCGCGCTCACCGCGACCGCAATGGCCAGCGCAACGAAGTAAGGGGGCAGAATGCGCGTAGCACGCCGCCGGTAAAAGCGCGCGGCATCCAGCGTCCAAGCGCCGCGGGAAGCCTGAGGCAGCGCCAGGCAAAAGCCGGACACGGTAAGAAACATGGCGACAACGGGCTGACCGTACCGGAGCAGCGCCAGCGAAGGCGGCAGCACTGCCGGAAACTGGGCCGCGTGGTGCAACAGGATGTAGAGCGCCAGCAGAGCACGGACGCCATCAATGTAGTCAAGCTGGAGCTTCCGCATCGGTGGGGATGGAGGACGTTCCATGGAGCTACGGTAACGCACAGCGCCCGTTTGTGGCGGGACCACGCTAACGAAAGCGATTCTGCAAAGCGCGCAGCATGGGCCACTCCACCCTCTGGTAGCTCAGAAAGCCGACCAGCAGTACCGCCAGGACCGAAAGGCATTGGCACAGGAGGCGCATGGGAACGGCAAACTCATGTCCGCGCAACAGCGTCGCGTGCAGCAGCCGCGACAGCCAGAAGATGGTGAGCGCCGAGGCCAGGTATGCCGAGTACGACGCATTGCCCAGCACTACGCCCAGCGTACCCAGCCATCCGCGTGGCTCGCCTGCCCAGAAGACCACGCCTGCCACAATGGCCGCAGCCGCCACGCCCCATGTGGCCACGCGAAAGACCACGCCCCCGTCAAACAGGATCATCTGCTGTGTGGGCGAAGACACACCGCCCCACACCATCAACAGCGTTGCCGCGGACCCCAGCACCACCAGCCACCGGCCCAGCGCAGCGCGCCTTCCCCACGCCCGCTGCAGCAGCGCGATGGTCGCCCCAAAGGCAAACTCCAGCAGCATCGGGTTTGCGGCCACGATCAGAAAGGGCCGTTGAATGGGCACGGCCAGCCGCACACTGACCAGCAACAGCAATGCCGCTATCAACACCTCTGGAGCGCGCCGCACCGTAAAGAGATGGATGAACGCCAGCAGGCAGTAAAAGAACATCTCAAACACCAGCGTCCAGGTAAAGTCCACCAACACCGGCATAAACGGATACCGCGGAAACGGCAAGAGCAGAACGGCCTGCACATGGCCCACGCCAAGTTGATGCCGATGCCACAGGATTACGCCGTTGACGGAGGCAAAAACCCAGTAAATGGGATAGATCCTCAGGATGCGCCGCCGCAGAAACTGCCATGCGGTGCGTAGTCCCGGTGGCTGCCGGGTGCGAAGCGTGATCAGCGTGAGAATGAATCCGCTGAGCACAAAGAATAGATCGATGCCGAACACACCCAGATCCGGCAGGTGGGTGTGCTGGGGGCTCATGTAGTACAGCCCGGCGTGGCCCCACGCTACGACCGTCACCGCAACGGCACGCAGCACCTGCAGCCCGTCGATCTGCTGCACGGCGGAGGGCAGCGGGAGTGAAGTGTGTAGGGATGTGCTGTGGCTGGTTTTTGTCACGCGGGATGAGCGCCGTACCTGGGGGAGTGGCCGTCCGCCCCAGTCTACCCCACGGTCCGCAAGGGCCGGTGTGTCACCGGCAGAGTCCTTGTCGTTCGCGCCGTACACTCCCAATACCTTCACCACACTTTTAAGACGCTTTCACGAGACCTGTGTACCGTCAGCATGTGAGTGTCGGCGGCTGCTGGGCCGTGCTACTGCAGGGTCGTAGATGGCAGCCTGGCGCGCGATCATCATCCAGTTGCCATCCGGTGCACGCCGTACGTATTCCTATCCGAAAAGTGCCGCCCGATGCCTCTGATGGATTCGGAACGGCAGTGAGAACGTAATCCATAGACGGCATCGCGACGGATGGGACGGATTTTCATCAAACCCGCCATGCTGCTTCCTGCATCCACAACCAGACGCACGCCTGCACGACTTGTCCTCTGTTTCTCTCCATCTGTTTTGCGAACTGGGAGGTTCGCCTTTGCGTTTTTCGCGCCTGCGTTCCGCGCTCGTCCTCGGAGCTTCACTGTTTTTCTACACACATCTTCACGGGCAGGCAGACGCCCTGGTGGATGCGCCCGCGCCGACGGTTTCCAGCAGCAGCAGCGCAGACGCGCCGGAGGCAGCACGCGCCACTGAGGGAGCTACACAGGACGCGCGGAAGTTCCGCGGCCGCGTGACCCAGTTGCCGCTCTACGATTGGTGGAAGCATCCCGGCGTGAGCGCAAGCATCGGGTTGAACGGTGTGGGCGTGGACGTGGCGGAGGCCGTGCGCGAGCGCGTGAACCTGCGCGTAGGTGCTGAGTTCCTACGCTACACCGGCCAGTTCACCGAGGAGAACGCGCAGGTAAGCGTGAACCTGCGCCTGGGCGGCGGCCATGCCGGGCTTGACCTGTTTCTCTTCCAGCACAGCAGCTTCCACATCAGTCCGCAAGTACGGTTCGGCATCCTGACGCGCGGCGTTGGAAACGTGCTGATCCCGCCGGGTGAGGTGGTGAGCTTTAGCGGCGAGGACTATACCTCCACGGCCGCTAACCCCCTGCGCGGTACGGCGTACTTCGATACGCGCAAACTCGCGCCCGGCATCTCTGTCGGCTTTGGCAACCTGGTGCCGCGCACGCGAGACCGGCACTGGACCTTTCCCGTGGACGTGGGGTTCTATTACGTCGGCCAGCCCAACCTGCAGATCAGCTTCGTGGGAACGGCGTGCTCGGTGAGCGGGAACAAGCCCCAGAGCTGCGACGACGTGACCAAGGATCCCGGTTTCCAGAGCGACCTGCAAAAGTTCATCGCTCGCAACCGCCACAATGTGAGCTATGCTTCCCTGTTTCCTGCGCTCTCGTTCGGCGTCGGGTATCGCTTCTGAGATTTCGCATCGTGCGCAAACCGGCAACATCCCATTCAGTGGTCGCACTGCGTTACTTGCAGAGTGGGGAGATAGGACATGGCGCTGTACTTTGTCGCAGGCATCACGGGAAACGTGGGCGGCGCAGTTGCCGCTCATCTGCTGAGGAAGGGCCACGGAGTACGCGCGCTGGTGCGTGACCTGGAGAAGGCTGCGCCCTGGGCAGAGCGCGGCGTAGAGCTGGTTCACGGTCACCTGAACAACAGCGCGGCGCTGGAACTGGTACTGACCGGTGTCGATGGCGCGTTCGTCATGGTGCCGCCCAACGTGGCTCCGGAGCCGAGTATGCCGGAATCGCGTGCCGTGGTGGATGCGCTGCACCAGGCGTTGACTCGCATTACGCCGCCAAAGGTGGTGGCGCTTTCGTCATTTGGTTCAGAGCAGACCAGCGGCCTGGGCCTGATTACCGCCACGCACTGGCTGGAGGAGGCGCTGAAGGAACTCTCCTGTCCCGTGGCCTTTGTGCGTCCGGGCAGCTTCTTTGAGAACTACACGGCAAGCCTGCAGGGTGCGAAAGCGACCGGCATCTTCTACTCCCTGTATGCGCCGGTGGACCGTGCCGTGCCAATGATTGCAACAGCCGACATCGGCGAGTTGGTGGCGGAGCTGCTGCAGGAGAGCTTTGCGGAGCACCGCGTGGTGGAGCTGGGTTCGCCCGTATCGCCTGTGGAACTGGCCGCCAGCATGGCTGAGGTGCTGGGCCGCCCGGTGGAAGCGCAGACCGTGCCGCGCGAGCGCTGGACGGCGATCCTGGAAGGCTTCGGCATTCCGCAGGGACGAACCGGTGCAATGGAAGAAATGATGGATGGCATCAACTCCGGCTGGATCCACACCGGCGTGCCGGGAACGGAGTCACGGCCGGCCAAAACGCTGGCTGCTGAGGTATACCGCAAGGCGATGGCAGGATTGTAATTCCGTCTGCACGGAACGAGGGATACAGCAAAGCAGTCCGCCTGTTACCTGCCGCTTTCCGCGGATCGCAGCCTCTCGGATATTTGCTGAAGCGTGTCGCGGGCCGGAGCGGAAGCGCTGCCCAGTGACGCCTCCGTTTCCGCGTGCGCTGCCAGCCAGAGCGGAACTGCCAGTTTCCACTGCGACCGGCCTTTGGCGGTGAGTGAATAGAGCATTTGTCGCGCGTCCGCCGCAGAGGGCAGGGCCTGCACCGCGCCCGCCGCGTTCAGTGCCCGCAGATTGCGCGAAAGCGTGGTGGGGTCCACGGCAAGCTCGTCCGCAAGCCTGCGCCCGTGCGCCTCACGGAGCGACGCCAATACGCCCAGCAACTCAAACTGCGCCGCCGACAGTCCGGCTGCGGCAAGCTCCCGGTCATAGCGGGCGGTGAGCAGTCGCGCCAGGCGGCGGCTTTCCGCGCAGTAGCAGAACATCTACGTCCTACTCTGCCGGTTTCGCGTTGGCGGAAGGCACCAGCAGGTAGTTCAGCGGACTGAGAGGACCGATGGGAATAAGCTCGAACTTCATGATGCCCGCCATGCCCAGCGGCAGCTTTTCCAACAGGGCATGCGCCTCTTCCACGGTGGACACGTTCATGAGAAACACCACGCCGCGCGTGTCCCGGCGCACATACCACTGGTCGATCTTGCCTGAAAGATAGAGCCGCACCGTGGCATCCACTTCGCGCGGCATGATGTTGCCGGCACCCGCGCCCGTGGACGCGCTGGTTGAAGGCACGCTGCCAATGGCGAGCACCTTCGTGGTAGGCACGGCCGGCAGCGCAGGCGCTTGCGCCGTTGCAGACGCAACACTCAGGACAAACAGACAGCGAAGCAGACGCTTTGCTTGAATCATGGCGTAATCCCCTGCCAAGACGATTCGTTGTATCTGCAACGATTATGGCACGGATGACTACCTTGCACGCGCCGCGCCTGCGCTGAACTGCGGACCGGCCGAGTACGCCACCCTTACGGAGAGCCGCCGGGGCCGTGAGAGCTGGGCGCTTGGTGTCATGCGCGGCCTTCTTGTGCGCAATGCATCGGACTGGCTAGTCAAACTGCAGCATGACTTCATCGACAAAGCACCAGCCCCACGCCTCCCCGGGTTCCATCGACTGCATGATCGGGTGATCGGTTGCGCGAAAGTGTTTGGTCGCGTGCTTGTTCTTTGAGCTGTCACAGCAGCCCACGTGTCCGCAGGAGAGACACAGGCGTAGGTGTACCCAGGTGTCACCTCTCTCCAGACACTCTTCGCAGCCGCGCGTGTGCGGCTCCACATCCTGGATCTGATCGGTGTGCGTGCATTGCGGCATGGGCGGTCTCCTGCGCTGGGTTTCTCCTGTTCACAGTAGCGCGTCTCCGTTCGAGAGTGCTGCGACCCGTGATTTTTACATTGCCACGGATGGTGTGCTGACCTAAGCTGCTGCTGGACTTTCCAGAGCAGGAGCAACGGCGATGAAGCGGATTATCTTGTGCGCGGACGGCACGTGGAACACGCCGCCGGGTGTCGACAGCAAGGGCGGCGGAACCAACGTGTGGAAGATCTATTGCGCCATGCCCGACACGCCGGAGCAGCTGAAGTTTTACGACAGCGGCGTGGGCACCGGCGGCAATGCGCTGGAGCACCTGCGCGGCGGCGCGTTGGGCGACGGCCTTTTCACCAAGGTGCAGGATTGCTACCAATTCCTGGCCCACGTGTACGATCCCGGCGATAGCGTGTACTTGATCGGTTTCAGCCGCGGAGCGTATACGGCGCGCAGCGTGGGCGGCATGATTGCCGCGTTCGGCGTCCCCAGCAAAAACCTGTCGAACAGCACCGTGCCTGAGATCTTTGCCGCATATCGCGAACGCGACAAGGACAAGCGCAAGGCCATGAGGGCGCACCTGAAAGACGTCTACGGCCTCCAAGATGTACGCATTGCCATGGTGGGCGTCTGGGATACCGTGGGTTCGCTGGGCGTACCGGGCAAGCTGTTTGAAGGATTGATGGACAAGCAGTTCGGCTTTTTGGACACGACGCTGAGCGAATGCGTGGACCACGCGTACCACGCGGTGAGCATCGACGAGCGGCGCGCCAGCTTTCAGCCCACGCTGTGGACGGACGCAGACGGCACCTACCGCACGAACGATGCACGACTGGAGCAGGTGTGGTTTACCGGCGCGCACTGCGACGTGGGCGGCAGCTACGCCGACTGCCAGCTGGCCGACATCACCCTGGGATGGATGATGCAGAAGGCCAAGCAAAACGGCATTACCTTTCTGCCCGAAGCAGAGGCGAAGTACTTCAACTTGCCGAAAACCCACGCGTCCGGTCCCGCGCATGACGAGTGGGGTTTGACGTGGGGCATACCCAAGCACCGTACCGTACCGCCGGAGGCATACCTGGCCAGCAGTGTGTACGACCGCTCGCTGGTGGCCGCTCCCACCTATCGTCCCGGCAACCTGACGTGGGCGGATAACAAGTTGCATGGATACAACCGGAGTGAGGTGCTGCCGTACGCCGCGCCGGTGTGGGGCTAGGAACTCGACGCTTGTGGGGGCCTGTGATGAATAGACAAAAGGCAGTGGTGACTGCGTTTTGGGTTGTGACCGTTCTGTTCTGTGTGGAGATGATCTTCACTGCGTATTGGGAGTGGTTCACGCCACAGGCTGCCCAGGCATTTGCGCGTCTTGGTTTTCCTGCGGCATCGTTCCGCATGGAACTATCAGTCGCAAAGGTGCTGGGCGTGTTTGCCCTGTTAATCCCAGCGGTCCCCTCCCGCTTGAAGGAGTGGGCCTATGCTGGATTTCTGTTCAATCTTGTGTCGGCCCTCATTGCACATAGCTCCATTCATGACCGGCGTGCGGCGTTTGTACCCTCCACTGTCACACTGTTGCTCGGGACGTGCTCGTATGTGCTGTGGAAGCGGCTGCAAGACAGGCGGCGGCCGCTCTCGTGACATACGCGGTGCCCACGTTTCAAATTTGAAGATGTAGGATCCCACGTCTTTGTGAGATATGGGGCACCCACTTGTCCATTTAGTTTCTGAGTTCCACCAGCGTCGCGCCCTGGCCGCCTTCGTTGTACGGCGGCTCGGTCACGTTAACCACGTGCGGGTGCTTGCGGAGGTAGTCGCGCAGGCTGCGCCGCAGCACGCCCATGCCGGTGCCGTGCACCACGCGCACGCTGGGCCGCCCGGCGAGGAACGCCTGGTCGAGGAAGCGTTCGACCTCGTCGCGCGCCTCATCCGCCGTGCGCCCGATCACGTTGATTTCGCCGGGCACCATGTCCGGTTCGCGGGCGACGACGTTGATGCCACGCCTGCTGGCGGCCTGTATGGGCGACTGCTGCGGAGCGGGCACGGTGATGCGGGCGATGTCGTCCTTTGGCACGCGCATCTTCATGGGGCCGATGCTCACCTCATAGCCGCCGTTGCCGTCGAGGATGCGACCCACCTTGGCTTCTCGCCCCATGCTCTTGAGCATGACGGTGTCGCCGACGGAGACCGAGCGCACCACGTGCGGCTGCGCTGCGGGATCCTTCTTGTCGGCACCGGAAACGTGCGCGACCACGGTCTGGTTGAAGCTCTCGGAAAACTCGCGCTTCAGCCGGGCGATGCGGCGGTCCGCCTCGGCACTTGCCTTGCGCTTGTCGCTCACGTCCTCAATGCCCTTGACGCTCTCGCGCATCTGGAACTCGAACTCCTTCATCAGCGACGCGAGTTTGCCTTCCAGTTCGCGGGCACGCTGCCGCTGCTCCTGCCTGCCCTCGGTTTCCAGCCGCTGCTTTTCGCGCTCTACGGCAAGCTCACGCAGGCGGATGTCCGCGCGCTCCTTGCCGACGGCGGTCAGCTGCGTGTGCAGTTCGTCCAGGAAGCGCGCGATGTCGGCGGACTGTGTGGTGACGCTGGCGCGCGCGGAGCGAATCATCGCCGGATCGAGACCCAGCCGCTCCGCAATGTTGATGCCGCTGGACGCGCCGGGCACGCCCATGCGTAGTTCATACGTGGGTGCCAGCGTGCGTTCGTCGAAGCCCACCGCAGCATTCACCACGCCCGCGCCATGCTTGGCCGCATAGATTTTCAGAGACGTGAGATGGGTGGTGATCATGCTCCACGCGCCCATGCTCAGGAAGCGCTCGGAAATGGCTACGGCCAGCGCCGCACCCTCCTCCGGGTCCGTCGCGGAGCCGAGTTCGTCCAGCAGCACCAGCGACTTTGCATCGGCCTCGCGGCTGATCTGGTTCACATGCGAGATATGCGCGGAAAACGTGGACAGGTTGCGCTCGATGCTTTGCGCATCGCCAATGTCGGCATAGACGGCGGAGAAGATGGGCAGCCGCGCCGCCGTGGCGGGCACTGGTAGACCGGCCTGCGCCATGAGCGCCAGCAGGCCCACGGTCTTGAGCGACACGGTCTTGCCGCCGGTATTGGGACCGCTGATGATGAGCTGCTTTGCCACGCCGGGCAGGCCCAGCGTCAGCGGCACGATCTTTGCTTTCTCGCTGCGCATGCGCAGCTCGAGCAGCGGATGACGTGCGCTTTCGAGCGACAGCGGAGCGTCGTCGCCGTGCGGCTTGCCATCGGTGAACACGGGCCGCACGCAGTCCAGCGCCTGCGCAAACTTGGCATAGGCAAAGTGCGATTCGATCTCCGCCAACACCTCTGTCCCGCGCGCAATGGAACCAGCCTGCTCCGCGACCGCCGCCGTCATGGCGACCAGGATGCGGTGCGTCTCCGCTTGCTCCTCGTCCAGCAAGCGTTGCAGCTCGTTGTTCTGCTCGACGGTCTCCATGGGCTCGACGAAGATCGTCTGGCCCGACGACGACGAGCCGTGCACCACGCCCGGCACCTTGCGGCGGAACTCTGCTTTGACCGGGATGACGAAGCGCTCGCCGCGAATGGTGATCAGGTCTTCCTGCGCGCCGCCCGCATCGCTCACCGCGCGCAGCTGGCGACGCAGGCTGTCCTGGATGGACTTGTGCTGGCGCTCCATGGCCTTGCGGATGCGCGCAAGCTCGGGAGAGGCGTCGTCGGTCAGCGTGCCGTCCGGGTCGATCTTGCCGCTGACCAGCTGCAGCAGTTTATAAAAATTTGTCGCAAGCACGGGTGCGGACAGTGCCGTTACTGCGGGCCAGCGCTCCTGCATGTAGTCGGGCGGCTCGGCCACTAGTTGCCGCCAGTCGGCGATGTGCTCAGCCAACTCGGCAATGCGGCGCAGGTCCAGCGGCTCCAGCGCCGCGCCGGGAATGCGTGCCTTGTCGAGCAGCGCGTTCGCGTCGAACAGGCCGCCAAAGCCGAAGCTGCCACCTGCCGCCAAGAACAGGCGCAACTCCGCCGTCAGCGTCTGGGCACGCTCAATCCATTGCAGATCGCGCGAGGGCTCCAGCGCAAGTACGTGAGCCTTACCCAGCGGCGACTGGGTGCGGCCCGACAGGTGGTCGCGCAAGGTGAGCCACTCCAGGGCGGCGGCGCTGGTTTCGCGGAGTGGGCTGTTGAAATCTGATGGTGAAGTGGTGAGAGGCACAGGCATTAGACGCCGGGCGCGTCGCGCCGATGCCTGCATAGTCAGCGCATCTCTTTATCGGGGGTAAAGGCGGTATAACTCAATCTGACCTACGCCTCCTGATTCTTTGATCTTCAGGTAAGTTTGCAAGCTGAAGGTTGCGTTCGCGCAAGTACACTTCATAACGGATCACAGCTTCGACACCCTTTTCGTCAAAAGCCTTCTCCACCTCAGCCTTCTCCGCGTAGGTGAGTCCGGCCACGAAGAGATGGACAAGCTGTGTAAAGATGAGCTTTCTTCCAATATCAATGTGCTTCACATCTGTGGTGATGCCTGTGATGAAGCCAAATTGCGCTTGGTAGTAAGGTACGTTGCCAAGAAGTGCTGGCTAATTGCTTGCATTGCTCGACCGCGAACCCGCGCCTGCTGGAGTCAACCCAATAGGCCATAAAGAAAGCATTTGAGTTTGGGCTGACAATCATGCGTTCGCGTATGCGAACAATCACTCTAGATCGGTTGTCGCTACTCGTCCAAACCATGGGACGCTCACGATCAAGTGCTTGCACGATGTGTCCATCGTGGAGGAAATCTTCTTCAAGTAGCTCCTGCAAGCTCAAGGGCTCGAAGGATGGAGCCTGATTCGGCCCGTTGGCTCGAGTCTTGCCAATGCGGTTACAAGCTTCAGCCTCGGCCTCTGCTTTCCAAGAAGCAAGTACAGTTACCGTGAAGCGCTGTACATCGCTGTCGACTAGTTTCGAACACGTCTGACACAGCCAAATACCGTTCTCCGAGGACTTGCGTTTTGCTTCCGTAAGTAGTGGGTCAAAGCGAGCCCCGCCTATTGACGCCGCAGTTATGTGTGCTGCGACACCTATATTGACAGTCCCACCCACATCCGACTTCGGCCCGGCGGTGAGTGCACGGCATCCGGGATTTGAACACAGATGGCCTACGCTATAGGCAAGTAGCCGCTTGGTGGCGCGATTGAAGTCGTCTCTCACTGTTTGTACAGATGCTATCCTTTGCGACTAGAAGTTCGTAAGCGCTTCTAGATAGACTGGCAGTATGCCGTTCCCCGTTACACGCATGCGCCGTCTGCGCCGCACCGAGGCCATGCGATCACTGGTCCGCGAGACGTACCTGCAGCCCTCGCAGCTGATCTACCCGCTGTTTATCTGCCCCGGCGAGGGCGTGCGCAGGCCCATCGGCTCCATGCCGGGTGTTTTCAACCTATCCATTGACGAAGCGCTGAAGGAAACCGCGGAGTGCGCGTCGCTGGGCATCGGCGGCCTCTTGCTGTTCGGCCTGCCGGAGAGCAAGGATGAGCAGGGTTCGGGCGCGTGGGCCGACGACGGCATCGTGCAGCAGGCCCTGCGCACGCTCAAGGCAGACTCGCGCCTGAAATCGCTGGTGCTCATCGCCGACGCCTGCCTGTGCGAGTACACCAGCCACGGCCACTGCGGCGTGCTGTACGGTGAAGGCCACGATTGCAC
>CAXTBQ010000009.1:42866-52845 GCA_964242065.1 uncultured Terriglobus sp. | reverse complement strand
AACCTGAGCTGGACCAAGCGCATCAAGCATCCGTCCGAGGTTCTGAAGAAGGGCGAAAAGGTTCGCGCCATCGTTCTGGGCGTGGAGCCGGAGAACCGTCGGCTCTCCCTGGGTGTGAAGCAGTTGGAGCCCGATGTATGGGATACCTTCTTTGCGCAGCACCGGGTTGGCGACGTGGTCAAAGGCAAGGTGCTCCGCACCGCGCAGTTTGGTGCCTTTGTTGAGATTGCCGAGGGCGTGGAGGGTCTCTGCCACATCTCTGAGGCCGTCAATGAGCAGGGCAAGCAGGCTGCTCTCGAAGTGGGTTCGGAGCACGAGTTCAAGATCGTGAAGATGAGCCCGGACGAGAAAAAGGTCGGCCTGAGCCTGCGCGGCATCGGCGAAGAGGCCAGCCGCGAAGAGGTGGAGAACTATAAGGCACCGGGTGGCGGAGCGTCGTCGAACTCCTCTAACTCCTCCAGCACCACGCTGGGCGACCTGCTGAACTGGAAGCGCTCCGAACGGTAAGAGCAGCGGCAAAGCCAAAGGGCCATCCTGATCATCAGGATGGCCCTTTGGCTTGTCTGTTCGCTGTGTACGCTCGAAAGCTACCCCTGAGCGCCGCCGAAATCCGTGGAACGCCGCCGCGGGAAATTGCGCGGGTCCTCTTGCGCCGGGTTGATCCTTGGCGGATCGACCACCGGACTGATCCGCGGCGGCTCTGCGATGGGAGCATCGCTGGGCGACTCCAGCTCCTTCATCGCGGCGGACGCGTTGCGAAACCACGCGACCTCAGCGTCGGAAAAGACTTCTGGCGCAACACCCCCAATAGCGACAAAGCCCGGTTCCTGGCCCAGCACCTCAGAAATCTGGTTCCACGCGTGGAACGGCGAAGTGGTAGGCAGCAGGATGAACTTGCGTTCCGGCTCAGTTTTTGCAAAGTAGTAGATCCAGATCGCAAGGGCAAGACAGCTACTTGTGAGCTGAATCATGGCGATCGGGCTGTAGAGCACTTGTGGATGCAACATCGAGTTTGTCCGCAACATGTTTACTGCTGCTACAACCAGTGTGCCGATACTTGCACCAAAGACCCTGCTGCGGACCGAAAGTCCCATAGGCCGTATGGCAACAGCCACAAAGGCTACAAGACTGACGATAAGGATCGCGCTCAGTCTTTGGAGCTGAATGACTGCATGTATGGAGGAATCCTCTCCGTTGACAGCCGACGAAAGCGCAACGGAACTTGCGGTGACACAGGACACCAGCGCCACCCAGGCAAACACTATATTTCCAAGACTCTGCAGTCCCTTGAGTGGACGCATTGCATTTCTAAAAAGGACATAGGGGAAAAAGATCGAGCATACGGCACTGACGGCACATGCCGGCCAGAAGCTGTTGAAGTACAGGTGGTATGCGCGAACTGGAGAGATGTGCGCCCGACCCTGTGCTCGCACATAGAGCAGGACAAAGTAGGAGGGTGCCTGCCAGATAGCCATAAACACCAGAGGCCAGTAGCTTTTCCACTCTTTTGCGCGGAGCAGAAGAACAACCACCGCAATCCCCATCAGGGTCTGGAGGGTGTTCATGACGAAGTAGGGTAGGTGAGGCACCACAGGCGAGTTGCTCCTTTGAAAAGGATACTCAAGCCTGTGGTGATTCCAATGAAAAAGTGTTTACCCTGAAAGTGTCGGCTATTCGGAATTAGTCGAGGATGCCGCAGCCGTTGGGGTCATTGTAGGGGCAGTACGGCGGGATAGAGTCAGTCTGCGGGCCGGAATCGGGGCTCGTGGTCTTCGGCTTGTCTTTGCCTGCGATGTGGGTGGCGCTGAAGGTAAGCGCATTGGACGAGTTGCCGGCGAGAACGAACAGGGCGATGGCGGAAAAGGCGAGCTTTTTCATGGCTTTAGATCCTCAGTTTTCGTAACTTTGTACTGGCGAACCAGGACTGTTTAGAAAATAGGGGCTATCGCCGGCGATGTCCATGTGATCGCGATCTATAACAAGTCTTATAATCAGGGAATTACTGAGGTCACAGAGGAGCCTACCCCCGCAATCGTCGAATGCGGGCCGCCGCGGCGTGTGTGTGCGGGCTTCAGACGAGGAAGTGCTGCCCTTAGTGCCGGCAGCGGCTCCTAATCGATAATCTTATGGCCGGGAAGAAAAACACCCTAGGAAAATGCCCTAATTTTGTTTCATGCGGCAAATAGGTCGTGCACCCAGGTACTTAGGCGGGGGATCTCAGGCTTCGAAGTATAAGTATTTGCGCCAGCTCGCATCGCTGGACCCAAGCATGCGCATGATGTGCCGCGAGGTGTGCAGCGAGAAGGGCCGCGGCTCCCGCGACAGTTGCATGTCGACAAGCTCGTGCAGCAACTGGTTGCCCTTGCGACGATTGCAGCTATGGCAACACGCCACCAGATTCTCCCACGTGGACAGGCCCCCGCGCGAACGCGGCAACACATGATCCAGCGTAAGTTCCCCAGCGGTTAAGATGCATCCGCAGTACTGGCAAGTGTTGCGGTCGCGCAGGAGGATGTTCTTGCGCGACAGCGCCCGTGTCTGGTGGGGGATGCGCCGGTACTCCAGCAGCCGAATCACGGAAGGCATGGGCACGCGCACACGGGCTGCGTGCAGCGTGGCGCCCTGCTCTTCCTCCGTGCGGGCGATGCCTTTCAGCACCAGCACCAGAGCGCGCCGCGCACCGCAGATGTTGATGGGTTCGTACGATGCATTCAGCACCAGCACCGGCATCTGCAGCGGCGGGTTGCCGCGGACGCGTGGCCGGTGTTCTTCCGCGGGCGCTGCCAGGGCGTGGCATTTAGCGAGTGACTTCTGTTTCCGAGCTTTCGCGGGGTGCATGGATCCTGCTCCTTCCTACTTGCATCGTTCCGCTTCTGTACGATCTTTACCGCCCCAAAACTCCCGCCTGTTCAGCGGCCGTGTTCAGGAAATGCTCTGCGATGTTCTCCGGTCCCGTGTTCGCTACGGCTCTGCCCCGTAAGACGGCCTGGCTGCCAAGTGGCAGCCGTGTCACGTCCGGCGCGCGCCAGCGTGGCGACTCGCACGCTGCTTGCACCCGCCTTCAGCAGGGCACGGGTACATGCCCGCGCCGTTGCGCCGGTGGTGTAGATATCGTCCACCAGCAGGATGTGCTTTGCGCTGGCCTGCGGTGAAGCAACAAACGCACCTCGCAGATTTTCGCGGCGTTGCTCCAGGGAAAGCATGTATTGGCTGCTGGTCTCACGCACGCGTCGCAGCAGCGCGGGCTGCAGATTCAGCTTCCACTGCGGTGCGGCCCGGTGCAACGCGCGCTGTGCATGCTCTGCCAAAAGCGCGCTCTGGTTGAAGGCTCGCTTGCCGCGATACAGCGGCACCGGCACCACCGCCAATTCCGCAGGAGACCCCGCCTCTAGCGAGAGAATCGCACTCGCAAGCATGCGGCCTAGCGGATTGGCGAGCGACGGCACACCTTCAAACTTCATCACGTGGATGGCTCGCCGCAGGTGTTCGTATGGCCCGAATGCAACCGCCTGCACAAACGCCGGCGGCTCTGCAACGCACGCCGCACATCGCAGCAGCCTGCTCTGGTGCCGGTCGGCCGCAGGGAAGGAGTCCGGCGCAACCGGTTCGCCGCAAAGGGCACAAGCGTCCTGCCGCGGCGCGTTCTGCAGGTGGACCAGACAAGGTTCACAGACCGGATAGGGAGAGACATGCAAGACGCGCCCATCGCAGATGCGGCAGTCTGACGGTGCAAGCAAAGCAGCGGGATAACGCAGCAGCCAATGACTTGCGGGCACTACCTGCGCGGGAGGCCTGACGTGCACCGGATTGTGCGCGCAGAGCGGTTCGCGCACATCTGTGGCAGCTCCGGATTCACTCACCCCAAACCACGTCCTTTGGAAGACGCACCTCGTTCGGCCCCCACGTCTGTGCCGCTTTCTTGCAAATGCGGCAGTGGTGGATGCGTGAAGTATAAGCCGAAATACTCTGCCTGGGGTAGGGCCGACCTGTGCCGGATGCACTTGCAGATGCACGCCCGTTGGCAGATACTTTCCTGCGGAAAACATGCGGGATCTTTTCCCGGGGATGAATGTCTGACAAGTTTTGAGGAAGAACAGCCGCTCCTGCATCCAAAAGACACTGTCGCGGAGCGGCCAGCATACACGGGGTAAGAATCAGTCATGGCAAGCGTTGCAATTCCACCACTCACTGGCACAACCGGCAGCATCAACGCGGGCCTGCTCAAGCGTTTCCAGGCTGCCCGGCAGGCAACGAGCAGTGCGTGCGCCAGCCTCTCCGCCGAGGACCAGATGGTGCAATCGTGCTCCGAAGCAAGTCCGGCAAAGTGGCACCAGGCGCACACCAGCTGGTTCTTTGAAACCTTTGTACTTACGCCCTACCTGCCGGGCTACCGCAACTTTCATCGGGACTTTCACTGGTTGTTCAACAGCTATTACAAGAGTCTGGGCAATGAGATTCCAGAGAAGAAGCTGCGAGCTTCCTTCTCGCGTCCTTCGCTCGACCAGATCCTCGGCTTTCGCGCTCACGTGGATATGCACGTTGCCGAGCTGCTGAGCCAGCCCGCGGTACCGGAAGATGCGTTACGTCGCATCGTCCTGGGCATTCAGCATGAGCAGCAGCACCTGGAACTGCTGCTCACTGACATCAAGCACGCTTTCTTTACCAATCCCCTGCACCCCGTCTACCGTGAAGACCATTCGCTACTCACCAACCTGCACCAACCCGCGCGATGGGTGGAGCAGGCAGGCGGCCTGCGGGAGATTGGTTATGCGCTGGATGCAGCGGACCCCATGGACTTCAGCTTCGATAACGAGACACCGCGGCATACGGTCTACCTGCAGCCTTACGCCTTGGAAAACCGCTTGGTCACCTGCGCCGAGTACCTCGCCTTCATCAGCGACAATGGCTACTCGCGCGCTGAACTGTGGCTCTCAGAAGGTTGGGACACTGCCGAGCGCGAAGGCTGGCAGGCACCGCTGTATTGGCAGCGATGTACGGAGGACCCGGAGGGCTGGCGCGTGTTCACGCTGGGCGGATGGCGCGGACTGAGCACGCTGCGTGAGACACCGGTGTGCCACGTGAGCCTGTTTGAAGCCGATGCGTACACACGTTGGCGCGGTTGTCGACTGCCAACCGAGGCTGAATGGGAAAACGCCGCGGACAGCCTGCCGGTGAGCGGCAATCTTTTGGAAAGCGGAAGCCTGCATCCCGGTGCTGCAACGTCCCGCGATCTGACGCAGATGTTCGGCGACTGCTGGGAGTGGACCGCTTCCGCCTACACCGGCTATCCCGGCTATGCACCTTTACCCGGCGCACTGGGCGAGTACAACGGCAAGTTCATGTCGAGTTCCATCATTCTTCGCGGCGGCTCTGCACTCACACCGGAAAGCCATATCCGCGCCACGTATCGCAACTTCTTTTCGCCGGCCACGCGCTGGCAAATGTCCGGCATCCGGCTGGCACGCACCTTTGGAGCTCGCTAGCCCCCGCATGAACGCACAGAGCAATGCCACCCTTCTGCCGGAAGAAATCACCGGGCAGGCAACACAGAAAGCCCCCTACTCTGAAGCTGTTGCCGGTGCCGTGCGACAAGGCCTGAGCGGGCCGTCCAAGTGGCTGCCCGCGTGGCTGTTCTATGACGCCGAAGGGTCGCGGCTGTTCGAGCAGATCACGTCGTTGCCGGAGTACTACCTGACACGCACCGAGCGCGCCATCTTCAGCAAACACGCCCACGACATCGTGCAGGCTGCGATGAACATGGCGAGCGGCAAGCTGCGCATGCTGGAGCTCGGTGCCGGGTCCGCCAGCAAGACCGGTATCTTGCTGGCGGCAGCCATCCAGCAGCAGGGCGCGACGGACTACCTGCCCGTGGACGTTTCAGAAAGCGCGATGGACGAAGCGCGAGAGAGCCTGAGCCACGCGCTGAGCGGTGTGCGGTTCTATCCGCAGATTGCCAATTACGTCATCGATCCTCTGCTGTTGCCGCCGCACTCCGGTCCCACACTCGCGCTGTACATCGGCAGCAGCATTGGCAACTTCTCGCCGGATGAGGCTGTGGCGATCCTGCGGAACCTGCGCGCGCAACTGCGACCCGGGGATTCCTTGCTGCTGGGCACAGACATGGTCAAGCCGCTGCCCGCACTGCTGGCTGCGTACAATGACAGCCGCGGCATAACCGCAGCATTCAACTTGAACATGCTGCGGCACATTAATCGGAGTCTGGACGCAGAGTTCGATCCATCCTGCTTCTCGCACAGCGCCGTATGGAACGCCGAACAATCGCGCATTGAGATGCACCTGCGGAGCAAAGCTGCACAAACGGTGCGCATACCGGGAGCGAACATGCAGGTAAGCTTCAAGGCGGATGAAACAATCCACACAGAAAACAGCTACAAGTTCACCGAGGAGTCCGTCATAAAGCTGCTCGACAGCGCAGGATTCGCCCCGCGACACACGTGGCACGATGAGCAAGGCTGGTTCGCGGTTACGCTCGCCGCTGCCATCGCATAGGCCCTTGTCGCCTCTTACCGGCGCAGTACTTCCACTTGGCCACACTCACCAGGCGGCTCAACTGCGCCTTGGCATCCCGATCGGAGCGAAGCGGAGTGGAGGGACCTGCTTTCTTCCGAGACAGCGACCCTGCTACCGTTCAAAGGACGACTCTGAGGTGAACTCCATGCGCGTACGTCCTCGCTTCATGTTTCGCAGTGCCTTACTTTTTGCCCTTTTTACGATGGTGAGCGTCGCACATGCGCAAGCAAACACAGTGCTGCAAGCGGTGGATCCGTTCATCGGCACAGGCCCGGAAGGCCATACCTTCCCTGGTGCATCCGTTCCCTTTGGCATGGTGCAGCTTTCACCGGACACGCAGATCCGGCCGTTCAAGCAGAGCTATAAGTGGGCCGCCGGTTACCGTTATGAAGACAGCACGATCCTTGGGTTCTCACATACCCACTTTTCAGGGGCGGGCCACTCTGACCTTGGAGACGTGCTGCTGCAGCCTATGAGTGGTGAAGTAAAGCTGGAACCGGGAGAGATCGATAAGCCGGGCAGCGGTTACCGGTCTAAGTTCGACCATTCGTCAGAAGAAGCGCATCCTGGTTATTACTCGGTTACGCTCTCGGATTACAAGGTCCATGTTGAACTTACAGCCACGTCGCGCGTCGGTGTTCATCGCTATACCTTCCCCGCAGGAACGCCTGCGCACGTCTTATTAGATCTGCGCTCGTCTATTTATAACTACCCCGGCAAAGTCTTGTGGTCGCGCATCCGCGTTCGGCAGAATGGCACCGTGACCGGCATGCGCGAGACGCGCGGTTGGGCTCCCGGGCGCCAATTGTACTTCGCAATCCGTTTCTCGCAGCCGTTGCTCTCGCACGAACTTTCCGACCGTGAAGCGCCAGTGGAGTACAAGGGCTTCAAGTCGCCCGGTAACACCCCGGCTGACACGCAGAGCATGGAAGGCCGCGGCCTGGTGAGCGTGTTCAGCTTCGCCGCGGGCAAGCCGCTGATCGTCAAGGTCGCCATCTCGCCGGTGAGCGAAGACAACGCCATCGCCAACATGGACGCAGAGGTGCCCGCATTCGACTTCGATCGCGTTCGCGCGGACGCCGCCGCCCAGTGGGCGAAGGCACTGGGCGTGGTGGAGCTCACCGCGAGTGAGCCCATGCGCAAGAGCTTCTACACCGCGCTATACCACGCGCTGCTCGCGCCCAGCCTGAGCATGGACGTGGACGGTAGCTATCGCGGGCCGGACAACCAGGTCCACAAGGCGCAGGGTTTCCGCTTTGTCAGCAGCCTCTCCCTGTGGGATACGTACCGCGCAGAGCAGCCGCTGATGACGCTGCTGCAACCGCCAGAGCGCACCAGCGACCTGGTCAACAGCCTGCTCGCGTCGCAGCGCGAAAGCCCGTTCGGCATCCTGCCGGTGTGGCAATTCCAGGGCATTGAAACGTGGTGCATGATCGGCTACCACTCGGTGCCGGTGATTGCCGATGCGTACGCGAAAGGCATCCGCGGCTTTGACGAAAAGGCGGCACTCGATGCGATGGTCGCCAGCGCTATCTACGCCCCATACGGCGGTCTGGGCGAATACATGAAGCTGGGTTATGTGCCCGTGGACCACGACGGCGAGGCCGCCAGCAAGACCGTGGAGTACGCCTTTGACGACTGGACCATCAGCACGATGGCGGCTGCCATGGGCCGCAAGGACGTAGCAGAAACCTTCCAGAAACGTGCGGCCAACTGGCGCAACAACTTCAACGGGAAGGACGGCTTTGTGGAGCCGCGCCTCGCCGATGGCACCTACCGCACCCCATTCGACCCGACCAAGGCCGGTGCAAACAGCGGCTTTACCGAAGGCAACGCCTGGCAGTACTCCTGGTATCAGCCGCAGGACGTGCAGGGCCTGATCGACCTGCTGGGTGGGCCGGACAAGCTGGTTGCCAAGCTGGACCGCATGTTCGACCAGCCCGTGGACCCTGCGAAATATGCTGACGTGGAGGACATCTCCGGCATGATCGGCCAGTACATCCACGGCAACGAACCCAGCCACCACCTGCCCTACCTGTACATGTACGCCGGAGAGCCGTGGCGCACGCAGGCGCGCTTGCAGCAGATCATGAGTACGCAGTACAAGCCCACCAACGACGGCCTTGTGGGCAACGACGACCTTGGCCAGATGTCCGCGTGGTTTCTGTTCACCTCGCTGGGCTTCTACCCGGTAGCGCCGGCCAGCAATCAGTACGTCATCGGCCGTCCCTTCGTTGACCGTGCCGTGCTGCACCTACCCAACGGTAAGACGCTCACCATCGTCGCGGAGAACCTGAGTGACACCAACGCGTTTGTGCAATCCGTGCGGCTGAACGGGCGCGAGTTCGACCGTTCTTACCTGGCGCATGCGCAGCTTATGGCAGGCGGCGAACTGCGGTTCACCATGAGCCCGAAGGACCAAGCACGGTGGTCTCTTACGCCGCAGCAACGGCCCTTCTCCATGAGTCCTCCGTAGCGTCAGCACGAAGCAACGCAGAACGCCCTCCAAGCGTCTCATGGTCTATTGCGAAAGTCCCGAGACCACAGTAACTGGAGGCAGTGATGAAGAATCCGAAACGCGCTTCTCATCGCGCACACCTGCAGTTTCTCAGCAACCAGGCGCAACTACACCGGAAGCGCAGGCTCGTGGAATCTGGCGAGGACGAGGATGCGGTGCTCACAGGAATGACCCGCTCCCTGAACCGTCGCCTGCTCGCGCTGAACCTTCAGCCGGTACTATCCAGGTTGCCGCGACTGGTGCAGCAGGCAGCTTAGCTGCTGCAGCTCTCCTTTATTCTCAACTGCACGGCTACTACGCCCTGCGGGGTCGCCCGGCACTCACACACGCACCCAGCCTAAGCAACTTGCGCGATGAGGCACCGCTGTTTAGCGGCTGTTCCGCCGCTTGGAGCCATCGTCCGGCAGGGGAGTTCCCTGCTCCATGTCCGTATCCGTGCTGCGGGTCGAGACGCGGGTCGCCTGAAAGCTGGTGATGTGCCATGCACCGCCGGAGCGGCTATACACCTTGGTATAGCGGAAGGTGCCGTCAATGGGCCGGCTCTCAAGCACTCCGGCAATGTGCGCCTGGGACACAGCCATAGCCGATCCGGGGCTGATCCGCACCTTCAGGTCCAGCAGGTCAAACTGGCGGAACTGTGTGGCGTGAGTCGAAAGACGATCCAGGTATTGCCGCTTGTCGAGCAGTGTGCCCCGGGCAGATATCGCCAGAAAGTCTTCTGACAGCAGCTTTTCCAACCCGGCCGCATCACCCACCATCACGGCTGTGCGCCACTGTGCTTCCAGCTTTTCGATCTCGCGCGTTTCTGACCGGCGGTTCTCCCTTGGCAGCTTCGCATGGGCACTGTTCGCTGCCACACACAGGCACAGCAGCACCGAGAGCCAACCGCGCTGCGCGCCGATCGATCTCCTGAATCGCTGCCCCATGGAA
>CAXTBQ010000009.1:35828-42856 GCA_964242065.1 uncultured Terriglobus sp. | reverse complement strand
TACCCACGCGAACGGGTCGCGGTCAAAGGTCTTCTGCGGCCGCCGTTCAACCCAGTTTCACAGCACGCCCGAAAGGGTTCCGTCCGCGCAAACGGACGGTCACTTCACCTCGGCCAGCTGCTCCAGCGTGCGTTCCCGCACCTTCCGGTACAGGCCGTTGGTAGCGTACTGCTCAAAGTGCTGCGAGACGCGGTGCGCTTCCAGCGCGTCCGCATCGCGGTACTGCTCGTAGATGACAACGGTCGTCGGATCGCCGTCAACAAAGTGCGTCACGTAATTGACGCAGCCGGGCTCGCCACGCGAAGCCGCACCCAGGTTCTGCAGCAGCGAGCGGACTTCGGCGTGGTCCTCCGGCTGAAAGCGCATGCGTACGGTGAATGAAATCATGCCGCCGCTCCCGTTGCCTGGTCGAACTCCGGTATTGAGAAGGTCTGGTTGCGGTCCGGTCCGGTGCTCACCATGCCGATCTTTGCCCCGCTGCCGGTCTCCAGGTACTGCAGGTACTTCTGCGCGTTTGCGGGCAGCTTGTCAAACGCCGTAACTCCTTCGGTCGAGCTCTGCCAGCCGGGCAGGCGCAGGTAGACGGGCTCAATCTGATCGAAGCGGCGGATGTCCGCGGGGATAACGTCGGTCTCTTTTCCGTCAATGCGGTAGTGCGTACACACCGGGATTTCAGGCAGCGTGTCCAGCACATCCAGCTTGGTCACCACCAGCCACTCCGTGCCGTTGATCATGTTGCTGTAACGCAGCAGCGGCAAGTCAAGCCAACCGCAGCGCCGCGGCCGGCCCGTGGTGGCGCCGTACTCCTGCCCGCGCGCGCGCAGTTCGTCACCGGCGCGGGAGTGATCCTCGGTGGGGAACGGCCCCTCGCCCACGCGCGTGACGTAAGCCTTGGTCACACCGATGACGGTGCCGATGGTGGTGGGACCCACGCCCGTGCCGATTACCGCGCCGCCCGCCGTGGCGCTGGACGACGTCACAAACGGGTAGGTGCCGTGGTCAATATCGAGAAGAGCGCCCTGCGCCCCCTCAAACATGACGGACTTACGGTCGCGAATGGCCTCGTTCAACAGCACCGCCGTATCGGTCACGTAGGGCGCAATCTGCTCTGCCAGGCGCGCGTACTCCTCGTAGATTTTTGCCGGGTTCAGCGGCTCTGTGCCGAACAGCGCGTGCGCGATCTGGTTCTTCTCGTTGCAGGCGTTGGTGATGTGCGTGCGCAGCAGCTGGGTATTCAGCAGGTCCACAATGCGCAGGCCGTTGCGGTGCATCTTGTCTTCGTAGGCCGGGCCAATGCCGCGCGAGGTGGTGCCGATCTTTGTGCGGCCAGGCGCGTTCTCCGCCGCAAGCTCGATCATGCGGTGGTACGGCAGAATGACCTGCGCACGGTTCGACACAAACAACTGTCCGTCCACCGGCAGACCCTGCGATTTGAGCATGCGGATCTCGTTCATCAGCGCGGCCGGATCCACCACGACACCGTTGCCGATCACGCCCAGGCAGCCCGGGCGCAGCACGCCGCAGGGCACCAGGTGCAGCACAAACTTCTTGCCGTCAATGATGACGGTGTGCCCGGCGTTGTGCCCGCCTGCATACCGCGCCACCACGTGGTAGCGTTCGCTCAGGACGTCGACGATCTTGCCCTTGCCCTCGTCACCCCACTGCGCGCCCAGCACCACAGCGGTCTTCTTTGTCACACTCACTTGGGTCTCCAGAAAAATCGTACAGAACAGCAAAAGCATGCAGTCGCAGGCGAACGTACAGCGAATGACCGCAGGTCGATTCTAGCGCAGTCCCGGCGCAGCATACTGTCGTGGACGCAACGCCAAGTGCCGTCGCCTTGTGCTACACGCGCCCTGCAAACTCGCGAGATTCCGTGGCGATTTTGATCCGCTCGCCTTCCTTCACAAACGAAGGCACGCGAATGACCAGGCCTGTCTCCATGGTGGCGGGCTTGTTCGTGGTGCCCGTGGCGGTGTCGCCCTTGAAGCCGGGTTCGGTCTCCTTCACCGTAAGCTCCACGTGCATGGGCAGCTGCAGGCCGATGGGATTGCCCTGGTACTTCTCGATCTGCACCACCGTGCCTTCCAGCAGAAACTCCAGTGCGTCGCCCAGCATGTCGTTGGTCAACTGCAGCGTTTCGAAGCTCTCCTGATCCAGAAAGTAAGCACCATCTGCGTCGTTGTACAGGTAGCTGGCGTCCACGTCTTCCAGGTCCGGTTCGGTGAACTTGTCGTCGGCCTTGAAGGTCTTGTCGAACACGGCGCGGGTCAGCAGATTGCGCATCTTCAGGCGCACCAGCGTCTGGCCGCCGCGCGCCGTAGGCGTGGAGATCTCCTTGTCCAGGCAGTGGAAGGGCACGCCCTCGTGCTCGAAATACATCTTGCGCTTCACTTCAATTGCTTCAATCATTGACGCCATACGGGTTCCCTCGGTGCTCCTGTGTTGTCCCCACTCAGGATAACGAACTCATTTACGTCGCCGCACTCTGACTTGTCATCCCGACCGGAGCGAAGCGCAGTGGAGGGACGTGCTTTCTTTATCGGACTGCACTGCTACTCCGGAGCAACAGCGGGTCCCTCCACTACGCACTGCGTGCTCCGGTCGGGATGACAAGTCAGTAGGCGCGCTGCATCCAATCCTCGAGATGCCGGAGTTACCCGAAGTCGAAACCGTCGCCAACGGCGTGCACGAGCGCGTTTGCGGCGCGCGCGTTCGCAGCGTGACCCTTGGCCCGCACAAGGAGCCTCTGAAGTCGCCCCGCGGGCACATCGAAGACACGCTGACCGGCGCGCGCATCGAGCGTGTGCGCCGCGTGGGCAAAACCGTCGTCATGGACGTTTCGAAGCACGACCGAGGGGGTCCCGCGCAGATGACGGTGCACCTGGGCATGACGGGCCGCCTGCTGGTGAGCCAGGCTGAGGTGCCGGTGCCGCCGCACACCCACCTGACACTGCACCTCCATGACGGGCGCGAGGTACGCTTTGTCGACCCGCGGCGCTTCGGGCGCGTCGGCATTGTGGACGAGGGCACCGAGTACCAAGGCCCGGGCGCGGAGCCGCTGACCATCGCGGAAAAGGAGTTTGCCGCGCTCTTCCATGGCCGCAAAACGCCGATCAAATCGGCCCTGCTGAACCAGTCGCTCTTGCACGGTGTGGGCAACATCTACGCGGACGAAAGCCTCTTTCGCGCGGGCATCCGACCCAAACGGCACGCTGGCCGACTCACACGTGCAGAGTTGTCGAGGCTGCACGGCGCGCTGCAAACCGTGCTGCGGCACGCCATCGAACTCGGCGGCTCGTCCGTCTCGGACTACGTGGATGCCGACGGCGTACGCGGCTTCTTCCAACTGGAGCACCGCGTCTACAGCCGCACCGGCCAGCCCTGCCGCGACTGCGGCGCACCCGTGCAGCGCATCGTGCTCGGCGGCAGGTCCACGCACTTCTGCAAGACCTGCCAGAAGTAAAGGTTTGGTGGTCTGTAGCTAGTTACATACGGAGAGCAGACAGTTGCCACAATGGGCGCTTATCAGGAGTAATCGCGCTTATAAACTACCTGCATGCAACGTACATTCCAGCTTCGATTGAGTTTAGTGACGGCGTGCGCTTTCGGAGTAGTCGCAGGATGTTTGTTCGTGTTTAGCGCGACCGCTCAATCTCTGAAGCCGAGCAAGGTGATCGACCTCGCGCATGTCACAATCGCCGGAACCGATTGCAAGGCGAGTCTGCCCACTGGGTTCTCAAGTATCCGCTGGTTAGACGACTCTCGCATGTTGGCTTCTACATATTGGGCGCAATGCGGTGACGCAACCACTACTGACCCGAAGAAGAAATACGAAACTGAAGTAGTGCTCTTCGATGTGAGAGGGGCGACCCTCGCGACTGCACATAGTCACGCAAGCATGTACACAAATGGTCCGCATAGTACCGTCGCTGCTCTTCAGGATGGCGCGATCGACCTCTTGGACGGCATGCTGCACAGCGTGCAAACGATTCCTTGCCCAAAAGATGTAAAGACTTGCGGAATCAGTCTCGATCAGTCCTCGGCGGTAAACGCCGACTTTGCAGTATGCTCCGCTTCTGATCAAACGCATCAAATCTGCAATTTCTATAGCGGATGGCGGCCAAGAAAGTTCGTGAAGAAGAATTCGCGGCTCTAATGGATCCGTTTACTCGCGCTTCATCCAGCAGTTGGCGAGTCTCTCAAAGTGAGAACTGGCTCTTTAAGGGCGGTCACCTTACCCGCATTGGCGCGGATGGGAAAAGCTCTCTTGTCAGCCCCACAGACTTCGTTGGGGATCAAGGTGGGGGCTGTGGTGGGGAGCTATCAGAGGAACTGCCGCGGCGCTTTCTGGCCACGTGCGTGGGAACTCATTGGTACTCGGATGGCATGTTCGACAGTATTTTCGGCTTCAGTCATGTCGTACTGTTCGATGTGTCGACAGGCAACATCATTGGTCAGGTAGACGGGAGCGCCTACATATCGTCAGCGCTGTCCCCGTCCGGCCGAGAAATTGCCATTTTAAAGGCAAAAAGGTTCGCGTGTATGACGCTCCATGAGACGATCACGCTTGTGTTGGTTCTGGTCAAATGGAGTCTAAGCCGGATTTGGTAATGGAAGTCGACCTCTCGGAAGTAGAGTCAAGCATTCAGTCAGTCGTGCCAGCAATTCGTCGTGATGACTAGCACCGCTAGAAGAACGCCCGAATGCTGGCGAAGCCGCTTGAACCTGAATGCAAGCACTCTGGTGCGTTTGCTGCCGTGATTCCGCCCAGCGCGAGCACCGGCACCTCGCCCGCTGCGACGCATGCCTCGCGCAACGCATCCAGCCCAACACCCGGCACCACCACCTTGCCTGCAACCCGCTTCTCGAACACCGGTGCGAATAGGATGAGGTCGGCGAACTCGCGTGCGCGGGCTACGTCCGGCAGGGTGTGACAGCTGACACTGACCACCAGGCCGTGGTGTGACTGCAGGTTCTGCGCAAAGGTGGTGGAGGACAGGTGCACGCCGTCCGCACCGGCCCACTGCCCCAGCGCGGGTGGGCCGTTCAGCAGCAGCAGGGTGGGTCCGCCTGCCTCGCGAATGGCCGCGTGCATGGCGCGTGCCAGCGCCACCAGTTCGCCCTCCGGCAGGTCTTTCTCGCGCAGTTGCAGGTAATCCACGCCCTCGCGTGCCAGCCGGGCTGCTTGCTGTACCAGGGCTCCTCGGCGTGCCGATTCATCACCGGGAAACAGGGAGCGGTCTGTAATTGCATAGCGCAGCATCGGCGTCCCTCTCACGATCCGCAGCAGAAGCTGCCATAACAGCTAAACTACACACGGCGGCTCGCGATCGTGAAGCGTCCGCCAGCCACAGGACGCCAAGTCCGACTCATTCCCGGAGAACTCTTTGAGCACCGTAGAAGATCAGCAGTCGACCTCATCTCAGCCCACCGAGCGCAGACAGCGGCCCCGCCACACCGTGCTGCAAGAGAACCGCGCCGGCAAGACGGCTGAGGAACTGGCCGTTTCCTTCCGCAACCACATGACGCACACCGTTGGCCGCCCGCTGGAGAACTCGTCGGTAGAGGACCAATACCACGCCATTTCCGCAGTGGTACGTGACCGGTTGATGGATCAGTGGTTGCAGACGATTGAGCAATACCGCAGGCACGACGTGCGCGTGGTGAGCTATTTGAGCGCCGAATACCTGCTGGGGCCGCACCTTGAGAATGATCTGCTATGCCTGGATATGACCGCCGCCGCCGGCGAGGCGCTGAAGAGCCTGGGACTGGATCTGAAAGCGATTGCGGCGACGGAGCCGGAACCCGGGTTGGGCAACGGCGGCCTGGGCCGACTCGCAGCCTGCTTTCTTGACTCGCTTTCCACGCTGAATACGCCTGTGCTCGGCTACGGCCTGCGCTATGAATTCGGCATTTTCCGGCAAGAAATTGAGAACGGCTGGCAGGTGGAGAAATCAGACAAGTGGCTGCAGTATGGCAATCCGTGGGAGATTGCTGCGTCGCTGACGATCAACGTAGGCTTCTTCGGCCACACGGAAACGTACACGGATGAGAAAGGCGCACTGCGCTGGCGCTGGATTCCCGGACAGACCGTGAAGGGGGTCGCGTACGACACGCCGATTCCCGGCTACAAGACGCGCACGGTTAACCGGCTGCGCCTGTGGAAGGCAGAAGCGGAGGACTCCTTCGACCTGAGCATCTTCAATCGCGGCGACTACATGGGCGCTGTAAAAGACAAGATGGAGTCCGAAACCATCAGCAAGGTACTGTATCCGCCGGACGAGACCATGGAAGGCAAGCGGCTGCGGCTGATGCAGCAGTTCTTCTTCACATCGTGCTCGCTGCAGGACATGATCCGCTTGCACCTCTTGCTGGATAAGCCGCTCACCGAGTTCGATGCGAAGTGGACCATCCAGCTGAATGATACGCATCCATCTATCGGTATCGCGGAGTTGATGCGGCTGCTGATGGATGAGCATGGCATTCCCTGGGCAGATGCCTGGCGCGTGACGCAGAACACCTTCGGCTACACCAATCACACCTTGCTGCCGGAGGCGCTGGAACGCTGGCCTCTCGAGATGTTCGGCAACCTCTTGCCTCGCCACCTGGAAATCATCTTCCAGATCAACACACAGTTTCTTGACAGCATGCGCAAGCGCTTTCCAGGCGACACCGCCCGCCTACGCCGTATGAGCATCATCGGTGAAGATGGTGAGCGTAACGTGCAGATGGCGCATTTGGCTGTGGTGGGCAGCAAGGCCATCAACGGCGTGGCTGAGCTGCATACCGAGTTGCTAAAGAAAGACACGCTCAGGGACTTCTATGAGGCCTTTCCCGAGCGCTTCAGCAACAAAACCAACGGCGTCACACCACGCCGCTGGATGATGCTGAGCGATCCCAACCTGACCGCGCTCATCAACGAGAGCATCGGTGAAGGCTGGCAGAAGGACCTGTACCAACTGCGCGGACTGGAAAAGTTCGTGGACGATCAAGGCTTTCTGCACAAGTGGCGTGCCACGCAGGAG
>CAXTBQ010000009.1:0-35806 GCA_964242065.1 uncultured Terriglobus sp. | reverse complement strand
TTACATTAAGGACACCATGGACATCGCCGTCAATCCGGCTTCCATGTTCGATGTGCAGGTCAAACGGCTGCACGAATACAAGCGGCAACACCTGAATGCGCTGCACATCTTGTCGCTCTATTGCGGCATTAAGAACGGCGCGATCAAGAATATGGCGCCTCGCACGTTCCTGTTCGGCGGCAAGGCCGCGCCCAGCTACACCATGGCCAAGCTCATCATCAAGCTTGTGTGCTCCGTGGGCGATCTGGTGAACAGCGACCCGGAAACGCGCGACATCCTGAAGGTCATCTTCCTGCCGAACTACTCGGTCTCGCTTGGGCAGAAGATCTACCCTGCGGCTGACCTATCGGAGCAAATCTCCACAGCGGGCAAAGAGGCCAGCGGCACCGGCTGCATGAAATTCATGATGAACGGAGCGGTGGCCATCGGTACGCTGGACGGTGCCAACATCGAAATTCGCAACGAGGCCGGGCCGGAGAATTTCTTCCTGTTTGGCCTGACCGCGCCACAGATTGATGACCTGATGAAGTCTGGCTACCGGCCCCGCAGCTATTACGAGAAGAGCCCCAAGCTGCGCGAGGTGATGGATGGCCTGCGCGACGGACGTTTCAGCAAAGGTGACCGTAACCTGTTTGCGCCCATCGTGGACGATCTGCTGAATCGTGACCGCTTTCTTGTCATGGCTGATTTCGACGCCTATGCCGCTGCTCAGGCGGAGGCAGGCGCCGCCTACGCGGACGAAGCGCGCTGGGGTCGCATGTCACTGCTGAACTCGGCACGGTCGGGAAAATTCTCGTCCGACCGAACCATCCGTGAATACTGCCGCGATATCTGGAAGGTGCCGGTCGGCATCGACTGCTAAACTGCAGCGAGAAGCCAGGGAGCGTTATGCTTCAGGGCGACTCTCTGTCAACCGTGGACTGGACTAACTGCCAGAAGGCTGCGCGTGTTGCCGTGTGCCTGGAACCGGTCGCTTCCGGCCAATCGCCCACGGAGACAATCACCAGCTCGCGGGCGGGGTCGATAAAGATGGATTGGCCGAAGATACCAAGCGCGGCGAAGGTGCCATTGCCCTGCGGCCACCATCCATACCCATAGCCTGTGCCGCCAGCCTGCACCTGAACACGTGTCGCCGATGCGAACCAATCGCCGTTCACCGCACCGCTTCCGCCTTCCAGCACCCATTGGCCAAAGCGACCGAAGTCGCGCAACGTGGCGGAGATGCCGGAACCACCGAACTCCTCTCCCTGCGGACCGTCCGCCGTCGCAATCCACTGGGCATCTGCCTGCATGCCTGCACTCTTCCACACTGTCGCGCTCAGTTGGTCTGCCAGCGTTCTTCCGGTTGCCCGGCGCAGCAGCACACCGAGTAGATCTGTTTCGCCAGTGTTGTAATTCCACTCCGTGCCGGGCGGCGACTTCCGAGGCAGCGTTCTCATGTACGCGGTCACTGGTTCCTGCCCGGGCGGCACGGCTCGGCGATACAGCAGTACGTTATCGGCTGTGGCAGAGGTGTAGCTCTCTGTCCAGCGAACGCCACTGGTCATCGTGAGAAGCTGCCGAACCGTGACACCCTGGTAGGCGCTGCCACGCAGTTCCGGCAGATATTGCGTTACGTCATCGTTCAGGGAGCGGATTGTTCCGCTGTGTAGTGCGGCACCCACAAGGGTGTCGGTGACAGCCTTTGTCACGGAGAACGAGGTCCAACGACCTTTCGACGTGAGACCAAGCGCATAGCGCTCCGCGCGGATTTGGCCTTTTTGCAGGACTAGAACACCGGCAAGATGTTCCTCTGCCATGTAGCTCGCGACAGCATCCGTCAAAAGCGACTGCGCAGAAGGCAAGGCACGCACAGGACCGGAGCGGTGCACACGGTGCACGGGAAATAGCCTCTCCATGCGAAGAAAACGGCTGTCACGCTCCCTTTGCGTCCAAGAGAGGTCCGCGGCTAGCCGGTCACCGACAGAAGTCCCCGATGCAGCTCCGCGCGCTTGCGCCGGAACGGCTTGGCACAGCCCTAGCGCAAAGGAGATAGCCGTGGCAAGGGCTATAAGCGAGCAGCAGGCTGAGGATCGAAGGTTGCAGTCTGTGGGAAACTCGGCGGTAGAGGAAGGCAGACAACTTGCTCCATTGACGCACCATTCACAATGCAATCTGCGCAAACTACTCATTGCGAATAGTTTAGGAGAAAGGCCTGGCAGGCGGCCTAAACGATTTTGACGCAAGCCGGAGCGAGCGTGAGGTCTGCGGCCTGACTTCCACAGTTTAATCCACAGACGTCTTGCGTAATGCAAACCTGACTGACCGAAGTGCTTTGCGGCCGCGCGAGTTAAGAAGGAACTCAGCGCGGCCGCGCGGTGTTTAGCGCGCCGGCGGGGTCCGTGGCGCGGTGGTACGAGGGGTGGTGGCCGGCCGTGCTGTGGACGGCGCGGGGCCAGTCGCCGGTTGTGCCGCAACGCCGGAACTGACGTTGTACGCGTCGATCACAGCACGCGTCACGTCGGTCTGCGGGACGGCAAACAGAATGTTGCTGTTCTGTTGATTGCCAACATCCATGCCCAACGTGTAGCCGTGGTCCGTGAGGTACTTCTGAAAGACCGCGTTCACCTTTTGCGCAATGCGTCCGTAGGCTTCCTGCAAATCGTTCTGGTAGGCTGCGGAGGCGTCCTCACCGTCGCGCTGCAGCGCCTTCTGCTTGGCGTCGATGTTGCGGACTCGGGTAGCACGCTCGTCGTCGGAGATGCCGGTAGCGCTCTGCAACTGCTTCTGCAGGCTTTCCACTTCCGTTTCCTGCTGCTGAATCTTAGCCTTTGTAGGGTCGTACTTCTTCTGCACGTCCTGCACAGCCTTTTGGCCTTCATTCGTCGCGAACACCGCCTGCTCGAATGCGATCAGCGCGATTTTGGCAGGAATGGCGGCAGGCTGAACCGCGGCTGCGGGAGCTGCTGCCGGAGCCTGCGGACCTGCAGCCTGAGCAAAAAGACCGGCCGGGAACGCGAGGCTGGCAAATCCGACGGCCAGCGTCGAGAACTTCGAAACACGATTCATGGGATGGGTAAAGCTCCTTGGAGGGGTCCGTTCGGATCCGTATCCCCGCGCGGCATCTGCATCGCGGGGCATTGCTGAGTTTGACGCAGCGCCGTGCGCACCGTGGGCGCATGAACGGCATATCCGGCAACATCAGTAATTATAGGTGCCGCGAAAGCGGGGGGTCAATCCGCACAAAGGTTGCGCCAGAACCAATCTCTATAGCTAGACGGTCGCGGCGCTGCTCACTGCCGCTCTTGCCGTTACCGCCGATCCAACGACCACGGTCTCCGGATTCTCAGGGCGGATTTCCACTGAAAAGGCCTGCAATGGGCTCATACGCACCATCTGCTGAACGTAATGGTTCAAGAGCGGCAGGTCAACGAATCGCACGTTGTAGCCTGTCAGGTAAAACTTGCCTGCGCCACTCATGTGAATGGAGCTTGCCGTGCCCGCTGCCAGCGCTTTGTGCCATAGCTTCTTGAATTCAATACAACGTTGGTCGCCCGCATCAGCTGCCTCAAAGACGTCCTCGGGCTCCATGTCCAGAAAGCGAAGCCGCATGGCGCGGTGGCCCATGATGCCCTCCATGTGACCGCGTCCGCCGCAGCCGCAATAGGTTTCACGGTCGTCCAGCGTCACTACGGTATGGCCGCCCTCGCCCACGTTGTCTGCAAGGGGATACCGCCCAAAGCCGATGCCAGTTCCAATGGTCCAGACCCGGATCATGCTGTCCAGCTTTCCCTGCTGGTGCGCCAGGCCCGCAGCCACCGCGTCGGCATCGTTCACGATGGTGACCGGAACGTCAAACCCGTGCTCTTTCAGAAGCGCGCCGACCTCCGCTACCACGCGAGCCCCTTTCATCTGGGGCAGGTTGGGGCTATCTTCCACTACACCATTGCGTACTACACCCGGCACGGAGATGCCTACACCCTCAAACGTGGCGCCGTCGTTCTCCTTTGCCACGGCTACGATCTGTTCGCACATGACAGCGATGAGGTGTTCGCGAGGCATTTCAACCAGCGCATCTTCGTAGAACTCGTCTTCCGGATACGAGTGAAGTTCGCCCAGGAGGCCTGAGTCGCCCACCAGGCCGGAAATGATGCGTTTGGACAGCGTAAGACCGATCGTTCTTGCTTCGGTGCTCATAGGGGAACCTTGCCTTTGCGGTTTCAGAAGCAACACACGACAGACCTGCCGGTGCCGGGGATTATTACCCGCTCCATGCATGAAGTGCAAGCGCCACAACGGAGCAGGATCAAGGAAGAACGATTCATGCTTTGCACACATGTGCCGATAGCTGTCATGACAACGTATGCAAACGCACAGCGAATTCGAAGCGAGGATCCCCGCCGAAGCCGGTTGGCTCCCCAATGCCATGGTCACGCGCCCGTCGTTTGAGAATTCCGAATCCGGCCAGGCGATGATCGAGTTTGCGCTCATCCTGCCCGTACTGCTGCTTGTGGTGTTCGGCATCACGACCTTTGGCGTCGCCATGAGCAACTACCTGATGCTGGAAGACGCCACGAATGTTGGTGCCCGGCAGCTGGCCATTAGCCGGGGGCAGACCACGGATCCCTGCTCCACTGCCTCAAGCGCCATTAGCGCGGCGGCTCCTAACCTTACCCGGGCAAGCCTTGGTTACAGCTTCACACTCAACGGTGTGGCGTATTCCGGTACGAGTTGCAGCAGCGGCACAAACAATATGGTGCAGGGCGCTACCGCAAAGGTCGTGGTCACTTATCCGTGCAGCATCGTCAGCTTCCGCTATAACTTCGGCTCCTGCACCCTTTCTTCGGCCACGGCGGAGTTAATCCAATGAACAAACAGAAACAGCCTTCAATGCTTGGCCGATTCCTGCGTGAGGAAGACGGTGCCGTGTTGCCGTTTGTAGCGATCATGCTGATATCGCTTATCGCCACCAGCGGTCTCGTCTTCGATGTGGGTCGTGTGCTTGCTGCGCGGCGTCAGCTGCAGGAAACAACGGATGCGGCAGCGCTGGCGGGCGGTAGTGCGCTGCCCGGGACGGATGCCACTGCCGTGGCCACGCAGTACGGCTCAACCACCGGGAACCTGAATGCGAGCAGCCAGATGTCTGGCGTGACCATGGTGAGCGGCTATCCCAAAGTGCTGTGCCTGAATACGCTAGTGCAGCAGGGCTTGGCCTGCGCCAGCCCGGCGAACGGCAATGCGGTACAGGTAAAGCAGCAGATCACTTACCAGACGACGTTTATGAAGCTGCTGGGGATCAGTTCGCTCACCCTGGGTGCCCAGGCAACTGCATCCGCCACAGGTTCCTCGCGCGCTCCCTATAACGTCGCGATTGTTGTTGACACCACCACCTCAATGAACAGCACCGATAACGATAGCAACTGCGCGACGACCCGCATCAACTGCGCGCTGGCCGGAGTGCGCGTGCTGCTGCAAAATCTGTCGCCGTGCGCCGCCAGCCTGTCGAACTGCGGAACCGCCACAAACGGCAACTTTGCCAACCCAGTGGATCGCGTCGCCCTGTATACGTTTCCCGGGCTCAGTTCCACTGCACAAGCGGGGTACGAATACGACTGCAGCAACTCGACCCCGACCGGATCGTATTACAACGAGAACGCGAACACAGTCATTGGCACCACACCCACCAGCCCACCGGTGTACCAGATCGTTCCGTTTTCCAGTGACTTTCGGACGTCCAATGGCACAAGCAATCTGAATCCCAACTCGAACCTGGTCAGGGCTCTGGGAGGCGTGACGAACTGCACCGGGATGCAAGCCACCATCGGCTACGGCACATACTTTGCGGGTGTACTTTACCAGGCGGGTTACGACCTGTACTTTCAGCAGCAGAACAATCCAGGCACCCAGAGCGTATTGATCATCCTGGGGGATGGCGATGCAAATGCTCCGCACAGGTTTATGCCGAACGCTTCCACCACCTCCGGCACGTTTGCCTCTACCGTTTCAGAATGCCAGCAAGCCATCGATATGGCGCACACCATCTACGCCTACGGTATGCGGGTCTATTCCGTGGCTTATGGTGCCGCATCGTCCGGCTGTGTTACCGACAGCAACCGGCTGACGCCATGTCAGACCATGCAGCAGATGGCGTCGCGTCCTGAGTACTTCTACTCCGATTACACGGCTACAGGAGCTTCAAGCAGTTGCATTTCTGCTTCACATTCGACGACCAATCTGAACCAGATCTTCAGCATGATTGCGAACGACCTGTCGAACAGCCGGCTCATCCCGGACAACACGACATAGCATCGCCGCCCCTGTTTCGCTGTACGCAGCAAGGCTCAAGTGTTTGAGCTTTCGGAAGAGCAGGGCTTCAGCCCTGCTGCAGCGCCCGGCAACTGCAAGCGGCTTCAGCCGCTGAGGTGTTCGTAGCAATTCCCTGGAGGCTAAAGCCTCTGCGCAATGAGGAGTTTCCGGCGGGGCTGAGCCCTGCCCCTCCGAAAACGAACACCATCGCAAAGCACGCACTCTCGCGAGCGGTCCTCCTCTGTCACTACCGCGAGGCACCGTTCTGCTGTTTGAGCCAAGCGTACAGCGGTGCAAAGTAGTCCAGCATGGGCTGCGCGTCCAGGTGATCGGTGCCCGTCATCTCCTGCAAAGTTTGCTGCCATGGCTGCGACTGCCCCTTCTCCAGCATGGCGTTCAGCTTGTCTCCTGCGGCTTTCGATCCGTAGAACATGCAGCGGTTCAGCGGCCCCTTGTAGCCGCTGGCATCGCACATGGCCTTGTAGAACTGGAACTGGTACACCCGCGCCAGGAAGTAGCGCGCGTATGGCACGTTGGTAGGGATGTGGTTCTTCGCCCCCGGATCGAAGTCAGCCTCGGACCGCTCCACTGGCGGCGCTATGCCCTGGTACTTCGCCCGTAATTGCCACCACGCCTTGTTGTAGTCGGCGGGCTTGATTTCGCCGCTGAACACCTGCCAGCGCCACGTGTCGAGTGCGAGCGCGAACGGCAGAAAGGCAATCTTGTCGAGCGCCGTCCGCAACTGCAAGGGTACGTCGGCTTCGGCAGGCGGCTCGCTCTCGGCGAGGCCAAGCTGTTTCAGGTAGGCCGGTGTGATGGCCAGCGCAATGCTGTCACCAATCGCCTCGTGAAAGCCGTCGTTCGCGCCGTTGCGGAAGAGCATGGGCTGCTTGTTGTAGGCGCGCTGGTAAAAGTTGTGGCCCAGTTCGTGGTGCACCGTGGTGAAGTAGTCGGCGTTCACCTCGATGCACATTTTCACGCGGAGGTCGTCCACCTGGTCGATGTCCCAAGCGGAGGCGTGGCAGACCACGTCGCGATCCCTCGGGTGCACAAACTGCGAGCGTTGCCAGAACGTTTGCGGCAGCGGTTGGAAACCGAGCGAGGTGAAGAAGTTCTCGCCGTAGTGCACCATGTCTTTCGCCGCAGAAACCTTGGCGCTTTGCAGAGCATCTGACCCTGAAGCAGCACCCGTACCGGCACACGGTGCACTGGACGTCCGGCATGTGAAAGCCAATGCGGAGTCGTGATCCTTTGCCATGATCTGCTTCGTCAGCGCCGCCTCAAGATCCAGAGGCTTGAACTGTGCCAGCTTTGGGTCGGTTGGCGCGACGATGTCGTAAATGTTTCCCCACTCCTGCGCCCAGGTATTGCCCAACAACTGCGCGGGGATGAGCCCATCCTTGCGCTGCGCCGCCGCGCCATATTTGGCGATCAGCCGCCCGCGCACATAGGTGTGCAGTTCGCGATACAGCGGCTCCAGTTGCGTCCACGCTCGGTTCAGCTCGGCGGAAAACTGCGCGGGCGTCATGTCGTACCCGGCGCGCCACAGTTCGCCCGTGTCTTTGTAGCCCTGCTCCTTCGCCCCGATGTTCTGCAGCGCAATGAAGCGCTCATACTTGCCGCGCATTGGTGCGCCCACTGCGTGCCAGCCCGTCCACACTTTCGCCAGCGCCTGCGGGTCGCGCGACTTGGCCATGAACGTGTCCACATCATCCACACTCATGCACTTGCCCACGGTTACGTCCCCAACGGCTTCCTTAGGGCAGAACTTGCCTTTGCCGTACATGCCGATCAGTTGCGCGGCAAGCTGTGTTTCTTCTGCCAGCAGCTTGGGGTCGTGCGGCGCGGCGGGCGCGTTTACCTGCAGCAGCATCATCTGCCGGCGCATGGGCGCGGGCAGGTTCAGCTTGTCGAAGCGGTGGCTCTCCTCGATGAGCTTCAACTGCAACGTCGAACCCTGCTCACTGAGCAGCGCCGCCGTGGTTTCACTGTCCTCATTGATGTCCGTTTCCGCCAGCCACTCGGCATGGCTGCCATCCGTCGCTGCCTTGAGCAGCGCGGCATTCGCTCGATCCAGGAACGCCTGCGCCTCTGCCACCGTGGGTGCCGTCTGTGAGGAAGAAGAGAGGGTGAGGCCGCCGAGAAGAATCAACGCAAGAAGACGCATGGCGCGAGTGTACCGCCGCGTGGGCAGCGCGTGCACCGCTGTTCAGCCACTTCGCCCAGCTATCGCTTTCAAGGGGCTAACCTGAAGACTAGCGTTTGAAGACGTTGGCCGATCCCTGGAACAGGAGGACAGCACCATAAGGCTGAAGGTTCACTTCCGTTTGCATCTTGTCTGCCTCAGTACTCTTCTGTTCGGGGCCGCAGCGTGCGCGCAGTCTGTGCCTGCCGATAGCGACGGCGATGGCCTGAGCGACACGCTGGAAAATGCACTGCTGCAGACCTTTCGTCCAACCCTGATGGTGAGCACGGCTGATTGCTCCACTTTGCCGGCCCAGTTCAAGCCCGGGCTGGTGATTCCTGCGGTGCTGCAGGAAGACGGCACGCTGTACGGTCAGGCGTTCCCGCGGCGCACTGCTCCGGGCGAACCGCCAGGGATCGAATTGCATTTCTACCACCTGTGGCGCAGGGATTGCGGTCGCATGGGACACCCACTGGACGCAGAACATGTTGCAGTTCTGCTGGAGTCTTCTGCAGGCGCGCAGCCAGAGCGAACCGATGCGTGGACCGCTGTTTACTGGTACGCCGCGGCACATGAGGACACGCTGTGCGATGCCAGTCATCTTGCCCGGGCTTCGACGCTGCATGCGACAGACAAAGGTGCGGAGATCTGGATCTCAAGCGGCAAGCATGCTTCGTTTCTGACGGAAGAGATGTGCCGGCACGGTTGCGGCGGCGACCAGTGCCAGGCGAGCAAGCGCGTGCCTTCCAGCACGGTGATCAACCTGGGTGAGGCCCAGCACCCCATGAACGGGGCAGCATGGACAAGTTCGACGCACTGGCCGCTCAGGGACAAGCTGTTGCGCAGCGACTTCACACCGGAGCGACTCGCCCGATTGCAGCGGCTGCCGACCACTGACATCGCCTGGGCCAACCCTGCAAAGCGGCCCGCGCAAGCGGCCATCCTGGGTGGCAACACTGCCATGGATGGAACGCTCAAGGGAGGTGGAGCAACTGCCACCGCGCTTGCTGTTGGAGGCCGATCGACGGACAGCGCTCTGACGGTTGCTAGCGACAAGACATCAGGTGCACTGGGCAAAGCCACCCGCAGCACAGGACACGCTCTAAGCAAAACGCTGCACAGCGTGCGGCACGCAGTGGACGGCAAGTAGTCCCCCTACGATGCCTTAGCCGCCGTACTGGCCTCTGGCCCGATGTACACGCGGCCGCTCGAGCTTTGCTCCTGCAGGCGTCCGTTCGCTCTCCGCGAGAGGCGGGTGCTGCGTGATGTATGCCTTGCTGTTGAACTTGCGCCCGGTGCTGGCGCCACTCATGTAGCGGAGCTTGCCGAAGACCTTGCGCTCGCCCCAAGGCCGGTCAAACTTGCCGTAGATGGCCCAGGCGATGCCCGCGTAGCCGCCCGGATCGCGGCCATCGACGAAGTACTTGTCGTTCATGTAGATGGTGTTCTTCATGGCTGTGGCATTGTCCGGCGACCATTCGAGAATCTTCTTGGCCCAGTACATGCGCATGAAGTTATGCATCCAGCCCAGCCGCACCATTTGCCGCTGGGCGGCGTTCCACAGCTCGTCGTATGTTTCAGCGCGCTCGAGTTGCTGCAGCGTATACACCGGGTCACGCGGATCGCCAGCGTGCGCGGCAACTGTCTTGCGCGCCCACTCTTCCGCGCATTCCGGGTCGTCGTAGTGCGAGTTGTACTTGACGTAGTTCACGCAGAGTTCGCGCCAGGTCACCAGTTCGTCCAGGAAGCTATCTGCGCTCTCGCGCAGGCTCTTGTCCTTCTCGACGGCCGCTTCGATCGCCAGGTAGATGGTGAGCGGGCTGATGTGCCCGAAATGCAGGTAGGGCGACAGCACGGAGGTACCATCCACGTCAGGATGGTTGCGATTGTGCGCGTAAGCGGGCAGCAGCTTGGTCACGAAGTGTTGTAGCCGTGCGTGCGCTGCGTGCGATCCGCCGCGCAGGTTAGGGGAGGCACCCACGCTGCGATCCAAGTCAGGCCAGCCTTCCGTCATGTCCTTTTGCGGATCGTCCGCGTAGAACCCCTTCGGCCTTTGCCAGGCATGCTGCGCTGCCGGGTTGCTGCTGGGCGTCAGGTACTCCGGTACCATCTTCCAGAGCTTGCTACGCATGGTGTAGGCGGCGTACTGCGCCTTGTCGAAGCGCTTCATGGGTACCAGCGAGTCGGCATCCACTGTCCAGAAGGGCACGTCAATTTTCTTGGCGATTTCAGCGCGCCAACGCTCCGGCTCACGCATGGGATTTTCGTCGCCGATGACGATGGCTGCCTGCGCATCTGCAAAGAACTGCAGGTGGTCTTCGCGCGGTGCATTGCGCAGCACAAAGCTGACGTTTCGCTGCTTCAGATCAGCCTCCACGTCGCGCAGGCCCTCGTTCAGGAAGATGTAGCCACGCAAGACGCCGTTGCGAAAGTTCGAGATGCCGGCGAAGTACGCCACCACGGGCAGGCCGAGTTCATTTGCTACTTCGACTGCGACGTCCAGAGCGGGATTATCGAAGGCGCGTTCCGCCCGCTGCATCCAGTAGACGACGGCTTTGCCGTCAGCCTTGGGCGCGCCATCACGGCGCACGGTCACACGGTCGCCGCTGGCAAGAACGCGGAGCGCCTCCGGCAGTCCCGATGACAGCTTTGCGGCCGCAGTTGCACTACGCATCTCGGCTTCTGACCTGCCATCCTGCGCAACCTTCTTTTTAGCGGGAGGCTTCTTCTCGTGGAGAGCCTTGCTCGCGGCGCGGATGGCCTTTTCACGCGCTGGATGGTGCGAGAGCGCGGCTGGATCGCCTTCGCTCAGACCCTTTGCGGCTGCGTCCTGCCCTGATTCGCCCGGCGGCGTGGCTACGCTCTCATTTTTAGTCGCTGCTGCTCTTTTCGCCATGCTTCCTCCACGCGAGGATGGATGCGCAAACCTTGCCAGAAAGTGGGCGACTTCGACACAGTACCCACACGCCTTTGCACCGAGGCAACAGGTCGCTGCTGCCTTGTTGATCCCGCTTTGCGAAAAGCACGCGTGTGGCGGACGGTATGCTTCTACTCATGAGTGACAGTCCATTCCACCTCCGGACCTGCGCCGTGCAGGACGCTGCCATGGTGTCGCTGGTGGCTGGGGCCAGCGTCCTTGAAGCATTTGCGGGTGTGCTCAGCGGCAGCGACCTTCTACAGCACTGCCAGCGTAACAACTCGCCCGAAGCCTTCGCGAAGTACTTAGCCCAGCCCACAACGCGGTGTGTCCTGGCCGAAGCCGAGCCAGGTAACGCGCCGGTGGGTTACATGCTGACCTGCGAACCAGACCTGCCGGTGGACGTGTCAGCGGAGGATTACGAACTGCGCCGCATCTACCTGCTGCATCGCTTTCAGGGGCTGGGCGTTGGCCGCGCGCTGATGGATGCCGCCGTGGATGCCGCGCGGGAACTGGGCCGCAGCCGCCTGCTCCTTGGTGTGTACGGCAAGAACTTCCAGGCTATTCGCTTCTATGAGAAAGCGGGATTTCAGCAAATCGGCGAGCGCTACTTCACAGTAGGCGCGACGACCCATCACGACGCCGTAATGGCCCGCTCCGTGTAGCTGCCAGCGAAAAGGAAGAGGCGCTCCGAAGAGCGCCTTTCCTGCTTCTGCGAAGTCGGTCACGCAAGGCTCACCACTGTCCCCAGGCACGGGACACATAATCCAACAAACTCATCATCACAAGCACGATGAACGTGAAGAAGCCAGCGCTCACCGTCAGCTTGACCAGCTTTGAACTGTACTTGACGTGCATGAAGAACAGCACCACAAACACGGCTTTGGTACACGCAATCCCGATGGCGATGGGCGCGTTGAAGATACCGAGTGGCAGCATGGAAGCGCCCACGGTCAGCAGCGTGCCAACCATCAGCACGCCGAAGATCATGCCGTAGACCGCGGGGCTGACGATGTGGTGCGCCACATGCTCCGGGTTCACAACGTTGGCTGCGTCATGCAGGTCCAGGTTGCCGTGATCCGGGCCAACCGGGCGCAGGTTTTGTGATGTTTGCTGGTCGCTCATGGATCCTTCTTAGGTGTTGCGCCGACCGCCGACGCCTGCGCGATCGATCGATTCAGTGCCGGTTGATCAAGTAGAGGAACGGGAACAAAAAGATCCACACGATGTCGACGAAGTGCCAGTAGAGGCCGAAGTTCTCAATCGGCTGGACGTACCCAGTGGTGTACAGCCCCTGCCGGGCCTTCCACAGCAGCACGAACAGGATGGCCAGACCGATGACCATGTGCAATGCGTGCACGCCCGTCATCGCGAAATAGAGCGAGAAGTAGATCTGCGTCTTGTTCGCCATGTCCACGCTTAGCGCCTTCTCTTTGCTGCCAGCTGGCGGGTGAACGAAGTCTGCTATGTCAAACGCGGCGCCCGGAACGTGGTGCTCATGAAATTTGTCGTAGTACTCGCCAGTCTTGATGCCCAGAAAGGCGAATCCCAGGAACACGGTCGCCAAGAGCCAGCCTTGCAGCGCCTTCCGATTTTGCGTCTCTGCCGAATACACCCCCATCGCCATGGTGAACGAGGAAGTGATCAGCACGATCGTGTTGATCAACCCCATCGGCATGCTGATGGAGTTGGACGCTGAGACAAAGGCCTCGTAGTACCAGTTGCGATACAACAGATAGGCGAAGAACAGACCGCCAAAAAACATGATTTCTGTCAGCAGAAACAACCACATGCCGAAGCTGGCAGCTTCCCGCTGTTGCTCCGCAGTTTCAAAGTGATGCTTCTGGTAGAACGGATGGTCATGCACGTCGTGCGACGCGTGAATCTCCGGCTCCGGCGGGTGCGTGATGGTCGAAGCGATCGACATGCCTTCCCTCTCTTACAACTTTAATCTTCGGGCGGTACACCAGCCGCCAAGCTGACGTACCGGCAATTCATTCACCAGCAGCGGGCGCTTAGCCAACGTGCTGTAGTTCGCGTTCCGTTTTGCGCTCGAGCCACTCGTAATCGTAGGCCTCGTGGTCCACGATGGGTGTCTCTAAGAAGTTCTCGGTGAGCGGCGGCGATTGAATTTGCCATTCCAAACCTGTTGCCTGCCATGGATTGTTGCCAGCGATCGCGCCATACTTCAGGGACCAACCAAGATACAGCAACGGCAGCATGTAGCCGACGCCAAGCACCGTGGCACCCGCAGTGGAAAGTACGTTCAGCACCTGGAACTCAGCTGGATATGCATGGTATCGCCGCGGCATACCGAGGTAGCCAACCACGAATTGTGGGAAAAAGGTGAGGATAAAGCCGACAAAGGTGACGATTGCTGCCAGCTTTGACACGCCCTCAGGGTACATGCGGCCGGTGAGCTTGGGCCACCAGAAGTGCACGCCGGCAAGGAACGCCATGAGCATGCCGCCTACCATCACAAAGTGAAAGTGAGCCACGACAAAGTAAGTCTCGGTTAGCATCACGTCCATACCCAGAGCGCCGAGGAACACACCTGTGAGGCCGCCGATGGTGAACAGGCCGATGAATCCGAAAGCGTACAGCATAGGGGTCTCAAACGTGATGGAGCCCTTCTGCATGGTGAACGACCAGTTGAAGATCTTGATGGCCGAAGGCACCGCAACCAGCATGGTCAGCAGCGAGAACACCAGAGCCGAGTAGTTCGAAACGCCCATAATGAACATGTGGTGCGCCCAAACGAAGAAGCCGAATACCGCAATTGCCACAGAGGAGAACGCCACCGCAGTGTAGCCAAACACCCGCTTCCGGCTGAAGGTGGAAATTACCTCTGAGATGACGCCAAACCCGGGCAGAATCATGATGTACACGGCCGGGTGGGAATAGAACCAGAACAGGTGCTGGAACAGCAGCGGGTCGCCGCCTTTGGTGGGGTCGAAGACACCGATTCCAACCGTCCGCTCAAGCGCGACCAGTACGATGGCGATGGCCAGAACAGGCGTACCCAGGACCATCAGCACCGATGCGGCGTAGTTCGACCAGACAAACAGCGGCAACCGGAACCACGTCATGCCAGGGGCGCGCATGCGGTGGACCGTCACGATGAAGTTCAAGCCCGTGAAAATGGAAGAGAAGCCAGCAATGAAGATAGCAGTCGCCGTGGTCACCACATGCGTGTTCAGGTAGTGCGTGGAAAGCGGCGTGGTGAACGTCCAGCCAGTATCCACACCGCCGAGTACCAGGGTGGCCAGTACAAATGTGCCACCGATCATGTACAGGTACCAGCTCAACAGATTGATCTTCGGGAACGCCAGGTCCTTTGCCCCGATCATGATAGGGATCAGGAAGTTACCCAGCGTGGCCGGGACCGAAGGCACCAGGAACAAAAAGATCATCACGATGCCGTGCATCGTGAACATCTTGTTGTACGTGTCTGCAGCCATCAAGTCCCCTGCGGGTGTGAGCAGTTCCAACCGGACCATGCCGGCAAAAAAGCCACCGATGAAAAAGAAGAAAGTGATGCTGATGAGATACAGCATGGCAATCCGCTTATGATCTGCGGTGAGCAGCCAGGACAGAATGCCGTGCTCGGCATTGAGGTATGTGCGCTTCGGCAGGGTCGCTGTCGTCTGGTCTGGCAAGGACACGATGGTACTCATGGCGTCACCTTATCTGTCGGCGTAGTCGGCGCCGCATCGTCTGACTTGGAGGTGTTCAGTGTCTGCTGAACACGGTAATTGGTTTTGAGCTGCTTGATGTATTCCACCAAGTCGATCAAACCCTCTTCGCTGATCTGCCCCTGGTAAGTAGGCATGATCGGCTTATAACCGAGCGGAACGTGCTGAGACGGGTTGAGAATCGTGTCGCGCAGCCAGCCGTCTGTCGCTAGCTGCTCTGAGCCGTCGTCCATCTTGATTTTAGAGCCGTAGATGCCTGCCAGGTTCGGTCCGGCTGCCGCTGCGTTGCCGGAATGGCAGCTGTTGCACCCCATGGAAGCAAACAGGCGCTCGCCGTTCTGCGCCAAGCTCATGCCGCTGGTGGAGAGCCGAGTCCACTTATCGTAATCCTCAGGTGCCATGGCGACGATTTCACCGATCATGCCGGAGTGGAGCGTGCCGCAGTATTGTGTGCAGAACAGGTGGTAGGTGCCGGCTTGCGTGGCATTGAACCAGACCGTGCTATAGCGACCGGGAATTACCTCGCGCTTCACGCGAAAAGCGGGTATGGAATACGAGTGAAACACGTCCTGCGAAATCATGGTCAGTTGCACGGGGCGGCCGATCGGTACGTGCAGCGCATTGATCTCGTGCTGTCCGCCAGGATGTTCCGCCTTCCACATCCACTGCTTGCCCACCACGTAGACCTGCATGGCGTCGGCCGGCGGATTGTAAATGCGAAAGTACAACCAGGCACCCCAGACGAAAACAAACAGGAAAATGCCAAGCGGAATAATCGTCCAGGTGGCTTCCAGCAGGGTGGAGCCTTCAATCTGGACCGCTACCGGGTGCCGCTCCCTGCGGTACCGCACGGCAAATGTAACCACCAGCAGGAGCACCAGCAGCACACCAAACACCGTCATCAGCCAAAGAAAGATGTACAGCGCATCTGCCCACGGCGCGATGGTGGATGCCTGCTGCGGCCATATAGCCGAAGTGGTGAGCCACTTGGTTAGAAACTGCCAAAGTACCGGACTGATTCCCATCGTCTGCCTTTACTCTCTCTACTCGTTCTCTTCGTCTGCAGCGCTCTCCTGCAGTTGCGGTACGTCCCCAGGGTGGTACGCTAGTGATCTTCCCTGCGCGTCAGGTCGTGGTCGCGGCCCAGCCGCAGGTCACGTCGAAACATCAGAAACATGAATCCACCTAAGCCTGCCACGGTGATCATGCCGCCAAACTGCACCACGCGAGCCACAATCAGGCTGTGCTTGTTGCGGTGCGGATCGTAGTGGTAGCAGTAAGTGAGGATGTTTGCCACCGGCGATCCGATTTTGTTGCCCGAAGCCTCCACCAAGCCGAGCAGCAGATCCTTGGGCGAGTACTCCACACCGAGGTAGTACTGTGCGATCTTGGCTTCCGGCGTCAGAAGCTGGATGGCGCTTGCATGTGCGAACTGCGTCGTCTTGCCGTCTGGCGACGCGATCCGAACGTATCCGAAACCGACGGCGTGCGCGACCGCGTCAATCGAAGGTTGCGTGCCCGTAAGAAAGTGCCAGCCAGACTCGGTGCCAGGGCGCGCGTAGCGCTTGGTGTACAGCGCCTTTTTCTGCGCGGCCACCTCTGGTGTGTCTGTGGGGTCGATACTGATCACCAAAACGTTGAAGTCCTTGGCGGGATCCAGGTGAACCATGGCGAGCGCCTGCGTCAATCCGTCGAGCTCCTCAGAGCACAACATGGGGCACTGGAAGTACACTAGCGCCAGAACAGCCGGCTTGCCCTGCCCGAAGTAATCGCCCGTCCGCACCGCCTTGCCCGTTTCGTCGGTGAACGGCACATTCGGCAGCGTGGCGTTGAGGTGCTGGTCGATTGAGGCGCCCTTGAGGACTGCTGGCAGTTCGTTACCGTAAGACTCACCCGTTTGCTTGTCGCCGTAGCTGGCCACCTGGGCGGGAGCGCTCAGGTGCAGCAGACCGCAGAAAAGCGCGGCCGCCAGCAGTCCGAGCCGGACTGCAGTAGGTGCTTTTCGGGTTGTTGTCTGCTGCTGCATGGTGCGCTCCTCGTGCTGCTCCGTACGTTCTGCTACTTGCGTGCGACGGTTTTGTTCTTCGGTTCGCCGGCTTGTGCTGCTGCCGGGCCTTCTCCTGCGCTTAACCGTTGTTCGCGGCTTTCCATCTGATCCAGTTCGTAAGCCGTCCGAGCGAAGCCGTTGGTGAGCGGCGCGGTCGCTGCGTACTGCTTGTCGCCCGTCAAGTTTGTCTGTACCGCGTTGACCGGCGTTGCCGCTTTCGGCAGACCCCGCTGCACGACCAGTTGCATAGCCTTTTCGATCGGAATGCGGATTGTTCCTTCCTGTCCCTCGCCGGCGTCGGCTGCTGTGTAGTGCTCCAGAAGAAGGTCTTCGCGGGCATGCATGTCCGCGGTTTCCTGATTGTCATCATCGGTGGGGACCCGCGGCGTCGGGAAACTCTGTGCAATCTCAGCCGCGACCTTCTGCTCCTGCTCCGGATTATTGGCCAGGCTCTGGCCGCGCTTCTGCAGTGCCTGTTGGCTGACGGCAGCGAGCGGATTGCGCGAAGCCTGATCCTGATCCTGCTTAAGCAATCCATAGTTGATCGCTTTACCCATGGCGTAGCAAAGCAAAAAGAAGACAAACAGGAAGCCGAGCAGGCCGCCGATGAACACCACTACACCCTTGGTGTTGACGTCGGTCACCTCGTAGCCGGGATGCTCCGCGTCAAATTTCGGCGAGGGGTGAGGCATCGGCTTCGACAGGCCGTGCTCGTCCGCGCCAGTAGATGGCGGTTTCTGGCTCAGGAGATGATCGCGGTCGTTGAACTCAGTGGGCATGTTCCGGCTCCAGGACTTCCGCCGTATGCGGATCGTTGAGAACGAGAATGGGGCGCGAAGTCAGATTTGTCAGGTAAAGCCAAAGCCAGAGGCCGCCGATGAACAGCGGCACTGCGATGTAGGCAAAAAGGCCGGCACTGACGTGCAGGTTTTCCATGGCATCAGGAAAATTCGGTTCGATCAGCCAGAACAGATCGAAGATCCGGGCGAAGAGCATCCAGGCGGTGAGGCCCAGCATCTTGCGGTTGTCATACTTGAAGCTGCGACTGAGAAGGCAGCAGAAGGGCACCACCCAGTGGAAGATAAAGTCCAGCGAGGTGATAGTCCACCAACCTCCGCGGATTCTGTGCAGGTACCAGTGGATCTCTTCCGGTGAGTTGGCTGACCAGATGATCAGAAACTGCGCGAAACTCAGATAGATGTTGAGCATGACAAAGCCCAGCATGAACTTGCCCAGGTCATACTGCTCTGTTTTGCGCAGCGCCGTGGCAAGCGGCTGAAAGCGCGAAAGCCTGATAATGGTGTGCGTTCCGAGTGCAAGAACTGCGTAGCCCTGCCCTACCAGGTAGATAAGCCCGTACATGGTTGAATACCAGGTGATGTCGAGTGACATGACCAGGTCGATTACGACCACGGTAAGTAAAGCGCAGTAGATCAGGATGCCGATACCGGATAGGTTTTCCGAACGGATACGCCAGAACTCGAAGGATGCCTGCGATCCACGCGCAGGATCGGCGTCGCGCTCCACCGACCAACGGTTCAGGAAGTATCCCCAGACGGCCATGAAGCCAAAGATGACCACAAACTGAAGAACCACGCTCAGCGGACTGAGCATGATGTGCTTCCACACAAGTGAGTGGGCTTCACTCTCTGTGAGCAGGTGGTTCTCGACCGCGTTCTCAACCGCCTGGTGGGTAGAAAAGCGCGCCCATAACCAGAGGTGCTTGCCGAAAGCAATGAGTGGGATGAATAGGAGCACCAGCAGGGGCAGTGTGCGCGTCATGGCCTCAAGCGGGCGACGCAAGATCAGGCCCCACTTGCCGCCAGAAACGTACTGCAGCATGAGCACGCAAAGTCCCCCGCCAGCCAGTCCGAAGCAAAGCATGAACGCCAGCAGGTAAGCGCGCAGCACGTGATCAAAGCCCAGAGGGAAGAAGGCAATAATGACGGTGAGTACCAGCCCGGCGGCAGCAACAACCAGCGCGCGCATCTTCCAGGCCGCGACCGCGGGCGGTGCGCTCAGGTCGGCGGGAAGAACGCGCGGACCGTGATCTGCGTGCAGGGCGTGCCCCGCGTTGCTGGGGTCGCCGGCTCCCTCGGGTGCGTATTGTTCGTGTCCGTGTGCCATGCGATGCGGGCTTTCTCGATTCTCTTAAACTTTGAACAGGTTTGGTTCTGCTTACTTGCTTGCCGCAAGATACGCGATGATATTGTCCACATCACCGGCAGAAAGTTTGCCGGTGAAGGATGGCATGTTGACTTTCCCCGTCTGGATACCTGTGGTGGTCACGCTGTGGATGTGTGCGGCACCGACCCTGCCGACGATCCCCACAAGCGATGGGATGACGGGCGGCATGCCCTGCCGATTCGCCTGGTGGCATGGACTGCAGTTCGACTGGTAGAGCTTTTCGCCTGAGGCGACGTCTGCTACTGCCGCTGCCGGTGCAGCCTTTGTCGGCACGGTCGCGTTACCTTCAGCCGCCGTGCTCGCCTTGTCAGATACCTTGCCGGCGACCGGAGGGGCTGTCACCAAATCCGGCGTCCTAGGGTTTGCCTTGGTTGTAGCGTTTGGAGTCGCGGCGGTGCTCGAAGTGGTCATGGCTGCGGCCGGAGCGGGCATGGCCTGCGGCAGCGGGGCCGACGGCGTGGGCGCACTCTGCTTCACCTGGCCTGCCGTCATCGGAAGTTCCCAATCCTTCACAAAGCCAGCGGCAAAGCCTTCCTTCTGCTCCACCTCAGACATCTCTTCCACGTGTGCTCCGCCGGCGTCCGCGGCCGTTGCGTGCTGACTCAGCTGCAGTGCACGGACATAAGCCACAATCGCCCAGCGGTCCTCCGTCTCAATTTGCCCGCTGTACTCCGGCATGGCTCCATAGCCGTTACTGATGACGCTGTAGAAGTGGCCGAGCGGGGCCTGCCGCAGGCGGTCTGTGTGCAGATTTCCAGCAGGAAAGTATCCGCGCATAACAATCATGCCGCGGCCGTTACCGACGCGCGAGTGGCACGCCGTGCAGTAGATGTTGTACTTCTCCTGCCCGCGCTCCACCAGCTCCGGCGTCAAGGGCATGGGAAGGCCGTCGCCCTCCGCGCCGTTCACCATGCCGGTACGGAAGTACGATCCCGCATCTTCCTGCCCACGCGCCACGGTGCCCGTTACCTGCGGGCGAACCGACCGCCCATCGGCGTAAAACGAGGTGTGGCGCTGCTCATCGAACTTGGGCTGATTATGCATGTCCTGACGGCAGCCAGCAGCGGTCAGCATGGCGGCACAGGCGACAGAAACAGCCAGGAGCCGAGAGGCTGTTCCGTGTTGCCCGATCCCTGTTCCCTGGTTCTGCATTAGAGATCTACCTCCACCACGCTGGCTGCATGGAAACGTTCCAGGAACAGTCGGGAGTCGGAAAGGCTAAACAGCGGATCCGTCGCTTCGAGACACAGGAAAAACTTATCGTCCGTGGCGCCAGTGCGGAAGTTGGGCGCATTGAACAGCGGATGATACGGCTGCGGAAGGCCGTTGAGCGCCAGCATCGAGAATGCTGCCGACAGGCCCGCGAACAGAATTGTCCATTCGTACGCCGGGATAATGAAGGCCGGCCACGAAAACAGGGGGCGTCCCGCAACGTTGATCGGGTACGAGATGGCCGACATCCACGTCTGCATGAGAAAGGCCGTGGTCAGGCCACAGATTCCCCCCATCAGCGTCAGGAGCGGAACACGGGTGCGATGGACGTCCAGCGCTGTGGCAGCTTCCTCTACCGGGTAAGGCGTGTAGCACTCCATACGCCGATAGCCTGCGGAACGGGCCGCCTCCGTTGCACGCACCATGGCGCCGGGCGTGCTGAACTCAGCCAGAAGGCCGTAGATTCCTTCTTCGACGGGCATCAGGCTGTCTCCTCAACAGTTTCTTCCGCGTCCAGGCCGCCCGCCATCTTGGTCTGCGGCAGCATCATCTTGATTTCGTTCATGGGAATCATTGGTGCCAGCCGGACAAACAACAAGAACAGGCTGGTAAAGATGCCCATGGTACCGATGTACAGCATGTAATCCCACTTGGTGGCGCGGTAGGTGCCCCAGCTGGACGGCAGAAAGTCGCGGTACAGCGAGGTGACAACGATGACGAAGCGCTCGAACCACATGCCGATGTTGATCACAATGGACAGGAAGAACAGGTAACCCACATTTGTACGGAGCCGCCGCCACCAGAGCGTAAGCAGCGGGATGGCGATGTTGAACAGGATCAGCAGCCAGTAGCCCCAGCCCATGGGCCCGAACATGCGGTTCCACATCATGAACCATTCCCAGTGGCTGGCGGAGAACCACGCCATGAATACTTCCAGCCCGTAGCCGTAGGCCACAATCAGGCCGGTACCCAGCATGACCTTGCCCATGTTATCCAGGTGGCGCATCGTCACAAGATCTTCCATGTGGTAGAACTTGCGGATCGGAATGGCCAGCGTGAGCACCATGGCGAAGCCGGAGTAGATCGCGCCCGCGACGAAGTAGGGCGGAAAGATCGTGGTGTGCCAGCCGGGCAGCGCTGCCACCGCGAAGTCGAAGCTGATGACGGTATGCACCGAGAGTACCAGCGGGGTGGAAAGGCCGGCCAGCAGCAAGGAAGCGGTTTCGTACCGCATCCAGTGGCGAGTTGAACCGCGCCAGCCCAGCGAAAGCAGACCGTAGAACCACTTCGCAAACGGCAGTTGCGCCTTGTCCCTTAGTGTGCCGAAGTCCGGAATCATCCCGATGTACCAGAACACCACCGAGATGGTCGCGTAGGTGGACACGGCAAACACGTCCCAGCAGAGCGGCGACCGGAATTGTGGCCACAGGTTCATGGTGTTTGGCAGCGGCAGGAGCCAGTAGCCAAGCCAGGGCCGGCCGATGTGCAACACCGGGAAGAGACCCGCGCAGACCACGGCAAAGATGGTCATGGCTTCCGCAAAGCGGTTGATGGAGTTTCGCCAGCTCTGCTTGAACAGCAGCAGAATGGCGGAGATCAGCGTGCCCGCGTGGCCGATACCGATCCACCACACGAAATTAACGATGGCAAAGCCCCAGGCGCCAGGGATGGTGACGCCCCAGATGCCGACGCCCTTGAGTACCAGCCACGTGATGGCGACGATACCCATGGTCGCGATACCACCCGCAACCACCAAGCCCATGAACCAGCCGAGCGGCGTGTGCGAAGTAAGCACCACGTTTGCGATCTTCCGCGTGACGCTGGTGAAGTTGTGTCCGGGAGCGATGACCGCAAACTCGCCCGTCACCGGGTCGATCATGGGGTCGTTCACCGGGTGGCGGTATGGATCGATAGCAGGTTTGGTCGCCATTACGCCGTCTCCAGCTCAGGGTTGGGATTGGACACGCCCGCGATGTAGCTCGTCCGCGGTCGGTAGTTGAGATCCGCGAGCACCTGGTAGCTGCGCTCCTTCTCCTTCAGCCGGGCCACCCGGCTGCCCTTGTCGTTCTTGTTGCCAAAAACAATGGCGTCGGTCGGGCAGGCCTGCTGGCAAGCGGTAACGATCTCTCCGTCGCGAATCGCGCGGCCTTCCTTATCCGCCTCGATTTTGGCGTACTCGATGCGTTGCACGCAGTACGTGCACTTTTCCATAACACCGCGCGAACGAACGCTGACATCCGGGTTGCGCATAAACTTGAGGCTTTCCGTGTCGTAATCCGCATAGAGGAGAAAGTTGAACCGTCGCACCTTGTAGGGGCAGTTGTTGGAACAGTAACGGGTGCCAACGCAGCGGTTATAAACCATCTGGTTCAGGCCTTCCGGCGTGTGAACCGTCGCACCCACAGGGCAGACCTGTTCGCAGCCCGCGTTCTCACAGTGTTGGCACATCATGGGCTGAAAGTGTGCCTTGGGAGCGTGGAGATCACCCTCGAAGTAAGTGTCGATGCGCAGCCATTGCATATTGCGCCCAACCTTCACCTGTTCACGGCCAACCACCGGAATGTTGTTCTCCGCATAGCAGCTGATGACGCAGGCGTTACACCCAATGCAGCTGTTCAGGTCGATGGTCATGGCCCAGGCATTCTGGATCTGCCCGCTGGACTTGTCGATCTGATCGTAGTGCCATGCATCCGGAAAGAAGCTTTCATCCTTTGCCGGGGTTTCGTAGAGCAGATTGCCCTCGTGAGCGTAACCGGGGGTCCTCTGCGCTTCCGTCACGGTTGCGGTGCGGATGATGCCGCGTTCCATGGCTTCATGCCCGGGCAGGGAGTGTGCCCCAGTGAGTTCGGGCTTCTCCAGGTCGCTTTGCGCCATTTTGCCGCGCGTCTCCATGGAGTGGACGCTGGTAACGGAAACGTCATAGGAACCCGGAGCTTTGGTCGCCTTTGCACCAGCCTGGAACCATGGCGCATCGATACTGCGGAGCCGGTTGGCGTCAGACCCCACGTACTGTGCCACCCGACCGAACCAGCGGCCAGATCCAAGGTGCACCTGGATAACGCCGTCCGGCAGGCCGGGCTGCATCAGTACAGGAAACGTTACCTTCTGGCCGTTGTTTTCAATCTCGATGAGGTCGCGCTCTTCCACCTTGAGCGCGGTCATGGTCTCCATGCTCAGCAGAGCGGCATTGTCCCAGCTTAGGTGTGTGATCTGCTTGGGCAGTTCCTGCAGCCAGCCGTTGTTGCCAAAGCGTCCGTCGTAAAGCGAAGGGTCGGCTTTGAAAGCGATCTCATACTGACCGGAGCCGGAGGCCTTGCCCTGAACCACCGCGTGGTACTGATCCTTGGCGGACACAGTCTTCGGCGCAAACGCCGTGCCTTCCACCCAACCATCGTGCAGAGCTTTCTGCCATGCGGTTGCATCCACAATCTGCTTGCTATTGGCGGGAGCGGCTGCGGTGCTGTTCGCCGCGGTGTTGCCGGCGGAACCCTTGCTGTAGCTCTTGAAGTTGGCCTGAACAACCTCATAGCTGGTCGCCTGCGGGTTATCGAGCAGCACCTGCAGCACGTCGTGCGCGGTGCGCCCGCCGTACAGCGGGTCGATCATCGGCTGAATAATAGAAACTGTGCCGTCGTATGCGCGTGCGTCGGACCAGCTTTCGAGATAGTGCGCTGCGTTCACGTGCCATAGCGCCTTTTGCGCAGTCTCGTCGTAGTAGAGCCCATGGTGCGCGGTAAATGGGACGCGAGCCAAGGCTTCTCCAAAATGGAGGTCGCCTGGAGCGTTGTAGGCGGGGTTCACGCCCAGCATGATCAGTGCCTTCACCTGACCGGAACGCATGGCACCGACAAGGTTCTTGAGGTCGTCATTCTGGACCGACGGAATGGCGGCGACCGTTTCTGTGTACACCACGGTGGAGCCAACAGCGCCGAGCTGCGCGTTGAGCGCGTGGGCTGCGGCCTGCAACGCGGGAGAACTCTGGTGTCCCGCGATCACCACGGCCCTGGAGCCAGCCTTCTTGAGGTCGGCCAGCACGGCTGCCAAAAATTTCTGCGCGCTTTCGGAGCCGCTGAACCCACCGCCACTGACCAGGGCTGAGGCGAATTTATCCAGATCGCTCGGCTTCAGGCCCAGGCGGTGCTCAGCCTTAGCGCCAGTCACGGTGGGCATGCTCTCCACGACGTACAGCCGATTCATCGGCTTGCCGGATTCGTAACGATGCCGTTCAGCGTATGCAGCGGATAGCGGCAGGAAGCCGGGAAACGCGTTCGACGTCAGGAAGTCCGCATCGAGCGAGAGGATGACGTCAGCGTTCTCCAGCCTGTACTGCGTCTCGTAGAAATCGCCAAGAACAGCCTTCGAAGCAATGCGCGAGGCATCAGAGTTGATCGGCTCCCACTGAACAAGCTTGGCTTGCGGATACTTCGTTTGGAGCTGCTTCCACTGCGCCGCAAGCGTCGGCGAAATGATCGTCTCTGACAGCACCACTAGGCCTTGGCCACTGCTGTTATCGCCCGCCGCCGCTCGAAATGCGTCACTGAACGCGCCAAAGTCGCTCGTGATTGCCTGGCCTGCCGCGATCTTAACCACATGGGCAGAGCGGTCCGGATCGTACAGGTCGAGCAGAGAAGCCTGGGTAAACAGGTCCGAACGGCCCTTTGAAACAGGATGTTCCGGATTGCCATCCACCTTGATGGGGCGATAGGTGTCGCTCTTGATCAGCACCGGAACCGCACCCGTGGGGAACGGAAAAGCAGTGGCGAAATAGTTCGGCTTACCGATGACCAAGTCTTCCGGCTGCTTGATGTAAGGAAAAATCTGCTCGTCCGGCTGCTTGGTGCAACCCGTCATCCCGGCCAGCGCCAGGGATGCCCCCATCACCTTCATGAAGCCGCGGCGGCTTACACCATCCGTTAACTCAGATGCCTGCCGGGGAAACTCCTCGTGCAGCATTTCGGTGAATCCCGGCGCTTCGGCCAGGTCATCCAGGCTCTGCCAGAAGCGCTTTCCACGCTTGCCTTCCAAGCGCGCGCGAACCTCTGCCAGCGTCATCTTTGCGGGCTTGATGGCCGTGACGACCGTTGCACCTGGGGCATTCACTTCAGCCATGCCGTTCATTTCCTTGGAAGTCGTGCTCATCGGTGACATACCTCGCAGCTCTGCAGCTCGTGCGGCGTGCGGATGCGGTACTTATCTACAAGGTAGGCACCCAGCGCCTCCTGCGAGGTGAACTTGTGATAACTGGCCGGCAACAGCGGCATGGCTGGCACGTCCGTGTAGGTTTTTCCCGCGCCGTTCTTCGCGTTGGGCTCAAGCTGCACACCCGTGCTCTGGGACGACTGCCCATTTGAGGCACCCGCCAGGCCATTCCCCGGCTGAAACACCGGGCCATTTGAAATCGCGGGGGCTACCGTCGCACCCGGGGGAGTAGCCTGCAGCATTGCTATCAGCGGATTGGCATTACCCGGATCTTGGGTCGTGCAGGTTACGCCCTGCGCGGTCGGTACTGCCTTGCCTGTCTCTGCGCACCAGACCGGCTTCTGCGTCGAAGGCCCGGCCCAGGCCATGTTGTAAATCTCTGTGGTTGGTCGAAGATTTTTGACCGGGTTGCGATGGCAGTTCAGGCACCACTCCATTTGGAGCGAATTCTCCATGTACATGATAGGCATCTCGTCCACGCGGCCATGGCAGCTGGCGCATCCGATGCCCTTGTTCACGTGCACGGAGTGATTGAAGTACACATAGTCCGGTAGGTCGTGCACGCTGATCCACTTGATGGATTCACCCGTTGCCCAGGAGTGACGCACCGGTTCCAGCATCTCGGCGTTGGTCCAGATCTGCGCGTGGCAGTTCATGCAGGTCTTTGTGGGGGGAATCCCAGAGTACGCAGACTTCTCCACGGACACGTGACAGTACTGGCACTGAATGCCGAGGCCCTGAACGTGGTGGCGGTGCGAGAACGGCACCGGCTGGTCGGCGCGCTGGCCCTGCCTGGTCACCCACGGGGAGCGCTGCAACTGGTTCAACGCCACACCCAGTGCGACCACGATCAGACCCGTGAGCACCAGTGCGGCGCGAGCCAGAGCGTTCGAACTGCGGTCAAAAACCTGCGCCATAAGTGCGTCCTGCTTCCTCGAAATCCGTCAGGATCGGGCTGCAGACCCAAGCCTGAATGAGTGGTACTCCTTGACCGGAAAACACCGCTCGCGATGGGTACCCCTCTACGCTGAGCAACTCGTGCGGAGCAAATCTCTCTTCCGGCGGACAAAGCCAATATAACAGCGCGACGTTGGTGCGATCCCCTGCCAGCGATGCCTAAACCTACTTTGGTTTCTACAACTTCGATAATCGAACCTCGCTGCGAGTTCTGCGTGCACAACATGTCGTGCACACTCTCGCCAGGAGCCTGATCCGGTTCGACATTTACCTTCTCTTGCCTGCATCTTGCTTGTAAACTGCGGCCACTGTGGTCCGAGTTTACTGGCGCAACTCTACGCAAGGAACGGCTCCGAGTTATAACTAGGCAGCATGCCCCGCCGCAGTGCAAACCGCAAGCCGCCCTATGATGCCACGAAAGCGATTGCGGCACTGTCCGCCGCAGACCCGAAACTCGGCCGCCTGATCGAGCGCGCGGGACCGTACCGCATGCGCCTGTCCGGCAGCCTGTCACCGTTCGAGTCGCTGGCGGAGTCGATCATCTACCAGCAACTGCACGGCACGGCGGCCGCCGCCATCCACGCGCGCATGCTCGAGAGCTTCCACGAAGTTTGCGGCGTGGGCGTCCACCCCTCGCCCGAGCACCTGCTGGAGTGCCCCACGCCACAGCTGCGCGCCGCCGGACTTTCTGCAAACAAGACGCTTGCCCTGCGCGATCTGGCGGCGAAGACGCTGGATGGAACGGTGCCCTCGCTTCAACGGATCCGCCGCATGGGTGACGAGGACGTCATTCAACACCTGACGCAGGTACGCGGTATCGGCCGATGGACCGTGGAGATGATGCTGATTTTTCGGCTTGGCCGGCCGGACGTGCTGCCGGTGAGCGACTATGGCGTGCGCAAGGGCTTTGCGCTCACCTTTGGCAAGCTGAAGCCCACAGACAAAGTCACCCCAGCCGACCTGCCCAAACCCGCCGAAATGGAGCGCCGTGCTAAAAAATGGCGCCCCTGGTGCTCCGTAGCCAGTTGGTACCTGTGGCGTGCCTGCGACCTGGCCAAGCCGGATGCCGCCGCCAAACAACCGGCCTGACCGTCTTCCCCATGGGACACTACAGGGAATGGGCTTCCTGTTATTTTTGGCGCGCGCCTTCATCAACACGTTCGGCATTACGCAGCCCGGTCCGGATGCTGAGCGGCGCGCTGCGTGGTTCATTGGCTCGCTGCTGGCGTTGATTGCCATGGGCGTGGTGGCGCTGACGTTCGTGTTCCTGTCCGTCCGGCGATAAGAACGTATCTCGCTGAGGAGTTGCTCTCATTCGAGGGCCGAAGGCCCGCCCTTTACCAGCCCAGCCACAGAGCTGGGTAGGTCGCGTGGAGAACGTCCGAGTGCCAAAGACACGACACATACGGAAGACGGTACCCGGGATTTTGGCCCTGATCCCGGACCATACCCAATAGACTTACGATTGCACGTCCTCGATACCCAGAGGCGTGGCCGGTGACAGCGAGAAGCCGGTCATGGCGTAGGCGTACGGCAGAGCCGTGGCGATGGACGTGACTACCTGCAACAAGAGCAGCGTCATGGATGGGGCCACCCGTACAGTGCCCAGCGCCCGCTGTGTCAGATAAGCAATGCCAAGTGCAGCCAGGTTGCTGCACAGCGCGGCGAGCGCCAACAGCAGGAAGTACGGGAGCTTGGCTTCCCGGCTTGCATCGCGCTCCGCCGCAAACGGAGAATCCGCGGCCTGCACGTGCAACACATACCGCCGCAGCGGTTGCACAGCCAAGAACAAAACCGCCAATAGCGCGGGTGCCGCCAGGCTAAAGAACAGCAGCTGCAGGTGGCCTGCTGTCATATGGCGGCGTACGGCCCAGGTCAGCACCACGCTGGGCATGAACTCTGACAGGAATAGGAAGTACAACAAGGCAAGCCCCGCAATTTGTAACCATGTGGGCAGGATGCCGGTGGGAATCTGGAAGTGGAGCTCGGGACGCTGTGCTTCCACACCCCGCTCCGGCCGCACCGCGCGCGCGACCACACCGAGGGCGTACACCAGCAGGAACAACCCGAGCGCCAGGGCAAGGAAGCCGATGCCGCCCGCAATGAGGCTGATCTTCCACTGCGCCGGCGGGCCGGCAATGCCACCGCCAAGTGCCGAGCGTGGTGCTGCAAGGTACAGCGCGGCGCGTGTCAGGGGCTGCGCGTACCACTGCAGCAACGTGCGCAGGGTGTCTGCAATCACCAGCGGCAGCCACAGCAGCGGGTATTTGATAAAGAGCAGGCTGGTGCGGCGGAAAAGGTCTCGGGTCAGGTTCAATGCAACTCCACGCGGGTGTCGCCCGCGCTCACTCCGGCGCAGGCAGGTCCCGGTTGTAAACGTACACCCAGTGCTGCTCCGTGTGGCCATCCGGCAATGTCACCGTGCGTTTCTGTCGCAGAAAGAGACTCGATTCGGGCGCTTGCGGGTCGTAACCCTCGTAGCGATCGAAGGCAGCAAGGAGCGACCCGTGGTCGTCCGGCAGGGAAAAGACATCACCTTCAACATCGTGGCCAACATCACCAGGCAGCAGTGCAAAATACTCACCCAGATCACGTAGTTGGCCAGCCACACTGCCACTACCGCGCCACACTAGTTGTTGCGCTTGTTGCCTAACTTCTTCCGGCGCACGGTCCGGGTGCAACGTCCCGTACACAAACAGCCCGGGCGGCAGTTCACGCAACGTGAGCCCGATCATTCCAAAGACGTAAGGCAAAGAACCTGCCATGGAAACGCACAAGGAGATCAGTTCCCATATGAGCTTGTGGGTTGCGAGTTGATTCAGGCTCCGGTCCTGGCTTGCAAGTTGAAGAAAGACGTAACTAGCGTTGTACTCGCGACGGTCGCGAACAGAAGGAAAGAGAAACTCGCCATTCTTCCACCAACAAGCGATAGCTTTGTCCCACTGTTCGCTTGAACGTACCGCACGAGCACTGGTGTCAGCAGGTACAGCGCTGGAGTCACCGTGAGTACGGCGCATGTAGCCATAACGCCCATAGAGAAGTGAGGCACCAGCGTTCCTAAGGCCGCGCCAAGCGGCAGGGCAATCCATGCGAGAGCACACCAAGCGAAGGTTCTCCAAAGCCGGTTGGGTACTTTCAACGAAAAAGTTTCGCAGGCTTCTCTCCACGCTGAACGCACGGTACAAGCTTTGCAAGCATTGCCAGGGCGTAGAGGTAACAAAGCAGGTCGAAAACGTTTGCAAGTCGTTCGAGCAAACCTCCAAGAACGATGGGAGCGATGGGTAGAGTTGAACTCCCGCCATACCCGCCGAGCACTGATTGCGGCATCGACCAAAGGATGACAGCGTGCCGGAGAATGACGTCGCCTTCAGCGAACAAAGATTTGCAGAGATCGGCTAGAAGGACGGGCAGCCAAAGGATTGGGTACTGCCAGAAAAAGGCTCCCGCGTCACGAAATCTGGCTCGGAGTTCACTCACTTGCTGTCCATCGGCTTTTTTGCGAAGTAATACAGCGCAGATGCCAGCAGAGCGAACATTAGAACGCTGACCGGGTCGTGGTAGAGCGGGTTGTGCTCGCTGAAGCGGGGCATGGTCTTTTCCGCAGCCGATTCGTACAGCCGCACCGCCACGCCCAGCAAGCCCATAATGCCGCCCGCCGCGATCAGTCCGCTGGCGAAGACCGAACCGGGACTGCTCTCGTCGTTTTCCAGGTCGGTGAAGGCCTCGTTGCCGGTCAGGGCGGCCTGCTGCTCGTCCAGTGTGGGCTGCGCGCGGGCTGCTTCGATGCGGGCGATGGTGGCTTCCTGCTCCGCCGTCGAAAGCTCCGTGAACATTGGCTCTCGCGGTTCATCCTTGCCACGGATCTTGAACGAGACCATGCGATCGCCTTGATGAGTATCAAACAGGTGCCGAAGTCTTGCTTCATTTTTCAAGCGCCGATCTCGTTCCCGCGCCTTGGACACGGCTGCATCGGCCATCCAGCGCACCACGCCGCCCACGAAGATGGCCAGGGTCGTCGCAATCGACAGGTACGCACCCACGGCCAGCGTAAGCGAACGCACGCCCAGCAGTTCCACAGCCAGCACCAGCGCCACGCCCAGCAGCACTAGCGACCACGGCAGTTTGCGGCTGAGAATGCCGTTGATCACCGTGGCCATCAGGCGGCCCTGCGGCGCAGCGGCCTTCTCGCTGCCGATGCCCTGCACCCACTGGATCTCAAGCCTGCCCGTGGCGCGATTCAGGAGGTATTTGCCGTCTTCCAGCGTGGGCGAGCCGATGGCGTTGATCAGTTCGTACCGCGTGGCGTTATTCACGTCGACACGTTTCGCGCTGTCATTCGGATCGACCATGGCGATGTGCGCACGTGGAAAGGCGCCGCGGTCCTGCAGGCCCTCAGGCAGCGCGGCGGTGCTCAGCGCAATAGGCGCGGGCATCTGGCGAAAGCTCTCGAGGCCCTTGTTCATCCCGTTCAGTGTTAGCCCGATCACGAAGGTGCTGACCACCACGCCGATCATCACGGCTAACTGCGTCTTCCACGGCGTTGCCCCGATGATGTAGCCGGTCTTCAGGTCCTGCGCCGTATCGCCGCTGTTGCTGGCCGCGATGCAGACGACGCCGCCAATGGTGATCGCCAGCGCGCCGAACGCGGGCGCGGTCCAACCCTTCACCAGGAAGATCGCGGCGGTCGCCATGAGCGTCGCAATCGTCATGCCGCTGACCGGGCTGGCCGACGAGCCCACAATGCCCACAATGCGCGCGCTGACCGTGACGAACAGAAAACCAAACACGACGATGAGCAGCGCGGCCGCCAGATTCGCCAGCGCGCCCACCTGCGCGCCGGGCACCGGCTTCCAGTAGAGAAACGCCCACATAATGGCGACCAGCAGCACCGACCCGCCGTAGACGAAACTGTTCGGCAGGTCGTGCGAGGTACGAGAAACTTTGTCGGTAGTGTCAGCGGTGGTGCTCGCCGCTTTCTTCTTCGCACGGAACGACCCGGTGAGCGCACCAAAGATGGTCGGCAACGTGCGCAGCAGCGTAAGGCAGCCCGCCGCGGCCACCGCACCCGCGCCCATGGGGCGGATGTACGTGCGCCATAGGTCGCTGGGGCTCATGTCGCGGATGAGCGTGGTGCCCGGGTACAGCGGAGCGGTTAGGTGCGAGCCGAAAAAGCAGATGGCCGGCATCAGCACCAGCCAGCTGAAGACGCCGCCTGCCAGCATGACGCCTGCGATGCGCACGCCGATGATGTAGCCGACGCCCAGGTACTCCGGCGTCGCATCGGCGCGAACAGAGCCGCCCTTGAGCAGGTGCTGCGGGCCGATATCGAAGTTCTTCGTCGGCGTAGCGGGCCACAGGCCCAAGAGGTTGTCGTTCTGAAAAAGCGTGTACAGCGAGCCGAGGCCCAAGCCCAGGAACACCTTGGATGCGAACGCGCCGCCGCGCTCGCCCGCCATCAGCACATCGGCACAGGCCGTGCCCTCGGGGTACAGCAGGGTACCGTGCTCCTCCACGATCAGCTGCCGCCGCAGCGGAATCATGAATAGCACGCCGATCCATCCACCAAACAGGGCCAGTGCAAAGATGCGCGCGTACTCAAGGTCGAAGCCCAGAAAGATGAGCGCGGGCAGCGTAAAGATGACTCCGCTGGCGATGCTCTGCCCCGCATTGCCGGTGGTCTGGACGATGTTGTTCTCCAGGATCGAAGACTTGCCAAGCACACGCAGAATCGAGATCGACAGCACGGAAATCGGAATGGACGCAGCCACCGTAAGCCCGGCCCGCAGCCCCACGTACACCGTAACCGCGCCGAACAGGATGCCAAACACCGCGCCGATGAGGATGGCGCGGACGGTCAGTTCGGGCCGCGTTTCGTGCGCGGGAACAAAGGGTCGAAACGTCGGCTGCGGCGGCGTACTGGTGGCCATGGTGCTCCTGTGCTGAGTTGAGCGAGTGTACCAAGCCAGCAGAGTGGCAGGGACCCTGCCCGCAAGGTTTTGACACGCGAGCGCGTCTTTCGTTGAAAACGCACGTCTCTACTAGCACGCGCTCCCGCGTGAGGATTGTGTCATGATGCCTGCTGTCTGGAAGTCCGCCGTACTCTGTTCCGCCTTGCTTGCCGCCGCCGGAGCATTCGCCCAGAACGCCACCACCGGCGGAGATCAGCAGCCACAGCCTGACGTCCAGAGTCGCCGAGGGCCCGGCGGCCAGGGTGCACCCGGCGGCAGGCGCGGCGGTGGTATCCGCGGCACTGTGACCGGGGTGAACGGCAACAACGTTTCGCTGAAGACTGAAACAGGTGAGACGTGGACCGTTATCAGCACCGACAACACCCGTGTGCGTCGCGACGGCCAGCCGGGTACGGTGAGCGGCGTGCAGCCCGGTGACGAAGTGATGGCCATGGGCATGCCCGACGCAGACAAGCACGAGGTGCATGCCCTGATGCTGATGGATGTGAGCGCGGCAGAGGTCGCCAAGGCAAAGGCAAACCTGGGCAAGACCTACATTGTGGGGCGGATTACCGCAATCAACGACACACGGCTCACGATTATGCGAAGCGACCACGTCTCTCAGATCATCGTCCTGGACGAGTCCACGTCGCTGCATCGTGGCGGTCGCATGAATGAGCAGGCTTTGGCTGCTGCCGGTCTGGACATGGCACCCATGGGGGGCGGCATGGGACAGGGTGGCTATGGTGGGGGCAGGCGAGGCGGCAACGGGAGCACGTCGGCCAACGACGCCGGCGAGGCGATCACCCTGGCCGACGTAAAAGCTGGGGATAGCGTAGCGGGAACCGGCAGTGTAAAGCAAACGGGCTATGGAACGAGCTTTGTGCCCACGGACCTGCACTTGATAGAGCGGCCAGTGGGTGGCCGCAGACGGCCCGACGCAGCTCCGGGCGACGCACCACAGTCACCGCAGTAATTACCTGCCGGTCAGTGCCTTCACCAGGTCGTAGCCAAGCCCCTGCTTCGAGTAGGTGTTGAACAGGTCGGCTCGTTCGGTGTTCGCAATGATGACGACGCTGGCGTCCAGTTCCGGCAGCAGCAGGTTGAGCAGGCGCGTGGAGCCGATGTCGCCCTGCCGCTCAATCAGGTGCAGCGCCGGCTTTGTGCCGGGCAGGTCATAGCTCCACGAGCCAAGCGCCTCGCCCCCAAGGTTGTTCTCGCCGTGAAACATGCGGTCGGTCTGCTCGCGAGGTAGCAGTTTGTGCGTCAGCAGCGCCGTGTCCCACCTCGCCACGTCCAACGCGTCACCATACAGCGCGCCCGCTGCGCCGTAAGTGGCAGGGTTCTGCGATTCGTCCGGCTTGCCATCTTCGTTGTAGGCCCGTGCGGTTGCCGGGGTTGTCCCACTGCCGGTGAAGGTTCCCCAGCTTTTCAGGCCCAGCGGCCTTGTGACGTTCTCAAGCACCAGTTGCGCATAGGGCCTGCCAGTCACCTTTTCAAGCAGCGCGCCCAGCACGATGTAGTCGCAATTGTTGTACTCAAACTTGGTGTCGGGATCGCGCAACGGTTTGCCGGAGCAAAAGCCCCTGGCGGTGACAGTGTTGTAGTTCCCCGCGACGTTGCCCATCTTGTAGAAGGCAGGGATGCCATCACCCTCGCTGGGATTGGGCAGCCCGGAGACGTGCTGCAGCAACTGCTCTACCGTAACGCGACCGGTGGTTGGCGAAAGCGACGGCAGAACCTCGCTAACCTGCTCGTCCAGCCGCAACCTGCCTGCCGCCACCTGCTGCATCACCAGCAGCGAAGTGACCTGCTTGGTGAGCGAGGCCAGCCGGAAAACTGTGGCGGTCCGCACCGGCAGCCTGGCCGTCCGGTCGGCGTCGCCCAGCGCCAGTTCCAGCACGTTCTTGCCGTGCTCTGACACGATTACGACGCCGTTGAAGGTGCCTTTTGCGTGTGCTGTCTGCACAACCTTTGCAGCAGAATCGACGTGCAACGTCTGTGCGGAAAGGCACTCCAGAGCAAAACAACCAACCAGCAACAGCGTTTTTACGATACGGAACATGACACCTCAGCGTGGATGCGATGAGAGTACCGCAACCCGCGAAAACGGGCGAAACATCCGGGCGGGCTGCCGCGTCTTTCTCTTTACGCGGTCTGCCACGTCAGCCGCCGGTTTCTCTGGAGTCCCTTGCGCCTTTCGCCTCAGATTCTGCTTGCCTGCGTCGTCGCGACACCCGTACCGGTGATGGCCTGGGCACAGGCTGTGGCCCCGCCGGCGGCTGCTCCTGCTGACGCCATGGCACCAGAGGTTCAGGGCGGTACCATCACTGGCTCTGTCGCCTCTGCCACGGCGGCGGATAGCAGCGGCAAAGCACCCGCAGGTGTGCCGCTGCCCGGCGTCAGCGTGACCGCCACTAACACGCTGACCGGCCGCAAGTACGCCGCGGCGACCGACGTAACCGGCAGCTTCAAGCTGCTGATCCCGAAGAACGGGCGCTATGTGGTGCGCGCGGAGTTTGCCGCCTTTGCCCCGGCAACGGCAGAGGTGCTGCTGAACGCTACCCAGCACAGCGGCACAGCAGCCTTCAAGCTTGAGCTTGCCTCACGCGTCGCCGCGCGCAACGCAGCAACACAGGGTGCAGGCGCGACCGTAGCCGGGCTGCTGGGCGGCAACACCGAGGCGCTTACCCGCGGTCTGCAATCGTTGCGGGCCGGCGGCGGAGCCGAAGCGGACACGGAAGTCGCCTCTGCGGGTGGCGGCGCGGAGGGCACAGCACTGCCCAGCAACGCGGGTCTGGGCGCGGCAGACACCAGCGGCTCCGACTCGGTCGCCATTAGTGGGCAGGCGGGCCGCAGCAACGGCATGGCCGGGTTTAACGAGGATGAGGTGCGCGAGCGCATCCAGGACGCCATAGCCAACGCCCAGCGCAGCGGCGGCGCGCAGGCCGATATCGCAAACGCCGTCGTCAGCATGGTGGGCGGCATGATGGCGGGCGGTCCCGGCGGTTTTGGCGGGGGCTTTGGTGGACCCGGTAGTGGCTTCGGCGGACCCGGCGGTGGTGGGGGGCGCGGCGGTGGCGGCGGAGGGCGCGGCAACTTTCGCAACTTCAATCCAAACCAGATCCACGGCAATGTCTTTTACCAGGCCGGTAATTCCGTCTTGGACGCGAC
>CAXTBQ010000008.1:0-53104 GCA_964242065.1 uncultured Terriglobus sp. | reverse complement strand
CAGGCGTACACCGCGGCGTCTATCCGTCCGAACTCTTCGACCACACCGGCCACAAGCGCCGCCATCTCCTCTGCAGATGCAGCATCTGCCTTGCGCGCCGTGATGCGGACGTTGTCGCCTGCCAGTTCTTCCTGCAGGTCCTGAAGACGGTCTTCTCGCCGGGCGGCTGCGATGACTGTGGCTCCGGCTCGCGCCGCCATCGCCGCGGTGGCCCTGCCAATGCCGCTGGAAGCACCCAGAATGACCAGGACCGTTCCGCTGAGTTCGTTGGGCATAAAGCCTTCCTTTGAGCAGCACCCTCAGGTGCGGGAAAAGTTGACAGGGGTACACCCCTTGCACAAAGATATTTCGGAAGCGTTTCCAATGACAAGGGTTTCACGAATCGACGCCGCGCAAAAGAAACCGTTTCTGCGGCCGTCTTTGCTGTTTGCAGGCCTGCTCTGGATCTGTGCTTCTGCTCTTGCGCTGGCTCAGGACCCGGAGGCGGCAGCAAGGGCGGGTAAAGCGCGGTACGAATCCCTCTGCATTGGCTGCCATGGTGCGGACGGCTCGGGCACGGAGCATGCGCCCAAGCTGGCCGACAACCCTGACCTGCGCGGCCGATCCGTTGAGAAGCTGCACGGTACCATCGCCGCCGGGTTCCCGGCGCAGGGCATGCCGCCCTTCTCAAGCCTGCCTGCGCAGCAAGTGGACGAGCTTGCAGCGTACGTGTCATCGCTCAACCTGCCCGCGTCCGCAGCGGGCAGCAGCGGTGACATGGCAGCAGGTAGGCAGTACTTCTGGAGTGAGGGGAAGTGCGGATCGTGCCACATGGTGCGCGGCATGGGATCCAGCATAGGGCCGGACCTTTCCGATGTAGGCACTCGCATGAGCGCGCAGGCCTTCCACGCTGCGCTTACCGCACCGGACCTGAACATTACGCCAGGCTATGAACTTGCCACCGTGGTGACGCACGGAAGAACGATGACTGGCTACCTTCGCAATCGCACCAACTACGACATTCACCTGCAGGAGAAAGACAGCGGTGTCTTTTACCTGCTTCCTCTCAAAGACATCTCAGAGCTTTCCTTGAGCGGCCATGCAGCCATGCAGCCGCTGGTGGTGCCTGCTAAGAAAATGGAGGATCTGACAGCGTACCTTGGCTCGCTGACTGGCGTGGAGCCCGGGCACATGCCGCAGAAGAACGACGTGGTTACGCCGGGCGCGAACATCATCGAGTTCCAGCAGATTCTGCATCCACGTCCGGGTGAGTGGCCCTCCTACAACGGCAACTACAGCGCCAACCGCTACAGCAACCTACGCGAGGTAGATCGCACGAACGTCAGCAAACTCGTGCTGCAGTGGATTGCACCCATGCCGCAGCTTGGCCTGGAGGCGACTCCGATAGTGGTCGGCGACATGATGTACTTTTCCGGCCAGAACCGCGTCAGTGCCATGGATGCGAAGACCGGCCGCACCATCTGGAGCTGGTCGCGTCCGCCTTCCACCGGCCTGGTGGGTGACGCTTCTGTGGGCACCAATCGCGGTGCCGCGGTGTTCCGCGACAAGGTCTATATCACCACGGACAATGCACACCTGCTCGCCATCCATCGCGTGACCGGCAAGCTGGTTTGGGAGCAGATCATGCCGGAGGAAAAGCTGAAGTACGGCTCCACCGTCGCGCCCATGATCTTGAACGACACCGTGCTGGGCGGTGTGTCCGGTGGCGATTGGGGCATTCGCGGGTTCATCGTTTGCTACGATGCAGAAACCGGCAAGCAGCTGTGGCGGCACTGGACCGTGCCCGGCCCTGGCGAAGCGGGCATCGAGACCTGGGGCAAGGACTGGCCGAAGCTTGGCGGCGGCTCCACCTGGTTGCACGGCTCCTTCGATCCTGAGACGGACACGCTCTTCTGGCCCACCGGCAATCCGTGGCCCGACTCCGACGATCGCACCCGGCCCGGCGACAACCTGTACACCAACAGCATCCTGGCCATGGACCCGCACACCGGCAGCGTCAAGTGGTATTTCCAGTTCACTCCGCATGACACGGCCGATCGCGACGCCGTGGAGCCGGCGGTACTGGTAGACACCAACTTTCAGGGCAAGCCGCGCAAGCTCCTGCTGCATGCCGATCGCAACGGCTTCTTCTACGTGTTCGATCGCACAGACGGCAAGCTGCTGTTGGCGAAGCCTTTCCTGAAGCAGATCAACTGGGCTACCGGCATTGATGCAAAGGGCAGGCCGGTGCTGAACACCGCGCTGCCCAGCACCATGAGCACCAAGCAGCGCAACTGTCCGGACAATGGCGCCAACTGGACGTCCACTGCTTTCAGCCCCACGACGCACTGGTACTACCTGATGACGATCGAGTCGTGCGGCGACCCGAAAGCCGCGCCGGGTACGCCGGAGGCAAAGGGCATCGGCCAGCGGTTCGTCCGAGCCATCGACATTGAGACCGGCGCAACAAGGTGGGAGATTGCGCAACCCGGACCGCTCGTGCTCAAGACCTGGTCGGGCGTGCTGGGAACTGCTGGCGGGCTCATCTTCTATGCCGACCCGAACGGTGCCTTTTGCGCTGCCGACGAGCGGACCGGCAAGATCCTCTGGCACTACGACACCAACGTGGGCATGAAGGGACCGCCCATGACTTACGCGGCCGATGGGCGGCAGTTTGTTGCAGTCACCGCCGGGTCCACGCTGCTATCCTTCGCGCTGCCGGAACAGGCAGCTACCACCGCCAGGAAGTGAGGCAAATCATGCAGAGAATGGATTCCGGCATATCGCGCCGCTCCATGCTGAAGGCAGCCATCATGACCAGTGCGCTGCAGGTCCTTGGTTCGGAACTGGCGGGAGCGGAAGCGTTTCCTGCCTCGCCCGCAGAGGCGGTGGGCAAACTCAAGGTGTCCATCTTCTCCAAGCACCTGCAGTGGATGGGCGTGCCGGAAATGGCATCTACCGCAAAGCAGCTTGGCTTCGACGCTGTGGACCTGACCGTGCGCGCTGACGGCCACGTTTTGCCGGAGCGTGCCACCACTGATTTGCCTGCGGCAGTCAGCGCCATCCGCAAGGCCGGGCTCGACGTGTCCATGATCACCACCGACATTACACCCGACAATATGCAGGCGGCGGAACCAGTGCTGCACACCGCCGCCTCACTCGGCATTCATCATTACCGCTGGGGCGGGCTGAAGTACGATCCGGCGCGATCCATTCCGGACCAGTTGGAAGCGCTCCGGCTCAAGGCACGCGCATTGGCAGAGCTGAATCGTCGCACGCAGATGTGCGGCATGTACCACACGCATTCCGGCCCGGGTATGGTGGGCGCGTGCATCTGGGACCTCTGGTACGCGTTCCGCGATCTTGATCCGCAGTGGATCGGCCTGAACTACGACATCGGCCACGCCACGGTCGAAGGCGGGTATGGCGGATGGATCGCCACGGCAAAGCTGGCGAAGCCTTCCATGCACGGGATCGCCGTCAAGGATTTCCTATGGCAGCGCAACGGCAAAGGTACAACGCATGCCGACCCGTACGACAAGAGCCTGGGTGTAGAGGGCGCATTTGTGCCGCACTGGTGCCCCATCGGGCAAGGCATGGTGCGGTTCGACAGCTTTTTCGAAATCGTGAAGACAAACGGCTTCGCAGGTCCCGTGCAACTGCATTTTGAGTACCCCATGGGCGGCGCGGAGAACGGCAAGCGCACGCTGACGTTGCCACGCGAACAGGTGCTGGGCATGATGCAGGCTGACCTGAACGCTGTGCGCACATCCATGAGCAAGGCCGGCCTGGTGTAAGCGATGACAGAAGTGGACGGCAGCAGACTGCGCTGGACCATCCTCGGACTGACCTTCTTCGCCACGGTCATCAACTACCTGGACCGGCAAACGCTGTCTGTCATGGCTCCTGTGCTGCTGGACAGATTTCACATCTCCGCGGGCACGTACAGCCAGATCATCTTCGCGTTCATGCTGGCGTACACCATCATGAACGGCATCTCCGGCCCGCTGCTGGATCGGCTGGGCAGCCGCGTGGGGTACTCGCTCACCATCGCCTTCTGGTCAGCGACAGAGGTGCTCACCGCGGCTGCCACCGGCGCGTACACGCTGGGTGCATACCGCTTCCTGCTGGGCATAGGTGAGGCAGGCAACTACCCTGCTGGCGTCAAGGTCATAGGCGAGTGGTTTCCGCCCAGCGAGCGCTCACTGGCGTCCGGCATCTTCAACAGCGGAGCGGCCGTGGGCGCCATGCTGGCGCCGCCGCTGCTGGCGTGGTCGGCCCTGCGGTTTGGGTGGCGTTCCTCGTTTGTGCTGGTGGGCCTGCTCGGCTTTGTGTGGATGATCGTGTGGCTCACCATCTATCGCGCACCAGCAGAGACAACCGGCGAGGCCGTGCTGCCGCCCCCACCGGTGAAGAGCCTCGTGCGCGACCGCTTTGTGTGGCAGTTCACACTGTCCAAGGTGTTTGCCGATCCTGTGTGGTACTTCTACACCTTTTGGTTCCCGCAGTACCTCAAGATGGGCCACGGGTTCAGCCTTGCGCAGATCGGAAAGATCGGCTGGATTCCTTTTGCCACTGCAGGCCTCGGCAACCTAGCGGGCGGATTCCTAACACTGTTGCTGGTGCGCTCGGGAGTTTCGCACCAAACCGCCCGCAGGATCAGCGTGGTTGTGTTCTCGGTGTGCATGATGGCGGCTTTCCCCGCGGCCATGGTGAGCAGCGCCGCGGCGAGCATCGCGCTCATCTCCACCGCCACGTTCGGCTACAGTGGCGCGCTGGCCAACGTGCTTGCACTGCCGCGCGATGTCTACCCGAAGAATGCCGTCGCTTCCATCTGGGGGCTGGCCAGCATGGGATCCGGCTTTGGCGGCATGGTATTCAGCCTGGTCACGGGCTGGCTGGTGGACCACTACTCGTTTCGGCCAGTGTTCGCAGTGTTCGGAACGCTGCCTGTTATTGCGGCGGCGCTCGTGTGGACGCTGCCACGCGTCGCACGGACGGGCTCGGTGAACCCTACGGCGATCAATAACGTGTAGCTGCGGCTGCCTAAGCCATAAAGAAGCCGCCATTGATCTCGATCACCTGACCATGAATGAAGCTCGACTGATCGCTCGCCAGGTAAACAACCAAGTCGGCGATCTCTTCGGCGGTGCCAAGCCGGCCGATGGGCGTTGCGGCTCGAACACCGTCAAGCCCTTCGGGAGTCGAGAAGGCGCGGTGATAGCCAGTGTCGATGGTACCGGGTGAAATGCAGTTGACGCGAACACCCCGGGGCCCAAACTCCTTGGTCAAGGCGTGCGTCATGGTAGACACCGCCGCCTTCGCGGAGGAGTAGGCAAGTGCACCTACGCCACCACCAAAGCGCGCGGCTACTGACGACATGTTGATGATGATTCCACTCTTGCGCTCCACCATTCCCACAAGCACCGCCTGCGAGAGGAAGAAGGCACTCGTCAGGTTAAGCATGAACACCTTGTCCCAAAGCTCTTGGGTAAACTGCAGCACGGGCGTCCGCTGCACCAGCGAACCGGCGTTGTTCACCAGGATGTCAATCTGCCTGCCGCGTGCGAACTCGCAGAGGCTGTCCGTGCCCTCGCGTGTGCCCAGGTCAGCCTGTACCGTGCTGCCGCCCGCACCTTCCGCGCGCACCCGCTGCAGCACCGCTTCTGCTTCAGCATGCTGCGAGTTGTAGTGCACGATGACGTCTGCGCCCGCGCGCGCCAGCGCTACGGCTGCCGCCGCGCCGATGCCGCTGCTCGCACCGGTGACTAGCGCCGTTTTATCCCGAAGAGATGCTGAAGTATTTGCCAAGACTTACCGGCCTCAAAGTTTGCTAGGAGTGACGTATTGGAAACGCTTCCCATCATCATTGGTTGCAATGCCATTCCTTGTCAACCCACCGGAATGCGGAGCAAAGATGCGTTGCGTCATGCTTTCAGCTTGACAAACAATCCTAACCGCATTTCGTTTCGGAATCCTTTCCGAAGCAGTGCAGACGGGTGATGTTCGGGCCTGCGTCGCGTCGGCTTCGGACGCTGTACTGGAGTGTTCCGCATGTCATCTTACCGGCTGGACCGCCACGCAGTTGCTTCTGCGCTTTTAGTCACGGGAGAAATGGGGATCTCTGCGCAGTCGAACACGGGCACAATCCTCGGTACGGTGGTAGACAGCACAGGCGCGGCCATTTCGGATGCGACTGTCGTACTCAGGATTCTCGGCACGGCAGAAGAGCGCACCGTAAAATCTGACGCTGCCGGTGCGTATACCGTACCGAACTTGCAGGTCGGCCACTACTCCGTCATTGTCTCGCATGAAGGCTTCGCGCAAACACAGGTTGCTGACTCGGAGCTGGAGGTAGCGCAGCGCGCCACGATCAATGCAACGCTGCGCGCAGGTGCGATCAGCGACAAGGTAGAAGTGGTTGCATCGGCCACCCCGCTGTTGAATGAGGCTTCGTCTTCGGTAGGGCAGGTGATCAACACAGAAACCGTGCAGAACGTGCCGCTCAACGGACGCAACTTTTGGCAGCTTACGCAACTCACGCCCGGCGGCACCTCCATCCGCGCCAGGGCTGTGAACGTGAATGTGAACGGTTGTCGCCGTCGTGGGCAGGCTGGTATCTCGACGGCTCGAACATCACAGAGTCTCAACTGGGCGGCACGCTCATCTCGCCGACCGTGGACGCGTTGCAGGAGTTCAAGGTGGAGTCCAGTAACATGCCCGCGGACTACGGCCACAGCCCCACCATCGTGAATGCGACGCTCAAGAGCGGCACCAATGCCTTGCACGGCACCGCGTATGAATTTCTCCGCAACAACGCCCTTGACGCAAAGAACTATTCTACGTGCCGCCCTCCGGTTCCACGCGCCGCAACCAGCCGCTGCATCGCAACCAGTTCGGCTTCGTTGCCGGCGGACCCATCGTGAAGGATCACACGTTCTTTTTTCTTGATCTGCAGTCCACGCTGTACACGCTAGGCCAGAACTTCGACAACATCGTGCCCAGCGCGGCCATGCGCGCCGGCGACTACCGAGGCACCGGTATTACCCTGAAGGACCCGCTCACCGGGCAGGCGTTTGCCAACAACACGATCCCTGCCGGTCGCATTGCGCCGCAGGCTACCTTCTTTCTCAAGTACCTGCCGGACGCGAACCAGTTGCGTGGCACAGTGTCGCACGCAGTGCTGACAAACCGGTTGAAGCAGCAGTTGGACCAGGGTGATGTGCGTGTGGATCAGACACTGTTTTCGCGCGACCGTCTGATGGGCCGCTACTCCATCAACAACAATCACGAGACCGATCCCAATCCGTTCTCCGCGCTTGGCGGCTTCCCGCTGCGCAGCCGCGGTCAGAACGTGGTGCTGCGCGAAACGCACATCTTCTCGCCCAGGTGGCTGGCAGAAGCGCAGTTTTCTTACTACCGCAGCGTGTTCTTCTTCACCAGTTCGCTGCAGGGGCAGGATCTCAACAGCCAGGCTGGCATCAAGGGCCTGGAAGGGCCTCGCCCGCGCAGTACCAAGGACTGCCGCAGGTCGGCATCTCGAACTACACCGCCTTCAACGGCCAGAGCGGCAACTATCCCAAGCAGAACAGGATTCGTTCCTGGCAGTACGTTGCGCGTTCCACCTACACCAGCGGCAAGCATGAAGTGCGGTTTGGTTATGAGAACTTCCACGACACCAATACCTACTTCTATGGCTCGAACTCCGTGGGTACCTTCTCTGTCGGCAATAACTACTCCAGTGATAACTTTGCCGACCTTCTGCTGGGGTATCCATCCAGCGGGCAGCGCAGCTACTTCCGTTCCACGTGGGGCAACTTCGTAAACTTTCAATCGATGTCCGTGCAGGACGACTACAAATCGTCGTCACGGCTTACCATCAACGCCGGGCTGCGGTACGAGATCAACCCGTTCTATAACGGCATTAAGGGGCAGACCTCCGGTTTTAATGCAGCGAATGGCAAAGTTGTCATCCCGAGCGACTTCTCCATGAACGCGCAGCCTGGTACGCCTACGCTGTACGCCCTGTCTTCGGATCGCATCCAGTTCAACACAGACCTGGGACTGCCCACATCCATTCGGGCCGGCTGCGCGCAGCAACGTGGCGCCACGTTTTGGAATTGCATTTACGCCGGAAAAGAGCACGGTACTACGCGGCGCTTACGGCATCTTCTATAACTTTCCGGATAACAACGCCATCAACAACTCACAAAATGTGGTGCCGTTCCGTGGCAGCGCAAACAGTGAATAACAACAACACGGCCAACGCAGCCGGACTGAAGATTCCGAATCTGACCTTTGCCGACTTCTACTCCAGCCAGCCCATTGTGGCGGCAAACACTTCGGGCGCAACCTGCTCCTTCGGACTTGTGGCAAAAGTCCTGCTCGCAGCCGAGCTTCACCACGGTGGAAACAAGGTCACGAACACCTATGTGCAGGAGTACAACTTCGCCGCGCAACATCAGTTCGGCAACAAGCTTTCGCTCGACGCGGCGTATGTGAGCAATCGAACGGTACACATTGTGTAGCCGTTCCAGATGAACGATCCGTTCCCGGGTCCCGGAGCCATTCAGGCGCGCAGGCCGTATGCGCAGTGGGGCACGATCGGCTTATCGCGGTACGCCGGAAATGCCAATTACAACGCATTGCAAACGAAGCTGGAGACGCGAGCACTTTCCGGTGCCACCATCCTTGTCTCCTATACCTATGCAAAGTGCCTGACAGATGGCACCTTCAACGGACTTACCCGTGAGGCGAGCGGCGGGTATTACTACTACGGCCCGTGCAATTACGACATTCGTCATAACTTTGTGACCAGCGGCCTCTATGAGCTGCCATTCGGCCGCGGCAAGCTGTTTGGCGATGATGCGCACGGGCTGGTGCAGCGGCTCATCGGCAACTGGAACCTGTCGGGCGTGGGCACGTTGCAGTCAGGCCTGCCGTTCACGCTGACCATCAGCGGCGACCAGGCAAACACCGGCCTCGGCGGTCAACGGCCGAACATGCTTCGCAATCCGCAGCTGGTCCGGCGTCCAAGTTGCTGGTACTACGATTCGCGCAACTCACAGTGCCCTGCAGGGGAACCGATACTGTTGCGTTGCCCACGCTCTATACCGATGGCAACGGCAGCACCAATACCATGCGTAACGACGGTCTGGTGCAATTTGATCTGTCTCTGCTGAAGCGGTTCCAGATCGCGGAGTCGCGGTCCTTTGAACTCCGGGGATCGTTCTTCAACGTGTTTAATCACACCACGTTTGCGACGCCGGTAACGAACATTGATTCCAGTTCGGCAGGCCAGATTACCGCCACCCTCAACGCGGCGCGATCCGTAGAGCTGGCGGCCAAGATCTACTTCTAGCTGGTCCCGCCACTGAGAGACAGGCACACCGAGGTGGCTCCGAATGCGATGGCGAAAGAGGTTCGCCGCTGCACACGCCCGGATCAAGATTTCCGCTTTGCTTCCTTCCTCGCAGTTTTCTTGGACCGGGTCGCCTAGTCGGCCAGCACCGTTTCGCGTTCTTCCACGGTGTCGCGGAGCCAACCGTAGAGTGGAAACTCGGCAGCAAGTGCGGACACCTTTTGCCGGATGTTGCGCAGACGTGACTCTTCGTTGCGGTGTTCGAGAGCGTCGGCGATCCAACCTGCAATGCGACGCATCTCCGCCCCTTGCATGCCGCGCGTGGTGAGCGCGGGCGTGCCGAAGCGGACGCCGCTGGGCTTCAGCGGCGGGTTGGTGTCGTAGGGGATGGCGTTCTTATTCACGGTGATGCCGGCCTTGCCCAGGGCGGCCTCCGCCTCAGAGCCGAGCATACCCTTGGCAAACACATCGACGAGCAGCAGGTGCGTGTCGGTACCGCCGGAGATGATGCGGTAGCCCTCGCCTTCCAGCGCTGCGGCCAGCTCCTTTGCGTTGCTCACCGTCTGCTCGGAGTAGGTGCGGAACTCCGGCTGGAGCGCTTCGCGGAAGGCCACGGCTTTGGCGGCGATCACGTGCATGAGTGGCCCGCCCTGCTGGCCGGGAAACACGGAACGGTCCAGTCCCTGCGCAAACTCTGCCTTGCACATGGCCATGCCGGCGCGCGGCCCGCGCAGCGTCTTGTGCGTGGTGGTGGTGACCATGTGCGCATGCGGCACGGGCGAAGGGTGCACGCCACCGGCAACCAGGCCGGCGAAGTGCGCCATGTCCACGAGGAGGTACGAGCCCACCGCGTCGGCGATCGCGCGCATGCGCTCGAAGTCCCACGTGCGCGGATAAGCGGAACCGCCGCCGACGATGACCTTGGGCCTCTCGCGCTTGGCGATCGCTTCCAGTTCGTCGTAGTCGATGGTCTCGGTGTCGCGGTTTACCTGGTAGCCCACGATGCGATAGAGCTTGCCGGAGAAGTTGAGCTTGTGGCCGTGGGTAAGATGGCCGCCGTGCGCCAGGTCCAGCCCGAGGACGGTTTCGCCGGGCTGGATCAGCGCCATGTAGGCCGCCGCGTTGGCCTGCGAGCCGGAGTGCGGCTGCACATTGACGTGGTCCGCGCCAAAGATGCGCTTTGCGCGGTCGCGGGCAATGTTTTCCACCACGTCCGCGATCTCACAGCCGCCGTAGTATCGCTTGCCTGGATAGCCTTCGGCATACTTATTGGTGAAGACGGTGCCTGCGGCTTCCAGCACGGCGCGCGAAACAAAGTTTTCCGACGCGATCATCTCCAGGCCTTCGTGCTGGCGCTCCGCCTCCAGGGCGATCTCTGCGGCAATCTCCGGGTCAGAAGCGGAGAGTGTGCTCTCTAAATCGATGGGCATGGAAACCTTCTTTCTTCGGGAGGGCAGCTACACGGAAGCGGCTCGGCTGTCCCCATTATTCCATCCGGCGGGAATGCTCTATGAAAGTGATGTCACAAAATGGGGCGTTGCCGCTACTCTGCTAGCCCGTTTGGTGTTCGATAAGAAAGGAAGAGGCCCTCCCCCTGTGTCCTACCTGCTCTGGACTGGTCTTGCGGTTGCAACGGTTGTCTTGCCCTGCCTGCTCGCGCTGCTGTTTCTGCCTCAGAACGACGGGCGCGGCGTTTAGGTGTTGCGAGGCAAGGCATCGGTCCAGAGCAGAGGCACCTCATTGAGAATCCCTAACACCACTAGGGCTTGAGCCTCTTGAAGGTATGTAGTGGCCTGGAAACACTGCTTCCTCCGTGCCCATCCATGTGGCAGCGTGCGCACGGAGCCCTCGCCTGTGCCTACGTCCGTTTGGCGGGCACCATCGTTCCGCGCCGCAGCCGAAAGCGCTGACCCCGCCACACCACGTCGTCCCCGGCGTAGCTCCATGCCCATAGCAGCAGGCTCACGGTGTCACGCAACGGGAGCAGGATTAAGTCGCGGAAGACCTGACCGTCGCGCAGAATGCCCACGCCCACGTTGAGCAGCAGGGCCACGCGCAGCAATAGCGCCAGCGACAGCAGTGTGATGCTGGGCAGTGCGAAGCCGCAGGCAATCACATTCAGCATGGCCCATGGTAGGGCGTAGCTGGTCACCATGAAGAAGTAGCTCCACGGCCGAGCGTCGCGCACGGTGCGCCACCAGCGGATCTGGTGTTGCCAGAAGGCGCGCAGGCTGTAGTCGGGCACGGACGTTTGCACCGGCTCCTGCAGCAGCACCACTCGAAATCCTGCCTTGGACACGCGTTCGCCCAGTTCGTAATCGTCGGCAATGCGGTCGAGCAGCGGTGCCAAGCCTCCAATGGCGTCCAGCGTACTCCGGCGCAGCGCCAGGGTGCTGCCCAGGCCAAAGCGCATGCCACGGTCGAGCATGCGCGCGGTGAACACGCCGGGCAAGAGGTCGCCGGCGATGCCGAGCGACTCCAGCCGCGCCCAGAGCGTTGATTTGGGCAGCGTGCGGCCGAGGTACGGCGCAGTGACGAAGCCAACCTCCGACAGAGCCATAGCCGACGCGACGGCCTGAAGATAGTCCGGCCCGGCCAGGATGTCGGCATCGTTGATTACGAGCAGTTCACCCAGCGCGTGCGGCACCATCTGCAGCAGCGTGCTCACCTTGCCGTTTGTGCCCAGAACCTCGCCGCAGGGCACCGCGCGAACGGCGATGGCGGGGAACTCGGCTTGCAAGCGGGCGACCTCGGCCAGCAGCAAACTGTCGTCCGGATCGGCGATGCCCAGCAGCAGTTCGAACCGACCCGGGTAGGTTTGCTTGCACATGCTGGCAAACGCGTCGTAGCGGTGCGGGTCCATGCCGCGCACGGGCTTGAGCACGGAAACGGTGGGCCAGCTAGCAGGCGCAGCAGGCTGAGGCTCACGCCGGAAGCCGCGCGTCGCGAACAGTGCCAGGATGAGATATACGAAACCCGCAAGCGTCAGGAGCGTGGTTGCAAGAGCGACGAACGGAGCCAGCACTCTTTCAGTGTACGAGCCGACTAGGCTTACGCGCGCGCCACGGCCTTGGCGGCGACCTCGTCCGCACGTTCCGTGCCCGTGTCCGGCGCGGGACTCATGTAGCGCCGCCACCACAGCGTGTTGCGCGATTCACCGGCGAACTCCGCTGGATCGCCCGGCTCCGGAATCCACAGCGGCAGCCCGGCCTTTGCGGCCTGCTCTGTGAGCCGTTCCGGCGGCTGGAACCAGTCGTGGAACGCCAGGTTGAACGTGCCCCAATGAATGGGCATCAGCACCCGGGCGCGGAGGTCCTGCGCCGCCAGCACTGCGTTATCCGGGCCCATGTGGATGTCAGCCCACAGCGGGTCGAACGCGCCAATCTCCAAAGTGGCCAAGTCGAACGGGCCGTATGCCTCACCAATCTCGCGGAACGCCGCGAAGTAGCCGGAGTCCGCGCCGTGGAACACATTGTGCCGCTCCGTGCGCAGTACAAACGATGACCACAGCGTGGTGTACCGCTTGAACGATCGTCCGGAGAAATGGCGTGCGGGCAGCGCGGTGATTATGAGCGGTGTTGCGCTTGCGGATGGCACGGTGAAGCGGTCCATCCAGTTCAGTTCCTTAATCTTTGCGGCCGCAACACCCCACCGCTCCAGGTGGCGTCTCACACCTTCAGAGCAAATGAACATCGGAATGCGACCGTTCAGCTCGCGGATGGCTGCCGCGTCCAGATGGTCGTAATGATCGTGGCTGATCAAGACGGCATCTACGGGCGGCAGTTCAGCAATGGTGAGCGGTGCCGGAAAAAATCGCGCCGGACCAAACCGCTGCGAGAACGATGCGCGCTGGGAGAACACCGGGTCAATGAGCAGAGTGGTGCCGTCGATCTCTACCAGAAGTGACGAATGGCCCAGCAGGGTAATCCGCAGGCCGCTGGCGGAAGGTGTGGAGAAGACAGCGGGATCGGCGCGGAACGGCCCAAGCTGCCGCCGCGGCACCCGCTCCTCTTTGCCAAAGAGCCACTTGCGGAGTACCTGGTGCATGTGGCGGGTGGCACCAACTTCAGTCGGCACGGGGTTCCGGTAGATTCCATTGACGAAGTGGGCGCGCTGTAGCAAAGACATCGTCCGTTTTGGATGCGGCTGCGCTTGCCTTTGTCTCAGTTTGTGTCAGCGGCACCGTTCGGCCCACCAATCTCACAGCGCAATAGGGTCGGACGTGCCGGGCAGTTTAGAGTGGTGCTGGAGCCCTGTTCGCTGTAGGCGACATAGCATGGACGAGCCGGTAGCACGATCTAAGCAGCGGCTGCTCTGCTCTTCGGCAAGGCTCATTTCAGCGATGAACTACGCTCCGCAGCATGCGTTGGATCAGCCGCCGGTGTGGCGTGCTCTGCTGCGTAACCGCAGTGCTGCCTTGCTTCTGCTGGCTCCGCTGCTGCCGTCGGCTGCCGGAACCTGGCTCAACGACGATCGGGTGTACTACGGCTTCTGCTGCGCCGCCAATCTCGTGGCCTGCGGCTTCTGCCTTCATGCCGCGCGACGTCCTCACTGTTCGTGGCGTCGCTGGATGTTGCTTGCTGCCATGCAGGTGCTGTACGCATTGGTCTACCTGAACGCGGCTCTTCCAAGGATGGAAGCCACTCCGAGTACAACCCGGGCCTGGCTGGCAAACTTGGCATCCGCTGCCGCCGTAACCCTGCTGGTACCGGCGCTGCTGACCAACCGGATCGGCCGTGGCAAGCTGCTGCGCCTGTTGGATCTGCTGCTTCTGCTGGTGTTTTGCGGCCTGCTCATGCTTGCGCTGAGCTCCGGCTCGCGGCCAGGTGAGGGCATGCAGCGGCTCAACGTCGGCATCCTGGCGCTCTCTCTGCTGAGTCTGTTCGCGCTGGTTACGCGTTTCTCGCGGACCGGCGATTCCCACTTCATCCACGTCGTGAGCAAGTATGTGTGGGCCGATCTGATTGCGACCGTGCTGGTCAATTGGATCTGCCTCCTTTGGTTTCCGAACCTGCCGGATAGTGCAGTCCTGCCGATCGCGCTTTTTCCGCCAATGCTGCTGTGCTACTGGTCCACCCGGCACTCCGCAATCCGGCCGCTGCGTTGGACTGTGCTGGACGGCCTGCTCGTGGATTCGTTGCAGCCCTCGGCGCTGGCGCTCAGCAGCGTTGCGCTTGCGCTGTTCGCATTTCAGCGCCACTCCGTACTGGTGGGCACGCTGATCCTTCTGGTGGTGCTCTGCTACGCCACGCGTACCCAACTGTTTTACTCTCGCCTTTTCCGGGAGCAGAGCCGCCTGCAGAGCCATGCTGACATGCTGCACGAACTGGCCACGCGTGACCCGCTCACCGGCATGGCCAACCGCCGTTGGTTCGAAGAAACCACAGTGCGGCGGCTGGGTGAGTCCTCCGCCTATCCCTGCGCCCTGTTGATGATCGACACCGATCGCTTCAAAGAAATCAACGACAGCCGCGGACACCAGGCGGGCGATGCCGTGTTGTGCCTGATCGCCGACGTGCTGCAGCGCGAGACCGATGGGGTGGCCGACATCTGCATCGCCCGCATCGGCGGCGACGAGTTCACCGTGCTGCTGCCGAACACTCCCGCCAATCTTGCGCTCGATCGTGCGGAACGCATCCGCGGCGCGGTGCAGGAGTTGGCGCGCGCGCGCGAGTACAGCGTCACCGTCAGCATCGGCGCGGCAGTGCTGGAAAGCTCCGGCTCACGATCACAGCTGCTGCAGGCCGCCGACGAAGCCCTGTACCGCGCCAAACGCGACGGCCGTAACGCGGTTCGGCAGTAGGCTGTCATCCTGAGCAGAGCGAAGCACAATTTTCCTGCCACCCCGACCGGAGCGAACATCCATCTCCTGTTCCTTCGGATCGCAGCGAACACCATTTCTTGTCAATCCCGACCGGAGCGCAGCGGAGTGGAGGGACCTGCTGTTCTTCTCGGAGCCGCAGTGCCAATCGAAAGAAACGCAGGCCCCCTTCGACAAGCTCAGGCCAGGCTTTCGACTGCGCGCTGAATGCTCCGCTAAGTATGACAAGACAGAAAACGCTCACTCAGGATGACGCGGAGTTTTGCTCGGTAATCGCGAGCGAGTCTTCCGCACACAGGTACCCCTTACGCCGGAACCACAACTCCATGCGCTCTTGTAACAGTTCTAGCGGCACCAGCAGGCCGGCTTTCATCAAGCCGTCTTCAACAGGCAGCGTGTCATCGAACACTGCATCGTTGGTGAAATTGCGCATGGCAAAATTGTCGATCCACTCGACCGGGCAGGGGAGTGTCTCACCTGTGACGGTTATGCGCTCCACGCGCAGCCTGCGGACAAACACTGGTCAGGCCCACACGATCATGCATGCACCCGGCAGCGCTGCCGTGCTTTGCCGTGGCCCCAGAAGGCCAGTCTTCGGGTCGCGCGGGAACACGGTTAGGTTGTCGGTGCCGTTCACGTTTGCCGCCAGCATCCACCGGCCGGTGGCATCCAGCGCAATACAGCGGTTCTCCGCGCCGTTCTTTGCGGCCGTGCCAATAGGTTGTAAGGTGCCCTCCCGCTGTATGGCCCAAGCACTGATGGAGTTGCTGTCGCGAACGCTTCCATAAAGAAAGCGAGCATCGGGGGAGAGCGCCATGTCGGCGGTGCGGTTCTTCGGCGGCGCGTCCGGTGGCAGCGTGCTCACAGAGGCGACACGGTCCAGTGTTCCTCGCTTGCCGTCCCAGTGCAGCAGGTCGATGCGGTTGCCCACTTCGTTGTTGCAATAAATCCACTTGCCGTTGGGATGGAAGACGAGGTGGCGCGGTGCGCTGCCCGGCGGCTGCGTGAGGAACGGCGGGTCGTGCGGCGTAAGTTTCGCTGTCGCGGGATCGAGCCGGTAGATGTAGAAGCGGTCTGCCCCATAGTCGTTCACCAGCACAAAGCGGCCCTCGCCGGGTGCTTGCAGAATGCTGTGGCAGCGGCTGTGCGGCTGCATGCGGTCAGGGCCGTGCACCGCGTCTCCATAGCTGATGTGCTCCACCATGGGCGACAGCGCGCCATCCTTGCCGATGGTGTACGTGGTGATGTCGCCGGTACCCCAGTTGGCCTCCATGCAGACGCGCTCCGTGCGGTCCAGGGAGACGAAGTTTGGGATGTTGCCGGTGGTGCTTTGCCGGTTGATCTCGCGCAGCGGCTGCTCCGGCCCGTCCCCCACCGCAAGCGCCACCACGTTTGCGGTGCCTTCCAGGACGCAGGTGCTGTACAGCCGCTTGCGATCGTGCGTCAGGGCCATGCAGTCGTTGCCGGGCAGCGGCACGGCCATCTGCGGCGGAGTGAAGATGCCGGAAGCCGGGTCGAAGTCCGCAGTAAAGATGCCCTGGCCGGCCTTGCCCGTGGTGCCGATGTAGGCTTGGCGACGATTGAGCGTGGGCTGCGCAGAAAGATGGCGCGGCAGCATGGCAGCGGTCGGAATTGTGGCGAGAAAGCTTCTGCGATTCAGCACGGGTTGGCGACCCTCCTGCGGTGGGGCACCAGCATACCGTGCGTCACTGCCACCAGGTAGGACCTTCGCAACAGGTCCTTATTGCAGAACGATCAGAGCGTCTTACGCCGCAGTAGAAGCCCATCCAATGAGTACGTGTTTGCATCGACCAGCCAAAGCATGGCGAAGAAGATAAAGCTGTATTGCAACTGTGTCCCGGCACCGGCCCAGTTCTGAACGGAGGTAGTGCCAAAGGTAAGCGCCACCATGAACAGCGCACCCACCGCGAGCGCAGAACGAGTGAACAAGCCCAGGATCAGCAGGACTCCGAGCAGCAACTCGATCCACGGAACACAGTAGCCGAACGAAAGGCTGAGTGCATGCGGTAGAGGGCCTTTGTTCATGGACTGTGCCATACCGGTTGCAAATGCGCCAACGCCCGTAAAGATGCGGAAGAAGCCATGCCCGAAGAAGTTCATGCCAAGCGCGATCCGCATGAGCAGATAGGCAAGTGCCCGGTGATTGTTAAGCAAGGCGCCTCCATAAAGGTTAGATCGTCTTATTCGGCGGGCAGGTGCCCGGCGTACTCCTCGGGCTTCACGTCGTCGTTGATCACGGGCAGCAGGGGCAGGTTGAAGGTGCTGCCCGCCTGGTTCACCACGGCGTGTACGTTGCTAAGCACTTCTTCCACGGTCATCGTGTAGAGTTCGCGGCCATTGTCGTAGCCGTTCTCGACGATAGTTTTCAGATAGCGGCCGGCGGCCTGCGCGGCGGCGTAGTCCGTGATAACAAAGCCGGTGCGGCGCTTCATCTCGACCCATGCGATGTTGGGGAGGGCAATCCACACGGGCCGGTCATTCACGGCAAAGCGGATGTCTGTCGCATCCGCGTGCCGCGTGGCAATGGCAACCACGATGGCTTTCCACACGCAGTGCAGCTCCTCGCCGCTCCACCTGTCCGTAACGCGAAAGTCTTCAAACATGGCTGCTCCTGTTGCCTAAGAGTATCAGCCGGGGAACGACTTCTACCTTCGTCATCCTTAGCAAAGCAAGGATCGGCTGCATCGCAGAATAGCTCTGCAGCTCCGGGCTTCTCGCGAGAAACATTCGGGATTCCGCGCGGGAACAAGCTTCGCCAGCATCTTCGCTTTGCTCAGGATGGCAACACGAAGTGGGTGCCCCACATCTCGCTTCTGAGACGTGGAATCGCGAGCCCTGATATGGAAGCGGAGAATCCTGAGAAGCAATTCGCGGACTCTTCCAAATAGCTCCCATGTCTCCGTGAGACATGGGGCACCCACTTTCTGCGCGTGAGCGGCGCTGGTAGACTTATGGGTGACGCTTTGATGGACCTCCGCGCCCGCAAGTCTGGCGCACGGACCACAGGCCTCGCAAAAGGACAAAGCTTGGAACCCACATCGCGCACCCGCACCACGCCGCTGCCTGTGCGGCAGGACGGCCCGCTGGCCGTCAACACCAACGTGAGCAGCACGGCCTTTTTCGACCGCATTCAGAACAATCGCGCACTGGCCACGCAGTTGCTGGTCGCCATTGTTGTGGTGGTGCTTGTGGGTGCCGCCATTGCCATTGGCTACACCACGCGCTCAAACGCGGCCAGCGCCGCCCTGGCCGAAGCCATGCAGACGCTGGACACGCCCGTGAGCACGCCGGACCAGCCGGTGCCGCCCAGCGTGAAAAGCTTCAGCAGCACTACAGATCGCGCCCGCGCCGCGAACGGCCAGTTCGCAGCCACTGCAAACAAGTACGGCATGACGCCCGCCGGGCGCAACGCACTGTACATGCAGGGCGTGACCGCGCTGGAATACGGTGACAAGGCTAATGCGGAGACGTTGCTGAGGAAGTCCGCCGATAGCTGGAACCGCGACGTGGCGACCTTGGCGCAGCTCGCGCTTGCCGGCTTGTACCACGACACCGGCCGCGACCCCCTGGCCATTGACACCTACAAGAAGGTGGCGGACAAGCCTTCGACGCTGGTGCCCGCGGGTCTGGCGCAGCTCCAAATGGCCGAGCTCTACGAGAGCAACGGCAAGGACGGCGACGCCAAGAAGGTGTACGCGCAGATCAAGGACAAGGATCCCAAGTCTGCGGCGGGCCAGATTGCCGCGCAGAAGCTGGGCGCGCCTGTCGCGCAGTAATCCGCAGTACACTCAACCGCAGGCACCACAGCATGGCCGCGCCCGAACCCACCCCGGCATCGCTCGCACAGTTGTTTGCGCAGCGGCGTGGGCGCGCCGGGCGTGCCGTGGCCGTAAAGCCTGAGCCGGTGGCAGACCGGCTGGGCCAGTTCGGCCTGGTGTTCAGCGAGCAGGAGCCGGAACTGGCACCCGCGAAGGCGGAACAGCCCGAATCTGTGGAAGCGCCGCGCCGCCTGTGGTTCGTGGCGGAACTGGTCAGCACGCTGCGCGGCCGGATAGAGCGCGACTACGCCGATGTGTGGGTGGAAGGCGAGATTTCCAACTGTCGCCCCGCCCCTTCCGGCCACCTCTACTTCACCCTGAAAGATGGTGATGCGCAACTGCCGGTGGTGCTGTTCCGGCGGCAGGCCGCGCTGCTGCGCTTCCGGCCAGAAGACGGCATGGCCGTGCTGGTGCGCGGTCGCGTCTCGGTGTTTGAAAGCCGCGGCCAGTTGCAGCTTATTGGCGAATCGTTGGAACCGCGCGGCGCCGGCGCGCTGCAGGTGGCATTCGAGCAGCTCAAGACGAAGTTGCGCGGCGAAGGTTTATTCGAGGGGGAGCGCAAGCGTCCGCTGCCCGCGTTTCCGCGTACGGTGGGCGTCATCACTTCCACGCAGGGCGCGGTGCTGCACGACATTGTCACGGTGCTGCGACGCCGGCACGGCTGCATAAACGTCCTGGTGTTTCCGGCTGCCATGCAGGGTCCGGCCTGTGCGGCAGACGTCCTGCGGGGCCTGCGGTACTTCAACTCCACAAACCGGCACCGCGTGGACATTATCCTGATCGCGCGCGGCGGCGGATCGGCCGAGGATCTCCAGGGTTTCAACGACGAGTCGCTGGCGCGCGGCATTGCCGCTTCAGATCTGCCGGTGGTGTCCGCCGTCGGGCATGAGACGGACTTCACGGTCGCGGATTTCGTCGCAGACCTGCGCGCTCCCACGCCTTCCGCTGCCGCGGAACTCATCACCGCCGCGCAGCATCGCGTGGAAGAGCGGGTAGACGCTCTGCACGCCCGGCTGCTGCGCGGTGTGCGCTTTCAGCAGATGCACGCTCAGGGGCGCTTCGCCCGCTTAAACGCCGCCGGAGCCCTTGCCCGCATGGCAGACGCTCTGGGCCGCCGTCAGCAGCGCGTGGACGACCGGCGGTTTCGGCTGGATACGGCGGTGCGCCACCTGCTGCAGGCTCGTGCGAACCGTGTGCGCGAAGCGGCCGGCCGCGTGCAGGCGCAGGATGTGCGCCGAAGCCTCTCTGCCGCAGGGGAGCGCAATCGCGACCTGCGGGCGCGCCTATTGCGTGCGGGTGCGGCGCTTACCCGGCCGCAGCGCCAGCGGGTGCAGCAGGCAGCGGCACGGCTGCAGGCGCTTTCACCCACGGCCGTTCTGCAGCGCGGATACGCGCTCGCCTTCCGGGCGGATGGTACCTTGCTGCGCTCTGCCGATGAGGTACATGCGGGGGATGAGATCACAACCCGGCTTGCATCCGGCGCGTTGCGTTTGCGCGTTCTACATACTGAAAGCAGCTCTGACAGGGCAGCGGGAGAAGCATGAGAAAGCTGTTTGGAACCGACGGCATCCGCGCCGTAGCAGGCGAAGCACCGCTGGATCGCCGCACCGTGTTTGCCGTGGGTGTCGCGCTGGCGCATCACATCCGGCCCGCCTCCGGCCAGGCCCGCGTGGTGCTGGGGATGGACACGCGCGAATCGAGTGGGTGGATCGCCGCCGCCGTTACGGCGGGTCTCCGGCAGGGCGGGGCGGAGATGGAGTCTGCCGGTGTCATCACCACGCCGGCCGTCGCATACCTGACACAGGCACATGGCTTCGGCGCGGGCATCGTCATCTCCGCCTCGCACAATCCTTGGCAGGACAACGGCATTAAGGTATTTGGGCCGGATGGCTACAAGCTGCCGGACGCGACTGAACTCGCCATCGAAGACGAGATCTTCACGCAGCTTGCGGCCAACCACGCGGTTGCACCGCACGATGAGGCGCCGCCTGCAGTGGAAGAAGCCGACCGTGCTGAGTACGTGCGCTCGCTGTTGGCCGCGGTACCGGGTCTCCGGCTCGACGGCAAACGCATTGTGGTGGACTGCGCCAACGGCGCGGCGTCGGCCGTGGCTCCGCAGTTGTTTGCGGGGCTGGGCGGCGAGGTGCACATCCACAACAGCAGCCCCGACGGTCGCAACATCAACGAGGGTTGCGGCGCGCTGCACCCGGACGTGGTCGCGCGCATGGTCGTGGACGAGAAGGCCGATCTCGGCATCACTTTTGACGGCGATGCGGACCGCGCCCTGTTTGCCGACGGGAACGGCAAGGTCGTCAACGGCGACGCCGTCATGCTGCTGGCAGGCCGCGATCTACAGGCACGCGGACTGCTGCATGAGAGCACAGTGGTGGCCACCACCATGAGCAACATGGGCCTGGAAGCCGCGCTGAAGCGCAGCGGCATCCGCATGCTGCGCGCGCCTGTGGGAGACAAATACGTCCTGGAACAGATGCAGAAAACCGGCGCATCGCTGGGCGGAGAACAGAGCGGCCACATCCTGTTCCGAGGCAAGAGCACCACGGGTGACGGCCTATTGACCGCGCTGCTGCTGCTCGACATAGTGCACCGCAGCGGCAAGTCGTTAGCGGAACTAACCAGCGACCTAAAGACGTTTCCGCAGGTGATCGTCAACGTCCGCGTCCGCGAAAAGAAGCCGCTGGAGGGTATTCCATCCGTCGCCGCAAAGATCAGGGCTGCAGAAGAGGAACTGGCGGACTCCGGTCGCGTCGTCATCCGCTACAGCGGTACGGAAGCGCTTGCCCGCGTCATGATTGAAGCTGAGGACGAAAGTGTGATGCGCCATCACGCGGACGCGATCGCTGCCGCCATCCGGGCGGAGCTGGGTCTATAGCTGCACCGTCAAGCTGGATCGATGAACAGGTTCCAGGCAACCTCGGTGTCGTTGAGCAGCGGGCCGAAGAACGTCACGGGCAGGTTGTCCCGTCCATCGGATTCCTCGTTCTCGTTGTATTCGCGCACCACCGCGCTCAGCGGCCGGTTGCGTTTTAGCCAGTGCACGCCGCTGGCTACCCCGTAGGCAAGCTGCGCTTCACCTTCCGCACCCTGCATGCCCAGGTGCTCCTGCCATACCCGTATGCGCGAGCCGCGGGCCAGCCGGTACATTAGCAATTCGTCGCTGGAAGTGTCGTGCGTCGCGGCGATGGCCTCACTGTCGTGGTAGTAACTCCGGCGGCTGTGATTGACGCTGCCAATCGAGACGAACTCATCATCAATCACCCAGTACTTGGCGTGGACGTACGTGTGCTCCATTTCGCCGCGGTCAAACTGCGGGAAGAGTGGGTCGGTCGAGCGTTTGTCCTCAGGAGCGCGGGAGGAGGTAGGCCCCACCACTTCTGTCTGCCCGCCGCCGGAAGGTACTCGCACATTCTCGTCGGGGCCTGTAATCGGGTTCAGGGCAAAGATGCGCACCCGGTCACCGCCCATGTTGCGCAGCTTGCGGATGTAGTCACGGCGATGCCGCACCACGAGCGGCATGTCGCTGATGCGCCAATGCGCCAGGACCACGGTCAGGTGTCTCAGGCCATTGTTGAAGGCCTGCTGAAAGGCAGCCAGCAGTTCGTCGTTGCCGGTGAAGTATTGGTCCTCGGTATAGATGAACTGCTTGGCGTTACGTATCGCGTGGAGCAAAGTGTTGGCCGCGGTGCGCTCACCGAAAGGCGCAAACGTGTAGTGTGGGTCCCGGCCGAAGGTACGGGCAATGCGCGTGATGTGTGACGAACCTGCTGGTGCGGGGGATGATGCCGGCACCAGGCTTTGCGGCTGAAAGCCGGTCGAGCCGTTCAGTCGTTGGCCGTCCGGATGATCGGTCCAACGCTGAATGAAGATCTTCACCAGTTCCAGGGCAGCCGGGCCAAGCACGCGGCAATGCATGTCGTGCAGGGACGAGCCGCCGCCCTGTGTATGGTTCCGGTCGGAGTTGAAATCGACGCCTCCGCAGAAGCAGAGAAGGCCTTGTTCGCCATACACGCAGAGCACTTTCTGGTGCTGCGAACCGAAGTGGTATTTGCCCACAACGCTGAAAAGGTCTGGCAAAAGTCCGAAGTAGTTATGCAGCAGGTATTCATTGCCGCGACTGTCACGGATCGCGGCACCGTGTTTGAGTGTGTTGATGAACTCAACGCTGCTATCGTTCTGAAACTTGAACTGCTGGTCCCAGGCCATGGCGCGGATCATGACACCATCGTTATCCGCTTTGGTGAAGAGAGCTTTCAGGTTGAGTGTGTTCCTGTCCGTGCCATCGTCTTTGCTGCGGTCGGTGGACAACGAACTTAGCTCGAAATCGACGTCGAGCCACCAGTTCAGCAGGTAGATGAAGTGGCCGGGCTGATGTGCGGTGCGGATGGCCCAGATCATCTCGTGAAAAGTCTCCGGACCATCCACAAAGTACTTAACCTGGTTACCGTAGGTAACGGGAGGCGCGTCGTTGGTGAACCACGCGTCGGTGTGGTTGGCAAAGGAGTCGCCCGGCACGCGAACCGTGTTCATGGCGCCGCCGGTCGCGACGCGCGCCGAGCGCACCAGCAGCTTGCGCGGTGGATCCTGATTGTTGGGCGGACTAAGCGGACGGATCGCCATAGACCTCCTTCAACTTCTTCAAGGTGTCATCATCCAGCGCGTCGGTCATATCTTCCAGCTTGGTGATATGCGTTTGCGTATGCACCTCATAGAACGCCTGGAAACGCTGCACGGCCATGCGGGTGCTGTACTTGGAATCCGGACTTTCCTTGTTGGTGAAGAACCCCAGATTGTCCAGCCTCGCCTGGTATCCCGGCACCGTCTCGGGCGCCTCCAGGGCGACAAACTGCAGGCTCAGCTTCCACGGTTCGGGTTCGCCGTTCGGCGTCATGTGGGCCTGCTTGTCCAGCAGCAGCAGCGTGCCGTCAACGGCGTCGGCAGGAATGGACTGCTGGATCGTGCCATCGTCCGCTGTCACGCCTTCAAAGGTCATCTTGCCCGCGATCAGCCGGTACCTCTGCTTGCCCATGGGGCGATCCAATTCATCGATCAGTCGCAGGGTAAACGGCAGCAGTTCGATCGGATCTTCGCAGGGTGAATCCAGCAGCAATCGCTGGTAAAAGCGGCAGGCAAAGGTGTCGTGGCCGGGGTTGAAGTGCCGGTCTTCCTCGGGCAGCCGTGTTTTGCGCCGCGCTTCACCGTCAGTCCAGAATCGCTTAAGGCAGCCGCTCTTGTCGCCCGTGGCAGGCGGGCAGGGCCACTGCGCGGCATCAACCTTTGTGCCTTTGCGAAAGACCAGGATGAGCACGCGCCGGTTGGGTGCGTTCGCAAGGTTGCGAGCGCTATGCGACTGTTTCTCACTGCTATCCGTGCCGGCCTCGAAGCCATTCTCCTTCTTTTGCGAAAAGATCAGCAGCGGATTGAAGCTGCTGCAGCCCTGGTAGTCACCTTTGCCGGCAGGGTCGGAGCCGCCGGCCAGAAAGTCTGCCGGCGTGGCGGCCATGTCCGCGGGGCACACCTTTGGCAGATAGGCACGGATAAGCTGGGGCATGGCCGTGCCTGCGGGCAGGCCTGTGGCCTGCTGCATGGCCGCTTTCTGGCTCTCACCCCACTGCTCAGTCATAGCATTCCGGTTCCACAAGGCTGCGGACTGATCGAGCGAAGTGTTTGCAATCAGGATCGCGTAAATGGCGCTAGCACGGCGACCGCTCAGCGCCTTGTTGTAGTCGTCAGGGCCTACCGGGTCGGAGTGGCCGAAGATCGTAAGGGGGCAGCCAGGGTTTTTCTTCAGAAAGGCGGCGAGCGGCCCCAGTTCCGACCGGATGTCGCCCATGGCGTTCGGCTGTGTGCCCGGGTCTGAGGTGGGATCAATCGACGGGTCCGGCGCAAGGCTTACAAACGAGGAATCAAAAGCAAAGCGAACGTCCTCAATTTTGCAGCAGAAAGTGGTGCTCAACGGCAGGCGCAGGTGGTTGAACTCGCTGCCGGTAGACGGACCCAGATGGAAGACGGGCAGCAGCGATGACGGGTGCTCGGCGGCCAACCCACCTTCAGACGTGCTATGGACGGTGCCCTGGTCTGCCACGGCGTGCGCTTTCCTCTGCACCCATACTTGAAGCGAAAGTTCTCGCTCCGGGGAGTGTACCGTGCGCACGGCGCAGCCACAATCGGCTGCCTGTCAAACGTGTTTGCAGGCCCGGGTTCAGCGCGGGTACGCCCTGCCATTTCAAAGCAGAAGTGTAGTGACGGGAGACGTTGGGTGACAGATTACGCGGGAAGTGACAAAATAGGGCATTCCACAGAAACTTCTCGCGTCCCGTGCACGTCCGGGTTTGGTTCGCCTTCGCGGGCAAGTCAGGGCTTGATACATGTGCGGCATTGTGGGGCTGGTACGTCCCGGCGCTCCGGTTCAGATGGGAGTCTGGCAAAGCGGCGACGTGGCCCTGGGCGCGACGCGGCTCAAGGTCATCGATCCTGCTGCCGGGTCGCAACCCATGCATCTGCGCGACCTGTCGCTGGTCTTCAACGGCGAAATCTACAATCACGTCCACCTGCGTGAACAGCTACGTGCCAAGGGCCACACCTTTCAGACCACCTGCGATACCGAGGTGGTGCTGCACGCTTTCGCCGAGTGGGGTTCAGACAGCTTCCGCCGCCTGCGCGGCATGTTTGCCGTGGCCATCTGGTCCGGCAACGAGCGCCAACTGACCCTGGCGCGCGACGAAGCCGGCATCAAGCCGCTGTTCTACCTGGAGGAGGGGCCTCGGCTTTACTTCGGGTCGGAGATGAAGGCCATCTTCGTGCACCCGGAGGTGCGCCGCTGCCTGGACCCGCAAAGCCTGGACACCTACCTGGGGATGAACTACGTGCCCGGCCGACGCACCATGGCGGCAGGCATCAGCCGACTACAACCCGGCCATGTGCTCACCTGGCGTAGCGGCGAGACGTTTATCCAGCCTTTTGTGGAGGCGGACGCGATCGCCCAAAGGCCCAGCAGCAGCCGCAGCCTCGCTGAATCTGCAGCCGAACTCGATGGCCTGCTGCACAGCTCTGTCAAGGAGCAGCTTGTAGCCGACGTACCGGTAGGCGTGTGGCTCAGCGGCGGCCTGGATTCCTCTACGCTGGTGCACTATGCCAGCCAGCATGCGGCGCATCGGCTCAAGACGTTCTCCATTACCTTTCAGGGCCGCAGCTTCGACGAGTCCTCAGATTCCCGCAGGGTGGCCGCGGCATACGGCACCGACCACCACGAGTTCGATCTGGGACCGGCGCAGGTGACGCCGGAGTCGATCCAGGAGCTTGTGTACTACGCGGACAATCCGCTGGCTGATGCGGGCGCGGTACCCGCCTGGCACCTGTCACGCATGACGGTGCGCGACGTGACAGTGGCGCTGAGCGGCGAGGGTAGCGACGAGCTGTTTGGCGGCTACCTGACCTACGCGGCGGATCACTACGCACGTTGGGCGCGCACGGTACCGGCACCGGCACGGCGTGTGGCGCTGCGCATGGCCAACCGGCTGCGCGCTTCCGACGAGAAGATCGGCCTCGAGTACAAGCTGCAGCGGTTCCTCGCTGGATCGTTGCTGCCACCGGCCGAGGCCCACGTTTTCTGGAACGGCACGCACGACGCAGCGGGCCGCCGCGATCTGCTGATTGACCCGCAGGGCGAGTACACGCGGCACATCCTGGGCAGCCTGGCAAAACGCGGCGACCTGTCCCGCTTCCTCCGCTTCGATCAGCGGTATTATCTGCCGGATGACATCCTGTCCAAGGTGGACCGCATGAGCATGGCACACTCGCTGGAGGTGCGCCCGGCCTTTCTGGACCCACGCATCGTCCGGTTTGCGCGCAATCTGCCGATGGACCACTGCATCGGCGGCGGCACCACCAAGCGTGTGTTGCGCCACCTGATGCGTGACAAGCTGCCGCCGCGCATCCTGTCGAAGGGCAAACAGGGCCTCGACATTCCCGTGCACGAGTGGCTGCGCGGACACCTGAAGCCGCTGCTGCTGGACACGCTGAGCCAGCAGGCCGTGGTGGCCACCGGCCTGTTCCGCTGGCCCGCCGTGCAGCGCATGATTCACACACACATGACACACGAAGCCAACCTTGGCTACCACCTGTGGGGCATGCTGATGCTGTTTCTGTGGATGGAGCAATGGAAGATCAACAGCAACATCGATTTGCAGGACTCGGTGCAGGAATTCGCAAGCGCCGACTAGACCTTCTAGTCCTGCTGATTGCGGCCTGCAGCTTCCTGCCGTTTGTCTTCTCGCCGCCGCACCTGATGGACGATGTGGACGCTGTGCAGGCGCAGATTGCGCGCAACATGCTCCAGAGCGGCGACTGGGTTACGGCGCGGCTCGATGGCGTGCCGTACCTCGAGAAATCACCGCTTATTTACTGGATCATGGCGGTGTCGTTCCGCGTGTTTGGCGTGCACGACTGGGCCGCGCGGCTGCCGCTGGCGCTCATCAACATCCTGCTGTGCTGGGTAGCGGCGCGATTTGCGCTGTGGACGTTCGGACGCCGCGCGGCGCTGTTTGCCGGCGGCATTCTGGCCACGTGCGTGGGCATGTTCCTGTTTACGCGCATCCTCATCCCGGACGCGGCGCTCACGCTCACCATCACGCTGGCGCTTTGGGCCGCGCTCCGCTGCCTGGATGAGGAAGAGCAGCGGCCGCGCTGGTGGGCTGAGGTCTTCTATTTCAGCCTGGCGTGCGGCCTCTTGCTAAAAGGGTTGGTTGCGGCGCTGTTTCCCGTTGCCATTCTGCTCATCACGTTTGCCTTGCAGCGAAGGCTTTTCCAGCGCGAAACGTGGCGGCGGCTGCATGTGTTTTCCGGGCTCGCCGTGGTTCTGCTCATCGCGGCCCCCTGGCATGTGCTGGCAACCCTGCGTAATCCGCCGCACTTCGACTGGACCATGCGCAGCGGACCGGGCCAGTACCACGGTTTTTTCTGGTTCTACTTCCTCAACGAGCACCTGTTCCGCTTCCTGAACATACGCTACCCTCGCGACTACAACACCGTACCGCGGCCCGCCTTCTGGCTGTTGCACTTTGTGTGGTTTTTCCCGTGGAGCGTTACGCTGTTCACCGCGTTTCGCCGCGGCTGGGCAGCGACCACACGTGCCGCACAGGTGCGTCTGCTGTGCATCGTTTGGACGCTGTTCGTGCTGATCTTCTTTTCGCTCTCGACCACGCAGGAGTACTACTCGCTACCCATCTATCCGGCGCTGGCGATGTTGCTGGGCGCGGACCTGGCACGCCGTGATCGCTTTCCGCAATGGGCGCGCGTGGCGCTGCTGGTAATGTTCGGCGTGGCTGGCTGCGTGGTCATTGCGCTGGCCGCAGTCAACTGGCACGCTGCCACGCCCGGCGACATCTCCACCGCACTGGCCTCAAACCCGGACATGTACACCTTCTCGCTCGGCCACCTTACGGACCTGCGCATCCCTGCCTTTGCTTACCTGCGGCTGCCGCTGGTGCTGGCTGCGGTGGCGTGTGCGACTGCGTTCGCGGGCCTGCTTGTTGCGCGAGAGCGTCTGCTCGGCACGTTTGCCGTGCTGGCCGTGGCCATGCTGGTTTTTCTGCAGGCTGCGCGCGTGGCGCTGGTGCGGTTTGATCCGTACCTGAGCTCATATCAACTCGCGCAAGGACTAAACCGTTCCGCGCCCGGCATCCTGGTGGAGGGCGACGCGTACTACGCCTTTTCCGCCACGTTCTTCTACACGGATCGCACGGCGCTGCTGTGGAACGGCCGCAGCGCCAACCTGGAGTACGGATCGTACGCGCCTGGTAGTCCGCGAGTGTTTATCGGCGACGGCGATCTCAAGAGCCTGTGGCAGAGCCCGGGGACGGTGTATCTGCTGGTGTACGGCAGCGATTTGTCCTCGGTGCACAAGCTGCTGCCGCAGACGCGTGTGGTGGCAACCAGCGGAGGCAACTACCTGCTGGCGAACCGGTAAGCGTGCTTGCGGGTGCCCAATGTCTCGAAGAGACATGGGATTTCAGAACTCCGCGCTGACGTTGAACCCACGTCTCAGAAGCAGGCCGTGGGGCACCCTCTATTCAGCTCGTCATTCTGAGCAAAGCGCGAAGCGCTGAGTCGAAACCCTGCCCTGAGCGTGGTCGAAGGGGACCTGCTTCTCACCAGCGCCAGCGGCACCCATGCGTACGCTTCGCGCACGCAAACAGCAGGTTCCTCCACTCCGCTTCGCTCCGGTCGGAATGACAAAAGAGTTGAGTGAGCTCTACTCCACCACCACGCGCGGCACGCGGCTGCTGACTCCGCAAAGGATCTCGTAGGCACTGGTACCGGCCAGTCTTGCATGCTCGTCCGCGCCGATGTGCGCATCACCTTGTGAGCCCAGCAGTACGGCCTCGTCGCCAATCTCCACGCTACCAATGCCGGAGACATCGACCACCGTCAGGTCCATGGACACGCGGCCTACCACCGGCGCGCGCTGCTCGCGGATCAGCACCGCGCCGCCTGGATGTTCGGCAGTGCAGGACAACTCGCGACGCAGGCCGTCGGCGTAGCCCACCGGCAGCAGCGCCAGCCGCATGGGCCTTGGCGCCACGTAAGCAGCGTTGTAGCCGATGGTGCTGCCAGCGGTGACGTCGCGCAGACTGATCACGCGCGTCTTCCACGTCATTACGGATTGCAGCAGTGGCTCCACGTGCGGCGTACCGCCTTCGAGCGGCAGGGCGTAGCCGTACATCGCCAGGCCGGCCCGCGTCATGGGCTGCGCACCCAGGCTTGCCGCCAGCACGGGCAGCTCCTCGGGCACAAAGCCACTGTCCGTTGAGGATGTGTTGCCCGCGTGGATCAGCGCCGGACGCAGCCCTGCCTCGCGCACCTGTTCTAGTGCGGCGGCGAAGCGCTCCATCTGCACCGTATTCTGCGGATCATCCGCGCACTCGGTGGATGCGAAGTGCGTCATCACGCCTTCGAGCAGTAGCGGCGATTCTCCTGGACGGAAGCGCCGTAGCAAGCCGGCTAGTGCTTCCCCAGGAGCCACGCCCTGCCGCGCCATTCCCGTGTCAATCTCAACATGAATGGGCACCGATCCTGCCGGCAAGCCAAGCCGGTTCGCCGCCGCTTCCAGCAGATCGATCTGGTACGCCTCCCAGACCACAGGCGTCAGCCGGTCACGCAGGCAGGCGTCTTCGTCACCCGGCCAGATTCCGCACATCACCAGGATGCGAGTGGCCGAATCGACACCAAGTGTTGCGCGGACGGCGCTGCCTTCCTCTACCGAGGTCACGCCCAGCCATCGCGCTCCGGCCGCAACCAGCACGGGCGCGCACACTTCCGCGCCATGGCCGTAGGCGTCAGCCTTGATCACTGCCAGCGTCTCCAAGGCAGGTCCGGCCGCGCTGCGGAAGGCGAGGAAGTTTTCCCGGAGCCGCCCCGCGGAGATCTCTGCAAACACGGGTCGAACATGGCTCTGGACAACGGAAAGCATCTGCTTCCATGCTACCTAGTACGCGGCGGGCTTGTTGCTCAGCAACTGCCGGCCCCCGCTCTCAGCCACAATCCACACCTTGCCGGGCAGCGAAGGCACATCCAGCGGGCCGGTTAGAAGGAAGACCCGCTCCGGTCCTGGCCACCGCTGCTGCAGTGTTTCTTTTGTTTCAACGTGAGCAGGGGACCAGCCTGCCGATGCGGCATGCAGCAGCAGGTGGATGTCCTCACGCTCGAGCGAGAAGGCCAGCGTCGCCGCCGCGCCCACGTCTTCGTTCACGACGACCGTGTTGCCCGGTCGCAGCTCCGTTGCGAGCGCGGCAGCCAACGATTGCGAACTGAGCGCGGGCGACACCGCATTGAGCAAGGCATGGAATGCGGACAGCACCACTAGCACCGTCACGGCGAGCACCATGTTGCCAGCAGCAGGCCGAAAGCTGCGGCGCAGCAGCAGATTCAGGAGAGCGCCGACCGGCAGCACGAGTGCGATGAGCACCATCGAGCCGGGATCCGATCGCGCCACTGCGGTCAGCGTCTGCGTGGTCGACAGGGGCGCCCCTGCCCGCAGCAGTGCGGCACTACCGGGACGCAGCAGCAGGGCTGCACAAAGCAGCGACGCCGCAACAGCGCACCCAACGAGTACGGCTGAAGCGCTCTGCCCGGACCGGCCGAGCGGTGCGGGCACTGCCATCGACTCCGCTTCGTCTGCCTCGCGGTGCAACCAGCCGCCGAGTAGCACCGCGAAGAACGGCACAGCCAGCAGCATCTCGCCCGCGTATTCCCTACCCAGAGCAAAAGGCACAGCGGAGAACAGTAGCGGCAGCAGCGCCGCTGTACTCAGCAATGACAGCAGCTTCGAGCCTCTCCTCTCTTGAAGTGTCGCCGGTAGAAAGGCGCTCCACGGCAAAAGCAACAGCAGCAGCGCGGCGAGCCATGGCGCATGGGGATGAGGCGGCAGCACCTCTCGCAATGGCGACACGTGATGAACCACGTACCAGGGTGCAGCTATTAGGAGAAACGCAGCGAGTGAAGGCGCAGGATGCAACCTTCGAAGCCGCTGGAGCGCACCGCGGCATCCGTGCACTTGGTAGAGGTACACGAGCGCGGCGAGCAACACGGTGAACGCCTGCAGAGCGCCGCCCGCGAGCACCGCCAGGCCGCATGCCACGCCAAACCCAAGCATGGGCAGCATCGGTGCCCCACCTTTGTAACCCGGTCGTGCAAGCTCCGCGAGGGCAAAGCAGAGCACCGCTATTGTTGCGAACAGGCAGGGCAGCAAAGCGTCTGCGCAGAGGCGCGTGCAGGCGAACACGCCGCCGCTCAGCAGCAGGATGGCAGCAGCGTAGAGGCCCGCACGGCTGCTGCGGAACATGCGCCGTGCAAAGCCTTCCACCAGCCACGCCAGCAGCAGCACGGCCAGCACCCCCGGCAGCCGCACCTGTGCTGCGCCTTCACCTGCAAAACGAATGGCTGCGGCGGTACACCACGTCAGCAGCGGAGCGGTTTCGGCATACGGCACGCCCAGCAGCGTAAAGACAGCGGGGTCGGCGCGAAGCACCAATTCGCGCGCCGCCTCCGCGCGGACCGACTCAGCGCTGTCCAGCAGCGGTGGCGATAGCAGCGCGTATGAGGCATACAGGAAGAGCCACAGCCCTGCGACGATCCAGCGGTTCTGCGCGGCGGTGTTGCCCGGCTGTGCCATATTCAGAGGCTAACCGGCATCGGCTTGCTACTAGCCACCAGCCTCTTCTTTTCGCCTGGCGATCTCTCGTTCACGCGCTGTCATCCCGCAGCGAAGCGGAGGGATCTGCATGTGTGCCGTTCCCGCAGACAAGCGGAGCTGTGGTACGAAGCGGGTCCGGTTCGCGCGAGGGCGCGAACACCCATGAGGTCCTGCGCCAGCCTTACGGCCGTGCGTGGACGAACTCACATGCAGTCCCTCCGCTACGCTACGGGGATGACAGGGAAGATTCCAATCGTATGAAGATCGCAGAACAACGTCGTGCAGAGAGCGATGGGTGCCCCACGTCTCGATTCTGAGACGTGGGATCCAAGCTCCATCGAAGAGGCCAGATCCCATGTCTCAAGAGCGAGACCCTTCGGTGAACTCAGGGCAAGCTATGAGGCACCCCATCCTGTCGCTTACTTCGGAGCAGGCCCCCGCACCACCTGCACCAGATCGCCGATGCGAAGGTGCCGGTTGAAGGCGTCCGTTACCTCGTCCGCGGAGAGCGCCATGTACCGCTTGGCGGCGTTGTCCTGTTCGTTTAGCGGCAGACCCATCTGAGCGCGCGCCAGCAGCACGCCCGCCACGCTGTCTTCGCTGCTCTCGCTCAGTTGCAGTTGGCGCAGCAACAGGGACTTGGCCAAGGCCAGTTCCGCGGGAGTCACCGGGGCAGCACGCATGCCCTCGAGGTCACGCTCGACAAGGGCGCGTGCCTTGCTCACGTTCTCCGGGTCGGAGCCGTAAGTGACCGTGTACGTGGCGCGCGTCTTGGTGGCGCGCAGGCTCACGTCCACCGTGTAGACATAGCCGGCTACCTGCCGCAGGTCGTGGTACAGCTTGCTCGCGTAGAAGCCGCCGCCCAGCACATTGGTGCCAAGCTGCAGCGGGTAGTAGTCCGGGCTGAAGCGGTTGATGGGCAGCTCTTCCGCCAGCGTCACGGAATCCTGCACCTGCTGCGGATCGCCTACGTTTGCGGCGGACGCCTTGTTGGGCGGTACGGCAGGCAGGTTCACTTCAGGCTTCGGTCCGGTAGCAGTCCATCCGCTGAACGCCTTTTCGATGGCAGCGCGCGCCTCTGCTGGTGTTACGTCGCCCACCACGACGATGGTCGTCAGGTCGGGCCGCATCGCGCTTGCGATGTAGCTCTTCACGTCCGGCAGCTTCAGGCTATTCACGGTGGCGGGAGTCTGGTCGCGGAGCGATGGATCGTCCTTGGGCAGCAGGGCTTCGCTCAATGCGCGGTGCTGGCGGTACGACGGGCTCTTCAGATTGCCGGCCGTCAGGTCGGCAGTCTGCTTCTGCACTACGGTGAACGCGTCGGCCGGTAGCGCGGGATGTAGCTGGTTATCTGCCAGCAGTTCAATGCCGCGGCCGAAGTGCTCCTTGAGCACCTTCAGGCCAAAGGTGAAGCCGCCGTTCTCCGTCGCGCCGATGTCGTCCAGCGCCTTCTGAAAGGCGATGCGGTCCAGCGAGGTGGTGCCGTAGCCGAAAAGCTGCTCGGTCACGTCAGCCACGCCCTCCTTGCCCTTGGGTGTGTCCAGGTCCTCATTGTGCTGAATACTGCCGGTCAGCGTCACGGTGGGGCTGGTGCGATCGGTGCGAACGATCAGGCGGATGCCATTCGGCAGCGTCTCATCGCTGGGCAGAATGGCTGCGGGAGGCAGGCGGAGTTCCGCCAACGGCTTGGCTGCCCACTCGGGCAGCAGCACTTCCTTGGTGGGTGCGGCGGTCAGCTTTTCTCCGCCGCCAAAACCGTTGGCTGCCACGGCTGCGCCGCTGGGTACCGGCTTCAGCACCGCGGTGATGGTGTTCACGCCCAGCAGGTACTGCTTGGCCACGCGGTTCACGTCGGCCACCGTCACCTTGCGGATGTCATCCACTTCGTCATCGGGCGAGTTGCGGTCGTGCGCGGCCAGCGCTTCAGACCAGGCAGCGGCCAGCCCGGGGATGCTGTTGCGGTTGAACTGCGCCTGCGTCACTTCGCTGCGCTTGGAGGCTTCTACCAGGTCTGCCGGAACGCCGTTCTGCGCATAGCGGTTCAGGATGCCGCGCATCTCCGTAATCGCTGCGGCTGCATCGGCTTCCGCGGGAACGGCGGCCAGCGCAAAGCCCAGACCTGCCTCTGCGTTGTCGGCTGCCGCGCCAAACTGCGTGCCCAGCGCTTTGCCCGCGGGCACCATGCCGTACAGGTCGGCACGCTGGCTGCTGAGCACGTCGCTCAGCACCTGGAACGCGGCGTAATCCTTCGATTTGAAGCCGGGCATGCGGTAGCCGATCACGGCCAGCGTGTACGGCAGGTTGCTGTCGACCGTGAAGCTGTCAGACTTGATGGGCTGCAGCTTGACCGCCGGGCGAGGCGGCGTGGCGCGCTTCGGAATGGAGCCGAACAGTTCCCGCACGCGGGCCATGGTCGCGGCAGGCTCCACGTTGCCCACGATGACCAGGATGCTGTTCGAAGGTGAGTACCACTTGGTGTAGTAGTCGCGCAGTGTGGCGCCGGTGGTGGCGTCAAAGCTGGCCTTGGTGCCCAGGGCGTCGTACTGGTAGGGAGTGCCGGTAAACATACCCGCCTGCAGCCGCGCGATCACCTTGTAGGTGGGGCTGGACAGGTCCCGCGAAACTTCCTGCTCAATGGCGCCGCGCTCCTGCTTCCACTCCGCGTCGCTGTTGTCGATACCGGTGGTGCAGGCCGCCTGTGCGCGCAGGGCCACGTCCACATCGGTCGCCGGAACAGTGGCAAAGAACTGCGTGATGTTCTGCTGCGTGTCTGCATTGTTGTCGCCGCCCAGCCGCGCGTAGATGGCGGCGGTCTGGTCGGCGGTCATGCCGCTGCAGCCGCGGAACGCCATGTGCTCCAGCGCGTGCGCCGTGCCGGGAAAGCCGCTGGGCGTCTCATTGCCGCCCGCCAGGATGTTCATCTCCACCGTGACCACGGGCGCAAGCGTGCTGCGCACCAGCACCACGCGCAGGCCGTTGGGCAGCGTCTCGCGCGACACCTCAGGCGTTGACCCGGCCTGAGCACCGGGCTGACCCCCGCCCTGGGCACCGGCAACCAGCGTGGAAAGCAGAACGGCAGAGCAGGACAGAAAGCAGCGCAGCTTCAAATGAGACTCCTCTTGTGCTTAGACTTTACCGCCTCCGACCCGGTTAGTGCCCTGCGGGGCAGCGGGCTCCGCGGAAATGCGTTGGCACATCGACCCGGCTGTGTTACTTTGCCCTTGCCTTTCCACCTGAGAAACATCCGTCGCTCGAACTTGCCCTGGAGGGTTGTGTGTCCGCGAGGTCGTCCCGCTCCCTTGCTGTTATGTCACTGGCCATGCTGCCGCTTGGTGCGAACGCCGCCCAGTTGACGCTGCTGGGCGATGCGCACGTGAACTCCGCGCGAGCCACCACCAACTTCGGCACCCTCTCAAACCTGCAAGTGGGCAACGGCGGCACAGCGCTGCTGCAGTTTGACACCGCTGCGCTGCCCGCGGGACTGACTGGCTCACAGATCGCCAAGGCAACGCTCACCGTGTACGTGAACCGCGTGGTTACGGGCGGCCTGGTGTCGGTGGCTCCGGTCACATCGGCCTGGACAGAAGCTGCGGTCACCTTTGGCACCGCTCCCACGCAGGGCAGCACCGTGGCCAGCTTTACGCCCGCGCAGGCCGGGCAGTACATCACGGTTGACGTGACCGCACTGGTGCAGGGCTGGGTCAACGGCACCACGCCGAACAACGGCATCGCGCTTACCTCCACGGCCGGGTCCATCCTGCTTGATTCCAAAGAAAACGACCAGACCGCGCATCCGGCGCGGCTCGACGTGACCGTGGTCAGCGCCGGTGCTGTGGGGCCCGCCGGAGCTATAGGACCTACTGGCGCAACGGGAGCCACGGGACCTGCTGGTGCAACCGGTGCGACTGGACCTGCCGGCGCAACGGGACCTACCGGCGCAACGGGCGCGATCGGACCGGTAGGAGCCACTGGCCCGACTGGAGCGCAAGGCCCCATCGGACTTACCGGCGCAACTGGTCCGCAGGGTAGTACCGGTGCCACTGGCGGGGTCGGTCCGCAGGGCCCTGCCGGTGCGACGGGCGCGAACGGCCCACAGGGGCTTGTTGGCGCGACCGGAGCTATCGGCCCACAGGGTCCCGTGGGAGCCACCGGTGCTGCAGGCCCGCAAGGCCCGGCAGGCGCGACCGGATTGCAGGGTCCAGTCGGTGCGACCGGAGCATCGGGTCCTCAGGGGCCGACGGGTGCCATCGGCCCGCAGGGTCTTCCAGGAGCCGCAGGTGCCACGGGCGCTACCGGCCCGACGGGTGCCAACGGCGGCCAGGCCTGGTCTGCGAGCCTTTCGTTTCCAGCCCTGGGTGCCACCGGCACCACGTATTACGGCGCGCCCATTGGCGTCAACACCATGACGACTGACTTCAACAGCACCACGTTGCCGATTCCGAAGGATTGCGTAGCCCATAACTTCGCGCTACTAGCGACCAACGCGCCCACGAATGTGCAGTTCACCATGACACTTATCAGCTATAACCGGTCGCAGGGCCAGGTGCCTACATTGGCCTGCACTATAAGCACCGGCACCGGCACCACGACGAACGATACCTGCCTATCCTCCGGCACGGCGCAACTGTACTTCATCAACTCGCTTTCGCTGCGGCTGTCCAACGTGGTGATCCGCAATGAGGTTTCGGCCAATACAAACTTCATTGTCAAGGCCAGTTTCGTGTGCGATTAGGGGAGCCAAGACCCATCACATACGGCGGAGAAGTGCTCGGCGACCTCGCCAAGTTGACCCGGCGTGGAGCAATGCACAGCGGTGCGAAGCCACTTGAATCCTTGGCGATAAGGTGTATGCTGCAGTTGTCTTTCGGTGGGCTTCAACCACCGAAGGTGTTAGATTTGCACTACCTGACGAGGTAGAGCAGAGCCGCAATCCAGCGCAAAGACAACTGGATTGCAAGGTTGAAGCTCATGTTTATCTGGAACATGTCTTCTTCCTCCTTCAACAGGAATGACGGCCCTGCCCCTCGAAGGCAGGGCCGTGTCGCGTAAGGCAATCTCGGTTTTGCCTCTGCTGAACCCGACGCGCATCCTGAAGCCTGTTTGAAAGTGCTTTTTGAGTCTAACCGCCCGCTTTGTCGGGGCCGTCACCACCCGACCCTGTCGATACCCGCGATCGCGTCCTCTCGAGTGTTTCGGAGGGGCAGGGCTTCAGCCCTGCCATGATCCCGTGCAAGGAAAGCGGCTTCAGCCGCTGAGGGGAAGGTCGGTGGTAAGCAACCTAAGCATTTGAAGCGCTCCATCCTATAGTCAGGGCTTACAGCACGGCTGAATCCTTGCTCCCCAGAGAGCACTACCGGATCGTTACACTGCGAATGGTGATCGGCGTCAACGGCCGGTTGTGACCATTGCGCGGCACACGTGCCATCTCGCTTACCAGCTTGGTCGAGGCCTCGTCGCACTGGCCGAAGATGGTGAACTTGCCGTCCAGGGTATGTGCGGGTGCGTCTGTGATGAAGAATGAGCTGTCGTTCTTGTCCGGCCCGTCGTTGGCCATGGCAAGGCGTCCTGCCCGGTCGAACTCCAAGCCTGGCACGGTCTCGATGCTGTAGCTGAAGCCCGCGTCCGGCGCGCCGTCGGGGTAGTCCTGCTGCTGCACCATGAAGTCCGGCAGCAGGCGGTTGAAGTGCAGGCCGTTGTAGTAAGGCTTACTAAGCGTCGCGTGCGTGGCGGGGTTGGTCCACGGGCGTTTGCCTTCAGCCAGTTCCGTGAAGGTAGCCGTAGCAACGGGTGCCTGCTCGCGGAACAGCCTGCAGGTCAGCGCGCCCATCGTGGTGTCGATCACGGCGGTCGGCCCGGTGGGGTCCGGCGCGGGGAGCGTGGGAACGGCGGGCGGTACGGGCTGCGGCACAATGCTCGATGGCGGCACGTCCTCCGCAACCGGCGGCAGCGGCTCGCCCGGCTGCACGATGCGCAGCTTGTTTATGGCGAGAGCATGCGTGGTGCGGTTGCCCACCTGCAGCAGCGTGTGTGAAATCTGCGCGGCTACGGCCACACCGGCATCGTCACACTGGCCGAAGATCGCGCCACGCTTGTTCTTGTCGAACTCGTCGTCGGCATGCAGCGTGATGAGGAAGAACGAACTGCTGATCTCACCCGCGTGCGTCGCCATGGCCAGCCTACCGGGACGATCAAACGTTACGCCGGGAATGGTCTCGCGCTCGATCGGCGGCCCGGCCGGACCCTCGCCACCGCCAAAGCGATCACCACCGCGAATGCCGTCCGTGATGCCGGCCAGTGCGGTGCCGTCGTAGAACGGCTTGCCGTGCACGTCCGTCATGTTCAGAGCGTCGTGCCAGTCTTTGGTGCCCTGTGCCAGCGCGATGAAGTTTGCTGTCGTTTTGGGTGCCTGCCTGGTGTACAGGCGGCAGGTGATGCGGCCCGCGGTGGTGTCGAACACGGCGAGCGGCCCTGTCGCATCCGGCGCATGGAAAGGGGCTGTGTGCTTCTGCGAACAGCAGGTAAGGGGCAACAGGATGAGCATCCACCCGGCGTGGCGGAAGAAAGAGATCATGCCTCTATCCTGACGCACATCCAGCCGCTCTACGCTTTGCCTTCGGCCTTGGCTACCGCGCGGGCAATGGCTTCCGGTCCCTCGCGAACAAACTTGCCGTGCCCGGTCGCAACGCCTGTCACCGGCAGCGCGGACAACTTGCGTGCCGCTTCCAGCGCCATGGGCTTGTCCCAGGTGGCAACCCTGGGCAGCGGGAACCACCACACGGGCTTGCTGGGTGAACGCAATTCACCCATGGAGATGAGTGCGTCACCGGCGATCAGCGTACCGTCGCGCTCGTCCAGAAAGCTCATGTGGCCGGGCGTGTGGCCCTTGGTGTAGTAGCAGCGCAGCGAACCGTAAAGCTCCCCGTCCTCCAGGAGGTGCGTGGGCCCGGTCTTTGCGCCGGGCAGGCTGCCCTTCGGCTTCTGTTTCGGTTCTCCGGGGCGCAACGAAAGATCCTTGCGCAGCAGCGACGCATCCCGTTCGGAGATGGCCACGTCTACCTTGCCGCCGAGCGCATCATAGAGGCCGTCCAGCGATCCCATGTGGTCGCTGTGCGCATGCGTCAGCAGGATTCGCTTGATCTCGCCGCCGGCACCGCCTGCGGCTGCCAGTATCTGCCTGTGCCGGTTCTTAATGGTGGTGTCGATCAGGGTAAAGCCATCCGCCTCGCGCAGAAGGTAGCAATTAACTGCGCGGAGAACGGTGATCTGGGTCAAGGTGTCACTCAGGCGGGTGATCTTCACGGTGTGTGCTGCTCCGGAGGCGCATGATGGTGGCGCGTCATGACGTGAGATGCGCTTCGTACAATCAGGAGCGTGTTTCCTCCTCTTCAGAATCGCTTTGCGGTGGTGCTGGTCCGCGCGCGTAACCCGTTGAACATCGGCGCGGCGGCGCGCGCGATGAGCAATTTCGGCTTCAGCGATCTGCGCGTGGTGAATGATTACGACATCCCCTTCCACGAAGCGCGCTCCGCCGTGAACGCCGCGCCGGTGCTGGCGGCGGCTCGGCACTTTGCCAGCGTGGCCGAAGCGGTCGCCGATTGCACGCTGGTCACTGGAACCACAGCCATGGGAGAGCGTAGGCTGCTGCACCCGGTGGACGTGCTGCGCGACGCCGCGGCGCACATGCAGGCGACCAGCGGCAAGGTCGCTCTGCTGTTCGGGTCGGAGAAGTCCGGTCTGTCTGCGGAGGAGATGAGCCACTGCCATCGCCTGCTCACTATTCCGATGCAGACGAGCGGCGTCAGCATGAACCTGGGCCAGGCAGTGGCCGTGTGCCTCTATGAGTTGGTGCGTCACGATGCTGCTGCGCCAAGACCGCTGCCCGACACCGTTGCCTCCGCCAGGGCCGAGCAGACGCAACGCTTCGAAACACTTGTGCGCGAGGTGCTGGTTGCTACCGAATACGATCGGCGCTACCCGGCTAACATGCAGCCGGACGGCTTGCGCCGTCTTGTGCGCCGCCTCGAACTCCAGCAGGGCGATGTGGATGTTTGGCTTGGAATGCTGCGGCAGGTGCTTTGGAAGGTCAGAACACCGCCCGCCTAACCTCACGCTGCCGGCAACAAAGCGATTGTCCGGGCTGCTGATTTGGCGACCCGTTTGGCTGGACACCAACACCCAACCTCGCTCGCGCTGGGTACCGATATCGCGTACCTGAAAGGCGTCGCCAATCCTTGTTGCGTTCCTGCGTTCTGTGTACGGCATGCTAGCGGCTGATGCTTGAGACGCGGTTGCCGGGCAAAGATAGCTTACTTCTCCAGCACAATCGTGAGTGGAATGTCCCGATCCAGCTGGCGGTCGAACTTGCCCATGGCACGCGTCTTTGACCTGTTGCCCCGGAAGGTCGCCCATACGCTGTAATCGCAGTCCGAACGCAGGTTGCGGAAGCGGTAGGTGCCGCGCTCGTCTGTCTCGTAGCTCTGTATCGTAAGGGTGTCGAGCGCCTCAATCTGCACCACGGCACCGCGCAGCGGTTCCTGTCCGGCATCGGTCACCGTGCCGGCGACGCTTCGCAGAGGCGCGCGGGTGTACTGCGCGTGCGCAAGGGCTCCTGTCGTCAGTATGGCGAGCGTGAATGCACGAGCTTGGAGCGAAAGGCCCATCCGGCGGATCTATCCTCTCTCATGCTGCCCAGGAACTTGCTGTTCGCTCTATTGGACGTCTCCAGCCTCCTTCCGATGCACGTTCCTCACAGCGACTAGAGCGGAAGAGAGCCGGTTTGCATCCCACGGCTATGCAGCTACTCACACTCTTGCTGGGCCGGCCCCTTGCGTCAGAAGAGGACGCCGAGCAGCGCGTGGGCGTGGCCGCCGGCGTGCCCACGTTTGGGCTGGATGCGCTTGGATCGGCGGCATACGGGCCTGAGGCCGCGCTCACGCTGCTCATTCCGGCCGGTGCCGCCGGTATCGCGTACGTCATGCCCATCAGCCTGGTGATCATCGCGCTGCTCACGATTGTGTACTTCTCGTACCGGCAGACGATTGATGCTTACCCGAACGGCGGCGGGTCGTACACCGTAGCGAGCGAGAACCTGGGGCGCGGCATGGGTCTGCTGGCTGCCGCCGCGCTTATGCTGGATTATCTGCTGGACGTAGGCGTGGGTATCAGTACGGGTGTCGGCGCTCTGGTCTCTGCGGTCCCCCGGCTGCAGCCGCACATGCTGGGGATCTGCCTGTTCATCCTGCTGCTGCTGACGGTCATCAACCTGCGTGGTGTGCGCGAGAGCGGCGTTCTGTTCATGCTGCCCACATACCTGTTCTGCGCCTGCCTGCTCGGTGTGCTCGGCTGGGGAGCTGTGAAGACCTTGATGGCGGGCGGGCATCCACAGTCCGTCGTCGCTCCTCCCCATACTTCCGGCCATGCGCTGGCAGCGGTGAGTGCCTGGCTCCTCGTCCGTGCGTTTGCGAGCGGATGTACCGCGCTTACGGGCGTAGAGGCCGTGAGCAATGGCATGACCGCCTTTGCCGAACCGCGATCGCAGACGGCCAAGCGCACGCTGAGCGTGATCGTTGTTCTGTTAGCCCTGTTTCTGGCAGGTATCGCGCACCTCACCCGCGCATACGGCATCGTGGCCACAGAGCCCGGGACCACGCAGTACCAGAGCCTGCTTTCCATGATCACCGCAGCGGTCGCGGGCAAAGGCGCGGTGTACTACACCACCATTGCGTCCATTCTGATCCTGCTGTCTCTCTCGGCGAACACCGCCTTTACTGGATTTCCACTGCTCTGCCGGGTGATCGCAGAAGACGGGTACCTGCCTCGCTTCTTTGCGATTCGAGGCAGGCGTCTGGTGTACGCGGAAGGCATCGTGGTGCTGGCAATCCTTTCAGCGCTCATCCTAGCGGCATTTGGAGGCGTTACGGACCGGCTCATTCCGCTGTTTGCCATCGGCGCGTTCCTCGCGTTCACCCTGTCACAGGCGGGAATGGTCATGCATTGGCGGCGCACGGGCGGCGAAGGCTCAGGGCTTTACATAGCAATCAACGGCGTAGGCGCGGCCGCCACCGGATGTACCGTGGTCATCGTGCTGCTGGCCAAGTTTCTTGAGGGTGCGTGGATCACCGTGCTGATGGTGCCGCTGCTCATCGTGCTCATGTACGGTGTGCATCGCTATTACATCCGCGCAGAGCGCCTGATGAAGATCGATGGTCTGCAACTGCGGCAGCAGGCCACGCCGCTGGCCGTGGTGCCGGTGTCGGCGTGGAACCGTGCGTCGCAGGAAGCACTGCAGTTTGCCTGCAGCCTGACACCGCGCGTTGAGGTGCTGCACGTGGAGTGCCCGGAGGAACACGGCGAGCAAACCTCTGCGAGTTGGCAGAGCCAACTGGATGAGGCCGCTCGTTCGGCCGGCATGCAGGCACCACGGGTCGTGACCATGCCGTCGCCCTTCCGCTTTATTACCTCGCCCATTGTGCGCTACGTGCTGGATGCGGAAAAGCGCGAGGCCGGTGGCAAGGTGATGGTGGTGGTGCCGGAGATGGTGGTCCGCCGCTGGTGGCAGTACCTGCTGCACAACCATCGCTCCACCACACTCAAAGCCATGCTGCTGCTGCAGGGCAACCGACGGATTGTGGTGGTGAATGTGCCGTGGTATCTGCGGTGAGCGACGCGTGTGTTTTCCTTCGCCCCGGTACGCGGTGACACAAGCCGAATCGCGAGGGCGAGCGGTCCACTTGCACCTTGCGCGGTGCACCCGTGCAGTTTGCGGCACGTCCCATGGTCTTTGTGGTTCACCCCTGCTATCCGCGTTCCCCTATAATCGTCCAGTAAAGACACGTAGGCGCTTGCCGGCACCTGAGCCGTCGGGAGCCGTGTGTGCGGGCAGCTTTTGCAGTGAGGGTGTTGTTATCAAAACCGTAGAACGGGCAAGTCTCTGCCCTCCTGAACAAAAGCACAACACTGTGCCCCAAGGCTCACCCAACGGCGTCCGCGATGTGCGATCCAGCGAACGGGCTGCGCAAATGGGAGGCCTGCTTTCGCTGCTTGCGTTGGGCAGCACCCTGCTTGCCGCGCCCGCATCCCTCGCAGCGCAGTCCGCGCTGCCCAGTGCAACCGCATCGAGCGGCGACCTGCCGTTGTGCGCGCCCCAGGTCATTGGCAACCGGCGCTACCCGAAGGAATCGATCCTGGCGCGGCTGTTTTCGCGGCAGGGCAATCCGTATGACGCAGCCACCGTGGAGCGCGACTTCAACTCGCTGTGGAACTCCGGCTACTTTGAAGACGTGCGCATTGAGCGGGCCGAAGGCGCGGGCTGCACCCAGCTCATCATCTACGTGCGCGAGAAGCCGACCATCGGCTCCATTGAGTACAAGGGGCTGAACGCAGTCACGGTCTCGGACGTGCTGGAGCGCGACAAGAAGGCCAAGGTCGGCGTTACGGTGGAAAGCCAGTACGATCCCACCCGCATCAAGCGCAAGGAAGTGGTGCTGAAGCAGTTGCTCTCAGAGCACGGTCACCAGTTCGCCACCGTGAGAACGGAGGTCAAGACCATCCCACCGGCGCGCGTGGCCGTGACCTTTGTGGTCAAGGAAGGCCCCACGGTCAAGGTGGGCAGGATCGGGTTTGAGGGCAACCAACGCCTGAACAGCCGCACCCTTCGCGCGGCCATGAAGAACTCCAAGCCGATTGGCATTCCGCACAGCATCTTTCTGGAAAACCTGTTCGCCCGCACCTTTGACGCAACCAAGCTGGACGAGGACGTGGAGCGCGTGCGCGCCGCCTACCGCGATCGCGGCTACTTCAAGGTGCAGCCGGGCGAGCCCATCACCAAGGTGCGCGACGCGGGCGGCATCAACATTTTCACGCTGCACCCCTCGACCGGTAAGCGTATCGATATCGAGATTCCGCTGGAGGAGGGACCGCGTTACAAACTGGCCGGCATTACCTTTAGCGGATACGACAAGACCAAGCTGAACGCGAACGCGTTGCGTGCGCAGTTTGCACAAAAAGACGGCGAGTACTTCAACACCACGCTCTTCAGCAAGGGGCTGGACAACCTGCGCAAGGCATTTGGTTCGCTGGGCTACATCAATTTTGTCGGCTCGCCCACGCCATCTTTTGACGAAGCGAAGGGTACCATCACCCTCAACATTGAAATTGATCAGGGCAAGCAGTTCTTTGTGTCACGTATTGAGTTCAGCGGCAACACCATCACGCGCGACCGCGTGATTCGCCGCGAACTGCTGCTGGAAGAAGGTCAGCAATACAACAACCAGGCCTGGGAAAACTCCATCCTGCGGCTAAACCAGCTGAACTACTTCGATACCCTGAAGGCCGACCAGGACAGCGAAACCCGCACCAACAACGACGAGGGGACCGTCGACCTGCTGCTGAAGTTAAAGGAAAAGGGCAAGAACTCCATCGGGCTCAACGGTGGCCTGTCCGGGCTGTCGGGATCGTTCGTCGGCCTGAATTACGAGACGAACAACTTCCTGGGACTGGGCGAAACGCTGTCGATCGTGGCCAACATCGGCGATCTCTCGCGCAACGTGACCTTTGGTTTTACCGAGCCATACCTGCGTAACAAGCCGATCTCCGTGGGCTTCCAGGTGTTTGCCAGCAAGTACGACTACAACCCGGCCAAGAGCTACGGCGCGGCCGGCACGGGCAACACCAACCTGTCCAATGCACAACAGTCGCTGTTGACGAACTATAACCAATCGAGCACCGGCCTGACGCTCAGCGCCAGCACGCCGTTGCGTCACGTGTTCCGGCGCGCCGCCGGTGTGACCCGTGTGGGCGTCACTTATGCGCTCACCCGGTCCAACATTTCCACGTTCAACGACAACACCCGCAATGTGTTCGAGACCCTGAACTTCCGCAGCGGCATCGCGCAGAACAATGCGCTGGATGGCATTGTGTCCTCGGCTATCACGCCGTCGTTCACGTATTCGTCAGTGGATCGCGCAGCCGGTCCGCACAGCGGGCGCGACTTCAACCTGGCCTTCCAGGTGGCCGGCGCAGGCGGCAACGTCAAGTACTTTCAGCCGGTAGCCGCGTTCCGGCAGTTCTACCCGATGAAGGGTCTGCGCATCAACCGCGAAGGCCACAACGTGCTGGGTACACGCCTGCAGTTCTCACACGCGGAGGGCTTTGGCGGCCAGGTGGCACCACCCTTCAACCGCCTGTACAGCGGCGGCGAGCAGGAACTGCGCGGGTTCGACATCCGGTCCGGCACGCCGTACACCTTCATTCCCACACGCATTAACTTCAACCTGACCAACCCAGACGGCAGTACCGTTCCGCGCGATCCCACGAACAACACGTTGGGCAACGTGCAGATTCCGCTGCCGATCTACCGTCTAGTCACGGTAGGCGGCGATACCTCCTTCACAGCGAACGTGGAGTACCGCATCCCGATCGTGAACCAGGTGACGTTTGCCTTCTTCACCGACTTCAACATTACAACCGATCTGCGGCCGTCGCAGCTGCAACAGAGTGCGTTGGGTTCGTCGTCGCTCTCCAGCCCGCTGTATGGCTGCCCGCAGTTTGTGAACGGCGCCTGCGCTGGTGGCAAACAGCTTTCCTTCTCGCGGCAGTTGGACACGGCACCGGGTACCAACTTCGTGCCGCGCATGTCCAACGGCGCGGAACTGCAAGTGATCCTGCCCATCGTGAACGCACCGTTCCGCCTGTTCTACGCTTACAACCCGCTACGCCTTTACGAGACCATCCCACAGAAGCTGGCGACGGACAGCGCAACGTTCCGTGGCTTCTTCCCGGACACGGGCGCGGGCCGGTTCACCTACGCACAGGCACTACAGCTCTACGGCGCAGACTACATCCTGCGCGAGCCCCGTAAGACGATCCGGCTCTCCGTCAGCACCACGTTCTAAGCGCTTCAACGCTAAAGGTAAGAGCCAGGCTTTATGCCTGGCTTTTGTCTTTGGTGATCACCCTCTGAGCTTTGTCATCCCGCAGCGAAGCGCAGGGATCTGCATGTGTGTTCATCCACCGAAGACGCATGCTGTGTGCCGCGGATGCCTCACCGTTCGCGCGGTGCGCGAACACTTTGGCTCTCTTGCCCTCGTTAAGCGTGTCAGTGAGGCCGGCTGAAATGCAGAATCCCTTCCCTACGCTTACAGGATGGCAAGCCGATCGGTGTAGAAGCATGCAGCAGAAAGCCTGACGCGGTTGGCTAATATTCGCGCGGATACATCCGTGAGATACGGTCGTGCCAGCCCAGACCGTCTTCGTCCATAGCGGCCCATATCCAACCCAATCCGAGCGGCAGCCCGGCCAGCACCACGGCAAACAGACGGCGGCGCATGCTGCTGCGGGATGGGTTGTCATCACCGAAGGTACACAGGCCCACGCGCGCGTAGCGCATGCCCGGCGTGGCCTCGTTCAAGCTGAAGAAGAGCAGGAAGTAGAGCGCTGAGAATAGCAGGAGCGTGCCCGCAGCGGCACCGGCGGCAAACAGGCCCTGCGGCAATTCGCCTGCCGCGTAGGCTGCCACACCCACGGCAAGCAGGAAGGCCGAAACAATGCAGCACCCGTCCACTGCCGCGGCCATGATGCGCGTGGAAAGGCGGGCCGCGTACACCGGCATGGCGAGCGACACTTGCGCGTCCGGCCGCTCGATCACTCGAGATGGCTCCCCCGCGTCCAGGCGAATGGTATGCCACTCCGGCAGCACACCTGTCGGGACTGCGGGTTCCGTGCATACGGCGGATGCTTCTACTTCGAAGATGCGCAGTTGTGCGCGCTCGGGCGTGCTGTCTGCATGATCGCGCAGCGGGCCCTCGGCCAAACGTGGACGCGCGCGCCGAGCAGCCACAAGCTGGCGCGGAAACTCGATAAGGTTGGCTGGGATCGGAACGGCGGCTTCTGCTGCGTCTTCCTGCAGCTGCAGAGCCTCAGACAGGCTCAACAGCGGCGCTGCCACTGCTGCCGGGGCAGGCACAGGGTCCTGGACCGCCGGCCCGGCGAGCACCGTAGGCTGCGCCGGTGGAGCATGGTCTGTGCAATTCCACTGCTGGATTTCATCCAGCAACTGCTGCTGCGTTGCGACCACGGCCTGCGCGTTGCGGCGCGCTACCTCTGCCGTGGCCTTTGCCTTGCCGATGGCAGCTTCCGCCTCGGCCTGTAGAAAGTCGCGGTAGGAAACACTCTGCGCAAAGCGTGCGGCCACGGAGTCCGCCACGCGGCGTTTCGGGCCCGTGGGCAGGCCATCCATCGGCAGTGCGGCCTGCGCCTCTGCGGCACGCGGTCTGCGGCGGCGATGCTCCAGCAAAAGGCTGCTCACCTCCTGCTTCAGCGCGTGTGCTTCCGCCTGGGAGATCTTGGAGGGCGGCAGGGGCTGCAGGGGAAGTGGGCTCGCGGTGCTCAAAGGTATCTCGCTTTCGTAGAATGAACCTGGCAGTGACAAACAATCAGAGTTTCGGGCTTCCTCATCACGCGTTCCGGACGCCTGATGCGCGCATTTCGATCGGCCCTATTTGCTGGTGTATCACGCTTGCAGCCGCGTTCAGCGCGTCTGCGATGGCACAAAGGGTAACCAGCAAGGCACCTCCGCAGGCAACGGGGAACAGCATGCCCGCCGCTTCTGTGCAGGCGACTACTCCGCTGGGCCAAATGCCGCCACCGCCTCCGGCTGATCTGCCGGACGAGCCGTCCACCAATCGGTATCCCGCGGCCGTTCCGGTGCCGGAAGCAGCCGGGCGCAAGGTGGTTCTGGAGAGCAATCGGCAGTCCCGCACCGGCGACCTGATGCTGCTGGAAGGCGAGGTCCACATCCAGTACGGCGACTACAGCGTGGAAGCCGACCGCATCACCTACAACGACGCCACGGGCAACGTGGAAGCTACAGGACACATCCGCATCCATGGTGCCAGCAACACGGAGTCGATCCGCGCCAGCCGCGCCACGCTGAACATCCACACGGAAACCGGCAGCTTCTACGACGTGGAAGGTTCTGTTGGTGTGCGCAACACGCTGCGCGGCAACGTCTACACCACAGACAACCCCTTCCTGTTCACCGGCAAGCGCGTGGTCAAGAGCGGTCCGGCGCAATTCGACATCTTTGACGGCACGGTGACCAGTTGCCAGTTGCCGCATCCAGACTGGCAATTGGTCTCGCACCACTTCGCCGTGAGCGACGGCAAGGCGCGCGCCACGCGCACCACGTTTCGCCTGTTCAACCTGCCCGTCCTGTTCCTGCCCTATGTCACGCACCCCACAGGTGAAGGCGAACGGCAGGGCGGCTTCCTTATCCCGGTGATTGGTAATTCATCCAAGAAGGGCATCGTCATTGGCGAGCAGATCTACATGCCTCTGGGCCGCTCGGCTGACCTGACGGTGGGCGCGGAGTACTTCTCCAGTCGCGGCTGGCAGCAGTCCGCCACGTTCCGCTACAGGGGTAACGGGCAGGACTTTGCCAACTTCCGCTACTCTGGCCTGCTGGACCGCGGTTACAACCAGGTCACCACCGACAGCACCGGCAAGCAGGTAACCACCTACATCAACCAGGGTGGCGAAGACGCTCTGATCAATGGCCGCAAGGACTTTGGCGAGCACACCCGTGTGGCCGCCAATGCCGAATACCTGAGCAGCTACATCTACCGTGAGGCGTTCACAGACAACTTCAACCAGGCCGTGTCGTCCGACATTACCTCGTACGCGTACGGCACGCACGCACGGAACGGCTACGTTGCTGCCGCCGAGTTCGACCGCTATCAGGGCCTGAAGATTGTCCGCACGGGCGACCAGATCCGTATCTTCCACGCACCGCTGCTGCAGGGCGAGGTGCTGGAGCGGCGGCTGGGCAACACGCCTCTATTGTGGAGCGCCACAGGGCAATATACCGCGCTCAAGCGCACCCAGGGAACGCCGTCGGCGCAGACCGGCTTTGCGTCGGACTTTGTCAGCCGCGTGGATGTGCACCCGCGCCTCTCACTGCCGTTTGCACTAGGCGGCTTCCGATTTCGCCCGGCAGTCGGACTTCGCGACACGTGGTATCAGCACTCCCGCGCCGCCACCAACCTGCCCGGCCCGCCACCCACCGAGCGCGCGGCAAGTCTGAATCGCCTGCTGACCGAGGCCGAGTTCGAGATGCGTGCGCCCGTGCTGGAGCGCACCTTTGACACCGGCGTGTTCTCCCGGCTGCTGGGCCGCCAGGCAAAGCACACCATTGAGCCGGAGCTGCACTACCGGTATGCCACCGGCGTGGACGACTTCTCCCGCACACTGCGCTTTGACGAGAACGACGTCGTCAGCAACAAGAACGAGCTGGAGTATGGGTTTGTGCAGCGACTATTCCTGCGCCCCACCAAGACACGCGAGTGCTCGCCCGACGAGACACCCAGCGAGACGGACGGCACCTGCGGCGGCGCACGCGAAACCCTGCGCTGGAAGCTGGTGCAGCGCACCTACTTTGACCCCACATTTGGCGGAATCATCGTTAATGGGCGCCGCAATGTGCTTGATACCACGTTGGGCCTGAGCGGCGTGGCCTTTCTAACGGATCAGCGTGCCACCTCGCCCATCGTGTCGCAGATGAAGCTCAGCGCCACCGACCACATGGATCTGGAGTGGGACATGAACTACGATGCCCACGCCGGCAAATTCACCCAGAGCAACACCTTTCTGGACTATCACAGCGGCAACTACTTTGGCGGCGTAAGCCATGCCCGGCTGGATGCGCCGGGACGCTTTTCCACCGGTACGGGCACGGGGACCGACACGATCACCTCGGCCACTTCAGATTTTTCGCAGTTGAGGCTGCTGGTGGGGTACGGCACACCGACCAAGCTGGGCCTGAGCATCGCCGCCAACGTGGGGCTCGACCTGCGAGCGGTGCAGCCGCAGTCCACCACGGCCCACGTGGTGCGTGCCGTACAGACGCAGTACGGTGCTGCTCAGTTCGCCTATAACTGGAACTGCTGCGGCTTTGCCGTGGAGTACCGCAAGTACGAACTGGGCAGTGTCCGCAACGAGAACGCTTACCGTTTCAACTTCACGCTTGCCAACATCGGCACGGCCGGGAATATCCGGCGGGCAGAGCGGCTGTTCTAGCCGCAACCTGCCTCTACGGGGTGTGTCACATCTGATCCTAGCCAGTCGTTGCAACATGTACCTAACCGCTTTTACCCGCGCAGGAAAAGTGGACAGTTGCGGTAAATGCGCCAGACTTTGCCCGGAGATGCGCATTGGCGGTACCCGAGGCGGTTCCGTACGGTTTTCTGGCCGGTCGTGTCTGAATAGACTCGAAGCGTGCGCAAACAAGTCAGCAAACTGTTCCTCCTTCACCCCGCGGTACTGCTTCTGGTCGGCTGCGGCAGCAAACCCATTATTCAGGTACCCGCCTCGCTAACAATCATCGGGCAGGCGACGAAGGTGCCTGTTCATGTACAGAGCAGTCGAGGGGTCAGCGAACTCAGGGCGACCGTTGCGCAAAACGGGGTGCGATACCAGGCTTGGCAACTGGCCTCACCCACGGTAGACAAGGACGCTGCATTTACCTTTACCGCTGGTTCCGATACCACGCGGCAGCTGCAGGATGGGCAGGCCGTGCTCATTCTGGATGCGAAATCCCGCGGCACCTTCTCGCGCTCAGCGCACTGGGAGAGGCAGGTAAGGATCGACACAAAGCCACCCAGCGTGAGCACAGACGCGGAGCAACACTACCTGTACCGGGGCATGGCAGACGCTGCGACGCTCAACGTGACCGGACCCTACTCTTCCGCAGGAGTACGAGTAGGGGATCAGACGTTTCGTGCATGGCCCCTGCCGGGCGGAAAGCCGGGCTTCTTCTCGCTGTTTGCGTTTGCATGGAACATGCCGCTCGGCACCGTTCCGGTGGTATATGCCGCGAATGCAGCCGGTAATGACGTGACAGCGCCGCTGACCGTTGTTTTTCCAAAGCGCGAGCAGCCCGTCTACAGGCAACACCAAATCCAGGTAACGGAACAGTTTATGCAGAAGGTTCTTGGGGAACTGGATCCGAACGGCTCGGGCTCACCTGTGGAGCGCTTCAAGAAGGTTAACAGCGAGATGCGGCGTGCCAACAACAAGACGCTGGCTGACCTGCGCTACAAAACCGCCGACCACTTCCTATGGACGCAGACGTTTATGCGCCAGGAGCACTCCGCGGCCGAGGCCACGTTTGCAGACGTGCGCAGCTACATGTACCAGGGCCAAAAAATTGATGAGCAGGTTCACCTGGGCTATGATCTGGCGGTTACCCAGCACGTGGGCGTACAGGCATCGAACGATGGCGTAGTCGTGCACGCCGCTCCGCTCGGCATCTACGGCAACTGTGTTGTGGTAGACCATGGCTACGGTCTGCAGACCATCTACGGCCACATGAGCCAGATACAGGTGCACGCCGGTGACTCCGTCAAGCGCGGTCAGGTGATGGGGCTCAGCGGGATGACCGGCATGGCAGGCGGCGACCACATCCACTTCGCCATGCAGTTGGACGGCGTCCAGATCGATGCCAAGGAATGGTGGGATCCGCACTGGATACACGACCACATCACCCGCCGCGTTGATCTGCCCGGATCGTAAAGCAGAAAAGCCTGCAAGGCGCTCATGCTGTAGGCCTGTTGTGGTCCGGGTTAAACTCACCCACACCGTGCTTCCGCTGACGTCTGCAAGTGATGTGATGCTGCATTGCACTTGTCTCTTGACGTTTGCTCATGCGAGGGAAGGCGTCCTTGTCTCCGCCGCCCGTGTCATCCGCCGCCCGTGTTATCCGCCGCCACTCTCCTCAGAGACCGCTGGTCCCGGTGCGAACGTCTGACATCCTAGTTTCCAAAAGGCAGCGTGCTTGCCGTCCGGCGACCGTGCCGAAAACTACGATTGCCGCACCGCGCAACTCCAGCACGCCGTGACCCTGCGATACTGGCAGACGTGAAGAATGTGCTGGTAACGGGTGCCGCCGGGTTCATTGGCTCGCACCTGATGGACGCCCTGCTGCAGCGTGGCGACCGCGTCAAAGGGTTGGACAACTTCCTGACCGGAAGGCGCGAAAACATCGCGCACCTGGGCGCTTCTGTGGAGTTCGTCGAAGGCTCGTTGCTCGATCCTCATGCGTTGCGCCGGGCCTGTGCCGGGGTGGAGGTGATCTTTCACCAGGCTGCTTTACCTTCTGTCCCGCGGAGCGTGCAGGACCCGGAGACATCGCATCGCATCAACATGGACGGCACCTTCGCTTTACTGGAAGCGGCGCGCGCGGCAGGTGTGCGGCGCGTGGTGTATGCCGCCTCAAGCTCTGCCTACGGCAACCAGCCCGGCTTCCCGCGCGTGGAAACCATGCGGCCGGAACCTCTCTCGCCCTATGCCGTTCAGAAGCTTGCCGGTGAGCTGTATCTGCGGAGCTACGCCGCTGTCTTCGGTATGGAAACCGTGTCGCTGCGCTACTTCAATATCTTCGGCCCACGCCAAGTGCCGGACTCGCCCTACTCGGGCGTTGTGGCGCGATGGATCCTGCAGATGATGCGCAGAGAGCAGCCCGTCATCTTTGGGGATGGCGAGCAGGGCAGGGACTTTACCTACGTGGAAAATGCCGTGCTTGCAAATCTGCTGGCGTCCGATGCACCCGCGGCAAAGATTGCGGGAGAGGTGTTCAACGTGGCCTGTGGCCGGCGGTACACACTCAACGAGACGTACCGGGTGATTGCGCGCACGCTGCAACTCGACACCAAGCCGGAGTATGGACCAGCGCGCAGCGGCGATGTGCGTGACTCGCTGGCTGATATCGGTGCTGCCCGGCGGGCGTTCGGTTACGAGCCGCGCGTGAGCTTCGAGGAAGGTATGCGACGGACGGTGGAGTGGTACCAGAGAAGTTTCGTTGCATAGAAAGAGGCGCGGCCGTAGCCGCGCCTCCTCAGTGCAAA